>NZ_CP050192.1:1127062-1336348 GCF_011694515.1 Mycobacterium sp. DL592 | reverse complement strand
TGTGTTCGGCGGTGTCCTACTTTTCCACCCGGGTTGGGTAGTATCATCGGCGCTGGCAGGCTTAGCTTCCGGGTTCGGGATGGGTCCGGGCGTTTCCCTGCCGCTATGGCCGCCGTAACTTTATTCACTCGTTTGTGAGTGTGAAAATTGTGTTTTGGTGGTGGGGTGCAGTGATGTGTGTGGTTGTGGTTGCGAGGCAATGTGTCCTACAACACCGTGGTTTTGTTGGGTTGTTGTAAGTTTTCGGCCGGTTAGTGCCAGTTCCCTGCACGCATTGCTGCGCTTTCAGGTCTGGTCTATCGATCCCGTGGTCTGCGGGGGGCCTTATCCCACTTGATGGGTGAGAAGCCTGGTCTTGGAGAAGGTTTCCCGCTTAGATGCTTTCAGCGGTTATCCTGTCCGAACGTGGCTATCCAGCGGTGCCCCTGGTGGGACAACTGGTGGACCAGAGGTTCGTCCGTCCCGGTCCTCTCGTACTAGGGACAGCTTTCCTCAAGCTTCTGACGCGCGCGGCGGATAGAGACCGAACTGTCTCACGACGTTCTAAACCCAGCTCGCGTGCCGCTTTAATGGGCGAACAGCCCAACCCTTGGGACCTGCTCCAGCCCCAGGATGCGACGAGCCGACATCGAGGTGCCAAACCATCCCGTCGATATGGACTCTTGGGGAAGATCAGCCTGTTATCCCCGGGGTACCTTTTATCCGTTGAGCGACACCCCTTCCACTCGGGGGTGCCGGATCACTAGTCCCGACTTTCGTCCCTGCTTGACATGTCCGTCTCGCAGTCAAGCTCCCTTGTGCACTTGCACTCAACACCTGATTGCCGTCCAGGTTGAGGGAACCTTTGGGCGCCTCCGTTACATTTTAGGAGGCAACCGCCCCAGTTAAACTACCCACCAGGCACTGTCCCTGAACCGGATATACGGTTCGAAGTTAGAAGTCCAATACGATCAGAGTGGTATTTCAACAACGACTCCACCCACACTGGCGTGTGAGTTTCACAGTCTCCCACCTATCCTACACAAACCGTATCGAACGCCAATACCAAGCTATAGTGAAGGTCCCGGGGTCTTTTCGTCCTGCCGCGCGTAACGAGCATCTTTACTCGTAGTGCAATTTCGCCGAGTCTATGGTTGAGACAGTTGAGAAGTCGTTACGCCATTCGTGCAGGTCGGAACTTACCCGACAAGGAATTTCGCTACCTTAGGATGGTTATAGTTACCACCGCCGTTTACTGGGGCTTAAATTCTCCGCTTCACCCCGAAGGGTTAACGGGTCCTCTTAACCTTCCAGCACCGGGCAGGCGTCAGTCCGTATACATCGTCTTGCGACTTCGCACGGACCTGTGTTTTTAGTAAACAGTCGCTTCTCACTGGTTTGTGCCACCCCCCACCGCTGCCGGCCGCGAAGGCCATGACAGTAGGAGGTCCCCCTTCTCCCGAAGTTACGGGGGTATTTTGCCGAGTTCCTTAACCATAGTTCACTCGTACGCCTCGGTATTCTCTACCTGACCACCTGTGTCGGTTTGGGGTACGGGCCGTGTGTGTGCTCGCTAGAGGCTTTTCTCGGCAGCTGAGGATCACCGAATTCGCCTCACTCGGCTATGCATCACCTCTCAGGCACATGACATCCGGATTTGCCTAGATGTCGCCCTACAGGCTTGCCCCAGTATTACCACTGACTGGTACGGCTACCTTCCTGCGTCACCCCATCGCTTGACTACTACCAAAGAAGGTCCCACGCAGCCGGTACACGCCTTTCCCCGAAGGGATCGGTCTAGCACCATTTGGGTGGTTAGTACCTCTGATTCATCAGGGGCGCCCACACACGGGTACGGGAATATCAACCCGTTGTCCATCGACTACGCCTGTCGGCCTCGCCTTAGGTCCCGACTCACCCTGGGAGGACTGGCCTGGCCCAGGAACCCTTGGTCTTTCGGCGGGCAAGGTTCTCACTTGCCTTATCGCTACTCATGCCTGCATTCTCACTCCCACACCCTCCACCACTAGATCACTCTGCGGCTTCACCGGATGCAGGACGCTCCCCTACCCAACGCACAAAGTACGTTGCCGCGGCTTCGGCGGTGTGCTTGAGCCCCGCTACATTATCGGCGCACAATCACTTGACCAGTGAGCTATTACGCACTCTTTCAAGGGTGGCTGCTTCTAAGCCAACCTCCTGGTTGTCTCTGCGACTGCACATCCTTTTCCACTTAGCACACGCTTAGGGGCCTTAGCCGGCGATCTGGGCTGTTTCCCTCTCGACGCACGGAGCTTATCCCCCGCCGTCTCACTGCCGCGCTCTTGGACTTACCGGCATTCGGAGTTTGGCTGACGTCAGTAACCCTGTGGGGCCCATCGGCCATCCAGTAGCTCTACCTCCGGTAAGAAACACGCGACGCTGCACCTAAATGCATTTCGGGGAGAACCAGCTATCACGGAGTTTGATTGGCCTTTCACCCCTACCCACAACTCATCCCCTCAGTCTTCAACCTAAGTGGGTTCGGGCCTCCACGCGGTCTTACCCGCGCTTCACCCTGGCCATGGGTAGATCACTCCGCTTCGGGTCCAGAACACACCACTACACCACACACTGTTGTGTGGATACGCCCTATTCAGACTCGCTTTCGCTACGGCTACCCCACCCGGGTTAACCTCGCGACATGTCCCTGACTCGCAGGCTCATTCTTCAAAAGGCACGCCATCACCCCACGACAAGTCGAGGGCTCTGACGGATTGTAGGCACACGGTTTCAGGTACTATTTCACTCCCCTCCCGGGGTACTTTTCACCATTCCCTCACGGTACTAATCCGCTATCGGTCACTGGGAAGTATTCAGGCTTACCGGGTGGTCCCGGCAGATTCACAGCAGATTTCACGGGCCCGCTGCTACTCGGGTACCTACCACTACAGAGAACATGTTTTCGCCTACGGGGCTCTCACCCACTACGGCAGACCATCCCAGGCCACTTCGACTAACACATTCTTTTCTCACTGCAGCCCAGACCGGCAGATCTGAGAAGATAGGCCCCACAACACCGCACACACAACCCCTGCCGGGTATCACATATGCACGGTTTAGCCATCCTCCGCTTTCGCTCGCCACTACTCACGGAATCACAATTGTTTTCTCTTCCTACGGGTACTGAGATGTTTCACTTCCCCGCGTTCCCCCCCAACGCCTATATATTCAGCGTTGGGTGACACGACATCACTCGTGCCGGGTTTCCCCATTCGGACATCCTCGGATCAACGCTCGGTTGACAGCTCCCCGAGGCATTTCGCAGCCTCCCACGTCCTTCATCGGCTCCCAGTGCCAAGGCATCCACCATGCGCCCTTAAACACTTACAAACATAAAACCAAAAATGAGATTAGGAAAAATTGCACATCAACACACACCAACAACACCGTCCCCCAAAGAGGCCGGCGCCATACATTCGTGCGTGCTAGATGCTCGCAACCACTATCCACAAATCAAACACCACACCCCACCACCAAAGTGAGGCAACAACACTCCGACCCCGCCAACGCAGAGCCACCCCGCAACCGGGGCACAGGCTTGTTGTCTCAAAGCCCAACAGTGTGTTTGGCAGCACCAGGAACATCCCCCGAAGAGAACTCCCCGTCCCGGCTACTTTGCTTGTCGTGCACCAGAACCTGAAACCCACTACAGGCCAGGCCCATCCAACGAATCGCTGCACTCACCGAACCCCCACACGATGTGGGCGGGGCGCAGTCTCGTGGTGCTCCTTAGAAAGGAGGTGATCCAGCCGCACCTTCCGGTACGGCTACCTTGTTACGACTTCGTCCCAATCGCCGATCCCACCTTCGACGGCTCCCTCCCTTACGGGTTAGGCCACCGGCTTCGGGTGTTACCGACTTTCATGACGTGACGGGCGGTGTGTACAAGGCCCGGGAACGTATTCACCGCAGCGTTGCTGATCTGCGATTACTAGCGACTCCGACTTCACGGGGTCGAGTTGCAGACCCCGATCCGAACTGAGACCGGCTTTGAAAGGATTCGCTCCACCTCACGGCATCGCAGCCCTTTGTACCGGCCATTGTAGCATGTGTGAAGCCCTGGACATAAGGGGCATGATGACTTGACGTCATCCCCACCTTCCTCCGAGTTGACCCCGGCAGTCTCTCACGAGTCCCCACCATTACGTGCTGGCAACATGAGACAAGGGTTGCGCTCGTTGCGGGACTTAACCCAACATCTCACGACACGAGCTGACGACAGCCATGCACCACCTGCACACAGGCCACAAGGGAACCGACATCTCTGCCGGCGTCCTGTGCATGTCAAACCCAGGTAAGGTTCTTCGCGTTGCATCGAATTAATCCACATGCTCCGCCGCTTGTGCGGGCCCCCGTCAATTTCTTTGAGTTTTAGCCTTGCGGCCGTACTCCCCAGGCGGGGTACTTAATGCGTTAGCTACGGCACGGATCCCAAGGAAGGAAACCCACACCTAGTACCCACCGTTTACGGCGTGGACTACCAGGGTATCTAATCCTGTTCGCTCCCCACGCTTTCGCTCCTCAGCGTCAGTTACTGCCCAGAGACCCGCCTTCGCCACCGGTGTTCCTCCTGATATCTGCGCATTCCACCGCTACACCAGGAATTCCAGTCTCCCCTGCAGTACTCCAGTCTGCCCGTATCGCCCGCACGCCCACAGTTAAGCTGTGAGTTTTCACGAACAACGCGACAAACCACCTACGAGCTCTTTACGCCCAGTAATTCCGGACAACGCTCGCACCCTACGTATTACCGCGGCTGCTGGCACGTAGTTGGCCGGTGCTTCTTCTATAGGTACCGTCACTTACGCTTCGTCCCTATTGAAAGAGGTTTACAACCCGAAGGCCGTCATCCCTCACGCGGCGTCGCTGCATCAGGCTTGCGCCCATTGTGCAATATTCCCCACTGCTGCCTCCCGTAGGAGTCTGGGCCGTATCTCAGTCCCAGTGTGGCCGGACACCCTCTCAGGCCGGCTACCCGTCGTCGCCTTGGTAGGCCATCACCCCACCAACAAGCTGATAGGCCGCGGGCCCATCCCACACCGCAAAAGCTTTCCCCCACCAGGCCATGCGACCAGCAGGGTGTATTCGGTATTAGACCCAGTTTCCCAGGCTTATCCCAAAGTGCAGGGCAGATCACCCACGTGTTACTCACCCGTTCGCCACTCGTGTACCCCGAAGGGCCTTACCGTTCGACTTGCATGTGTTAAGCACGCCGCCAGCGTTCGTCCTGAGCCAGAATCAAACTCTCCAAACAAAAACAACCCATCCAAAGACAGGTGAATTCGAATCAGAACAAGCCTGACCTAACAAAAAGACACCAAAAACTGGCATCACAAACACCACACCCCAACCGGGGGATTAAAGGCATGGCAAAAAACAAACAACAAACAAAAACCACCAAACACACTATTGAGTTCTCAAACAACACACCCGCGATGAAACCCGCGAGCAGGCAACCCTGCCAGCTTACTTCATCTTAGAGTCGGCCGTCAAATTGCTGCTGCCATCCCATTCCTGGGCCCAGCGCAGCTGGCCGACCGCCCACACTACACGACTCTTTCGATCTCCGCACCTAGCCTGGCCAGATTCTCCACAAACAGCGGATAACCACGGTCGATGTGGAACACGTCGTGCACTTCGGTCTCGCCGTCGGCCACCAGGCCGGCGAGCACCAGACCTGCGCCGGCCCGGATATCGGAGCACCACACCGGCGCGCTCGACAGCTGCGGAAGACCCCGCACCACCGCGTGGTGGCCGTCAGTCCGCGCGTCGGCGCCGAGCCGGATCATCTCCTCGACAAACCGGAAGCGCGCCTCGAAGACGTTCTCGGTGATCATCGACGTTCCATCGGCGATCGCCGCCAGCGCGATCGCCATCGGCTGCAGGTCCGTCGGGAATCCCGGGAACGGCAGCGTCGCCACATTGCAGGCCTTCGGGCGGTCGTACTGGACGATGCGGAACCCGTCGTCGCTCTGGGTGACCGTCGCACCGGTGTCGTGCAACTTGTGCAACACCAACTGCAGGTGGGCGGGATCGACGCCGGTGACCGAGATGTCACCCCGGGTCATCGCGGCAGCGATGCCCCACGTCGCCGCCACGATCCGGTCACCGATCACCCGGTGCTCGGTCGGATACAGCTTGGGCACCCCGTTGATCGTCAACGTCGAGGTCCCGGCGCCCTCGACCTGGGCGCCCATCTGATTGAGCATCTCGCACAGGTCGACCACGTCGGGTTCCCGCGCGGCGTTGTGGATGGTGGTCACGCCCTCAGCGAGGACCGCGGCCATCAGGATGTTCTCGGTCGCCCCGACGGACGGGAACTCCAACTGGATCTCCGCGCCGCGCAGATGGTCAGCCGAGGCGACAACGCAGCCGTGCTCGATGTTGCACTCGGCGCCGAGCTGACGCAGGCCCGACTGGTGCATGTCGAGCGGGCGCGATCCGATCGCGTCACCGCCGGGCAACGCCACTCTGGCCCGCTTGCACCGGCCCACCAGCGGACCCAACACGCAGACCGACGCCCGGAACTGCCGCACAGCGGCGAAATCGGCCTCGTACTTGGGCTCCTCAGGCGAGGTGATCCGCACGACCGAACCGTCGAGCTCGACGTTGGCGCCTAGCCCACGCAGGACTTCGGCCATCAGCGGAACGTCGAGAATGTCCGGGCAATTGGTGATCGTCGTGGTGCCCTCGGCCAGCAGGCTGGCGGCCATCAGTTTCAGGACGCTGTTCTTGGCGCCGCCTACCGCGACCTCACCCGACAGCCGGTTGCCGCCGGTCACCACGAAACGCTCGCCCACGGGGCTGAGTTTAGTGGAGCCAACGCTGTTCGCCGGGACAGCCGCCGGTACCGTTGCGCTATGGCAGTCCACTTGACCCGCATCTATACCCGTACCGGTGACGACGGGACGTCCGGGCTGAGTGATTTCTCACGCGTGGAGAAGAGCGATCCGCGCCTGATCGCCTACGCGGACTGCGACGAGGCCAACGCGGCGCTCGGCGTGGCGGTGGCTGTCGGGCAACCCGACGAGGATCTGCGCAAGGTCCTGATCCAGATCCAGAACGACCTGTTCGACGCCGGTGCGGACCTGTCGACACCGGTCGTCGAGAACCCCGAATACCCGCCGCTCCGCATCACCGCGCCCTATATCGATCGCCTCGAAGCGTGGTGCGACCACTACAACGAGGACCTGCCGGCGCTGAACTCGTTCATCCTGCCCGGCGGCACGGCACTCTCAGCCCTGCTCCACGTGGCGCGGACAGTGACACGACGCGCTGAGCGGTCCGCCTGGATCGCGGTGAAGGCCTACCCCGACACGGTCAGTCCGCTGCCGGCCCGCTACCTCAACCGGCTCTCGGATCTGCTGTTCATCCTGTCGCGGGTGGCGAACCCCGACGGCGACGTGCTCTGGCAGCCGGGCGGGGCCGACGCCGAGCGGCCGCAGAAGACATAGGTCAGACGGCTCGGCGCCGCGACCGCGGCGACGGCCGCGACTCGACCCAGGACAGGAAGGCCGTCAACGCGCCCCGGTCCAGGGCGATCTCATATCCGCGGCGTCGTTCGGCGGTGATGTCGTGCAGTTCGAGTACCACGATCTCTTCGGTCATGATGTCGAACTCGTCGCCGCGCGGCCCGCGCCGGGAAATGACCTCGAGGCCGGGTCGGCCGAGCCTGCGGTCCGGCCACCAACGCAGCGACGACAGCCGATAGAACCGGGCCTCGTCACCGCGGTAGCGGATCACGCCGTGCCGCCAGCCGTGGCCGCCGACCGCGGGAATGTCGCGCAGGATCGCCGCGGTACCGCCCTGGCGCAGCTTCCACAGCCGGTAGCTCAGCGCGACGACGACGAGCAACAGCACAGTGCTGAGCGCGGCCATGACAATCATCGGCGCGCTCATCGGTCGCTGTTCCCGGTCTAGTCGAGTTGGCCGACGGCCCGCAGCCGGGCCCTGCCGCGAGCCGCGGTCTCGGGATCGTCGCTGGCGGCATCCGCCTTGGCGGCGTCGGCGTCGATCTCGGACTCGAACTCAGCGGACTCGGCGAGGATGGTGACACCGGTCTCGGTCACCGACAGGTAGCCGCCGTCGACGGCGATCCGCAGATCGTCCTCACCGTCACGCTCGACCCGAACCATCGCGTCGTCGACCAACTGGGCGACCAGCGGGATGTGGCGGGGCAGGATGCCGATCTCACCCGATGTGGTGCGGGTGAAGACGAAAGTCGCCTTACCCGACCAGATCTTGCGCTCGACGGCGACGATGTCGACGTCCAATTCGGCCATCTCACATCACCTTTCGGCTCGTCGTCGGGCGAATCACAGCTTGGCGCCGAGGCTCTCGGCCTTCTTCGCCAGGTCGTCGAGGCCACCGATGAGGAAGAACGCCTGCTCGGGCAGGTGATCGAACTCGCCCTTGGCCAGCTTGTCGAACGCCTCGATGGTCTCCTTGAGCGGGACCGTCGAGCCGGGCTGACCGGTGAACTGCTCGGCAGCCATCATGTTCTGGCTCAGGAAGCGCTCGATCTTGCGCGCCCGGTAGACCAGCACCTTGTCCTCTTCGGACAGCTCGTCGATACCGAGGATCGCGATGATGTCCTGGAGGTCCTTGTAGCGCTGCAGGATTCGGATGACTTCCTGGGCAACGCGGTAGTGCTCGTCGCCGACGACGCTGGGGTGCAGGATCGTCGAGCTCGACGCCAGCGGATCCACCGCCGGGAAGATGCCCTTCGAGAACACCGCACGCGAAAGCTCCGTGGTGGCATCGAGGTGGGCGAACGTGGTCGCCGGCGCCGGGTCGGTGTAGTCGTCGGCGGGCACATACACGGCCTGCATCGAGGTGATCGACCGGCCGCGGGTCGAGGTGATGCGCTCCTGGAGCTCACCCATCTCGTCGGCCAGGGTCGGCTGGTAACCCACCGCGGAAGGCATGCGGCCCAGCAGGGTCGACACCTCCGAGCCGGCCTGGGTGAACCGGAAGATGTTGTCGATGAACAGCAGCACGTCCTGGCCCTGCTCGTCGCGGAAGTACTCGGCCATCGTCAGCGCCGAGAGGGCGACGCGCATACGGGTGCCCGGCGGCTCGTCCATCTGGCCGAACACCAAGGCGGTGTCCTTGAGCACGTTGGCATCGGCGAGCTCGACCCAGAGGTCGTTGCCCTCACGGGTGCGCTCCCCCACGCCGGCGAACACCGAGGTGCCACCGAAGTTGCGGGCGATGCGGTTGATCATCTCCTGGATCAGGACGGTCTTGCCGACGCCGGCACCGCCGAACAGGGCGATCTTGCCGCCGCGCACGTACGGGGTGAGCAGGTCGACGACCTTCAGACCGGTCTCGAGCATCTCGGTGCGCGGCTCGAGGTCGGCGAAGGCCGGGGGCTTGCGGTGGATCGACCAGTGGTCGAAGTCCTTGCCGTAGCCGGGCTCGTCGAGGCAGTCACCGAGGGCGTTGAACACGTGGCCCTTGACGCCGTCACCCACCGGCACCGAGATGGAGGCGCCGGTGTCGGTGACCTCCACGCCGCGGACCAGGCCGTCGGTCGGCTGCATCGAGACGCAGCGCACCAGGCTGTCGCCGAGGTGCTGGGCGACCTCCAGCGTCAGTGTCTTGGCCAGCGCGCCGAAGGAGATGTCGGCGTGCAGCGCGTTGAACAGTTCGGGTACCGAGCCGCGCGGGAACTCCACGTCGACCACGGGCCCGGTGATGCGGACAACCCGTCCGGCGGTCTTCTCTGCGGTAGCAGTCATTTCCTCTTCGCTTCCCTACGTGGACTATTTCGCGTCGGCCAGCGCGTTGGCGCCACCGACGATTTCGCTGATTTCCTGGGTGATCTGGGCCTGGCGTTCGCGGTTGGCCGCCAGCGTGAGCCCCTTGATCAGTTCGTCGGCGTTGTCGGTCGCCGACTTCATGGCCCGGCGCCGGGAAGCCGACTCCGACGCGGCCGCCTCCAGCAGCGCCGCGTACACGCGTGTCGCGATGTAGCGGGGCAGCAACGAGTCGAACAGCGTCTCGGCGTCCGGCTCGAACGAGTACAGGGTGTGCGGTCCGGTCTCGACCTCACCGACGTACTCGACGACCATCGGCGCGATCCGCAGCGCCTGGGCGGTCTGCGAGAGCATCGACCGGAACTCAGTGGACACGATGTGCAGCTCGTCGACGCCGAGGATGCCGTCGGCACCCGGATCGTCACCGTCGTCGTCGGCGCCGGACAGGAAGGCCGTCACCAGGGTGTCGGCGATCCGCTTGGCGTCGTCGTACGTCGGCCGCTCGGAAAAGCCAGTCCACGATTCGATGACCTTGCGCTGCCGGAAGCTGTAGTACCCCAGCGCCTTACGGCCGACGACATAGACGACCGGCGTCTTACCCTGGTCGCGCAGCAGCGAGAACAGCTCCTCCGCCCGGCGCAGCACGTTGGCGTTGTAACCACCGCACAGACCGCGGTCCGAGGACACCACCAGCACACCGGCCCGCTTGGGCTCCGGCCGCTCGACGAGCAGCGGGTGATCCAGCGCGCTGGCGCCGGCGAGCTCGGTGAGCATGCTGGTGATCTGGGCGGCGTAGGGCCGGGCCGCATCGACCCGGGCCTGCGCCTTGGCGATCCGCGACGTGGCGATCAGCTCCTGAGCCTTCGTGATCTTCTTGATCGACGAGGCGGATTTGATACGTCCGCGTAGTTCGCGCAGTGTGGCTGCCATTGGTTACCTAGGCCTTCTTGGGCGCCGGCTTGCGGACCTTGACCGATTCCTTCTCCAGGTCCTCCGGATCGAGCGCCTCAGCGTCTTCGACGACGACCGAGCTGCCGTCAGAGGTCAGGAAGCCCTTCTTGAAGTCATTGATCACCGAAACCAGTGACTCCTCGGCCTCCTCGGAGAGCTTCTTGGACTCCTTGATACCGGTCAGGATGTCGGCGTGGCTGGCCTTGACGTGCTCGAGGAATTCCGACTCGAACCGCGAAACATCTTCGGCCGGAACGGAATCCAAGTGACCCTTGGTGCCGAGGAAGATCGCCACGACCTGATCCTCGACCGCCAGCGGGCTGTACTGCGGCTGCTTGAGCAACTCCACCAGGCGTACACCGCGATCGAGCTGCGCCTTGGAGGCCGCATCCAGATCCGAGGCGAAGGCGGCGAATGCTTCCAGCTCGCGGTACTGCGACAGGTCCAGGCGCAGACTTCCCGCGACCTCTTTCATCGCCTTGATCTGGGCTGCGCCACCCACGCGCGACACCGACACACCGACGTTGACGGCCGGGCGCACACCCTGGTTGAACAGGTCGGACTCCAGGAAGCACTGGCCGTCGGTGATCGAGATGACGTTGGTGGGGATGTAGGCCGAGATGTCGTTGGCCTTGGTCTCGATGATCGGCAGGCCGGTCATCGAACCACCGCCGAGCTCGTCGGACAGCTTGCCGCAACGCTCCAGCAGGCGCGAGTGCAGGTAGAACACGTCGCCCGGGTAGGCCTCGCGGCCCGGTGGGCGGCGCAGCAGCAGCGAGATGGCGCGGTATGCCTCGGCCTGCTTGGTCAGATCGTCGAACACGATCAGCACGTGCTTGCCGGCGTACATCCAGTGCTGGCCGATGGCCGAACCGGTGTAGGGGGCCAGCCATTTGAAGCCGGCGGCGTCGGATGCCGGGGCGGCGACGATGGTGGTGTACTCCATCGCCCCACCCTCTTCCAGCGCCCGCTTGACGCTGGCGATGGTCGAGCCCTTCTGGCCGATCGCGACGTAGACGCAGCGCACCTGCTGCTTGGGATCGCCGGTCTCCCACGCCTCACGCTGGTTGAGGATGGTGTCGACGCAGACGGCGGTCTTGCCGGTCTTGCGGTCGCCGATGATCAGCTGGCGCTGGCCGCGGCCGATGGGCGTCATGGCGTCGATGGCCTTGATGCCGGTCTGCAGCGGCTCGCTGACGCTCTGACGCTGCACCACCGAGGGCGCCTGCAGCTCGAGCACGCGCCGGGTCTCGGCCTCGATGTCGCCCTGGGCGTCGATCGGCTGGCCGAGCGGGTTGATCACGCGTCCGAGGAAGGCATCGCCGACGGGCACCGAGAGCACCTCGCCGGTGCGCTTGACCTGCTGGCCCTCTTCGATCTTCTCGAAGTCACCGAGGATGACCGCGCCGACGCTGTGCTCGTCGAGGTTGAGCGCCACACCCAGCACGCCGCCGGGAAACTCCAGCAGCTCCTGGGTCATCACCGAGGGCAGGCCCTCGACGTGGGCGATACCGTCGCCCGCATCGATGACGGTGCCGATCTCTTCGCGCCCGGTGTCCGCCTCGAAGCTAGAGACGTAATCCTGGATGGCGCCCTGGATGTCGTCAGCCGAGATTGTCAACTCTGCCATGGCTTTTCGTCTTCCTGCCTTTGTTCTGGGTCTGGGGTGGTTCGTGCTAGTCGGGCAGCTTGGTGACTGCTGCGGCCAGCCTGGAGGACAGCGTTCCGTCGATCACCTCGTCGGCGACGGCGACCGAAAGGCCGCCCAGCACATCGGGATCGATGTTCAGCTGCACCGAAACTGGGTGGTTGTAGATGCGGGTGAGCACCTGGGTGAGGCGGGTGCGCTGGGCATCGCTGAGATCGGTTGCCGCGTTCACCTGCGCGACGATCTCGCCGCGGCGGGCGACCGCCAACTGAGCAAGCCTCAGTACCGCCTCGTCGGCACGTTCGCCGCGAAGTAGACCCACGGTCTGAGTCAGCAGTGCCGTCGCGGTGGGGTTAGCGCCGTGCTCCTGGCTCATGAGCTTTCGGACCAGGTCGGCGCGGGCCTCGGCGGGCTTGGCGTAATCGCTGAGCAGTGAGGTCAGCTGCGGCCGTGCGTCGAGGATCCGGCTGAACCGGAACAGCTGCTCCTCGACGTCGTCGGCCTGGTTGTCGCGCTCCGCGCGCACCAGCAGGCTCAGCCGCGCGACATGCTCGACGGCGTCGACCAGGTCGGAGGTGTGCGACCACCGCACGGACACCGCGGAATCGAGCAGGCTCAGCGTGGTGTCGCCGACCTTGCCTGCCAGCAGACGCGCAAGCAGTTGCTTCTTGGCCTCTACTTCACCGGTCGCCTCGGCGAGGTGACGAGACAGGATCGGCTCGGCGACAAGCAAGCTGGCCACCGAGGCCAACTCGTCGGACAACGTCGACAACGCGTCACCGGACAGCCCGGACGAGACGGCGTCGAACTTCGCCACCACCGCGGTCTGCGCTTCCCGGCTTGCCGAGCGCAGATCCGAGGAGACTTCGGGCGTGAAGGCCGCCGGTGCCATCGAGTCGAGCTCGTCGAGGAAGCGGTCGATGGTCGCCGACTGGGCCTGCGGGTCGGCGATGTGCGCACGCACCAGATCGCCGGCGCGGCGGATCGACTCAGCGCCCAGCTCCGAACGGAGCTGGCGGATCAACTGGGTGCGCAACAGCGCAACCTGCTGTCCGCCTTGGACTTTGATCCTCTCGACCTCGACGTCAGCCTGTGCGCGAAGCTGTTCGGCGATCCGCACGGAATCGGCACGCGCCTCGTCGACGATGTGCTTGGCTTCGGCCTTGGCCTCGGCGATCCGCTCGGCGTGATGCTTGTCGGCATCAGCCAGTCGCTCGGCCGCCGCGGCGCTCTCGTCGAGCTGGTTGCGCACCGCTTCCCGCTGGTTGGCCATCATGGTCCGGACCGGCGGCACCACGTAGCGCCAGATGATCCAGACGATGACCAGGAAGCCGATGAGCTGTCCGATGAAGGTTGACATTCTCCTACCGTCCCGACGCCGTCGACGCCGCCGTAGTGGACACCTCGACACCGAGGACCCGGCTGGCCAGCGTTGTCGAGAGGTTTTCCACCGAGGACCTCAGGTCCGCCGCGATCGCGTCGCTTTGCAGCTTGAGCTGCTCGGACGCGTCCTGAAGCGTGCCCGCTGCCTCTTCGCTGGCGCGGCCACGCATCTCGTCGAGGATCTTGCGACCCTCGGCCCGAGCCTCATCGCGGATACCCGCCGCCTCGGTACGGGCCGCCTGCAACTCCTTCTGGTAATCGGAGTCGGCGGCGGCCTCCTGCTCGGCGGCCTTGCGGTTGTCCTCGGTGGTCTTGACGACCATCGCCTCGCGCTCACCGAGCACCTTCTGGATCGGCGGCACGACGAACTTGCCGATCACGCCGAGCACGATCAAGAAGATGGCCAGCACGAAGAAGAAGGTGCCGTTGGGGATGAGGAAGTTCGACGTGCCGCCGCCTTCCTCAGCCGCCAACAAGGTGACGCTGTGCTCCCCCATGCCGGCTAGGAGGCGCCGGGGGTGGCGAAGACGAACAACGCCATGAACGCCAGGTTGATGAAGTACGCCGCCTCCACCAGACCAACGGTGATGAAGAACGGGGTGAACAGGCGGCCCTGGGCCTCAGGCTGGCGGGCGATGCCGGAGATCAGGGCGTTGCCGGCGATGCCGTCACCGATGCCGGCGCCGATGGCGCCGCCGCCCAGAATGAGGCCGCCACCGATGAGGGCGCCCATGACGATTTGGGGGTCTGCTGCCATTCTCTATCCTCCTTGATTGCTGGTAGGACTCCTACCAGGCTGTGGGTGGTTCGGGGGTCGAACACGTCTATTTAGTGGTGCTCCTCATCCAGTTCCATGGACTGGCTGAAGTACAGGATTGTCAGCAGGGCGAAGATGAACGCCTGGATGAGGCCGACGAAGAGGTCGAAGGTCTTCCAGATGGCGTTCGGCGCCCACATGATGTACGGCGGGAACAGCGCGATCAGCGCGACCATGATGCCGCCGGCGAAGATGTTGCCGAAAAGTCGGAGAGACAGCGAGATCGGCTTCGCGATTTCCTCGACCAGGTTGATCGGCGCCAGGAACGCGACGTGACCCTTGAGCAGCTTGACCGGGTGACCCAGCAGGCCGCGCCGCCAGATGCCTGCGGCGTGGTAGCAGAGGAACACGAACAGCGCGAGGGCGAGCACGAAGTTGATGTCGGCGGCGGGCGGTTTGAGCAACTCGCCTGTCCCCCCGTTGGCCGTGCCGTACTGCACCGGCAGCACCGAGATCCAGTTCGCGATGAGGATGAAGACGAACAGCGCGACGGCCAGCGGCAGCACGAACGGGGCGACCTTCATACCGATGGCCTGCTCGATCTGGCCGCGCATCTGGGTGGTCAGCGCCTCCCAGAACAGCTGGACACCGCTGGGCACACCGGTCGAGGTGACCTTGGCCCGCAGGAAGAACGCCAGCGCGATGACGATGACGGCGGCGACGGCGGTGGCCAGGATGGTGTCGACGTTCACCGTCATTCCGAGCCAGGTGGCGGTGGTGTGATGACCGACCTCGATGGCGCCCTCGGCCAGGATTCGTTCACTCATGGTGTGCTCAATCCTTCGATGCTTCTTCGGGGGTGCCCGACCCCGCGGCTACAACGTCACTGTCTTCACCCGTGCGAATCTTCTTCCACACAGGTAGCGCAGTACTCAAAACAAGCAAAACCTGGAACAACGCCAACCCGAACAGCACGCCGAGGCCCGTCGGCCGGAACGAGAACGCGATCGCCAGGCCGATGGCGCTGATGATCAGCAGCCGGGTGGCGGAGTTCAGCGCCATCTTGCGCTTGAGCGGATGGTCGCCTGCGGTGATCGACTCCACCGAACGCTGGACAAGGACGGCGTTGAGCAGACCGAGAGCCAGCCCGATACCGAAGAACACGCCGTACATGATGTGGCCCGCGAAGGCGGCCAGACCGACAGCGAGGATGGTCAGAGCGCAGCAGATCGCAAGCAGCCGAACGGGCCGGAAGGCAACGGACGGAAACACCAACGGCGCATCTTGCGCTGGCGTCGTCACAGGTTCACCTCAATCTTGCGTTGTCGAGAGCTGTTCGAGCGATTCTTACGTGGCCCGCCGAGCGTATCGGACGGCGAAAGGCGCACTGGAATCACCCAAGGGGAGCTCCCTTTGTCGGTCATAGATCGGCTCATCGGAGGTGAATCCGACGGGCCGGGGGCCGGCAACCCGCGAGGTTTCTTTCGGGTTCTGCCAGCACCGTACCACATGGTAGACGGGCCTAAACACGTCTACTACTCCGCGTCGTAAACACCCTCGTAGTCGTCGTCTCCGCGCCGCAGCAGAGGGATCAAAGTGACGACCACGGCCACTACGATCGCGGCCAGCATCACCGCCCCGGTGTAGCGCGGATCGAAGAAGATCGTGCTCGCCGCACCGAGGGCGACAATGCCGACCCACAGGTAGATCAGCAACACCACCCGCCGGTGCGAATGGCCGATCTGCAGCAACCGATGATGCAGGTGCATCTTGTCGGGGCTGAACGGGCTCTGCCCCGCCCTGGTGCGCCGCACGATCGCCAGCAACATGTCCAGGGCCGGAACGAACATCACCGCCACCACCAACAGGAACGGCGACAACAACGCGAAGACATCCCTGGCGCCGTACGCGCTCTGCGAGATCGGGCCCGCCGCCGTCGTCGACGCGGCGGCGAGCATCAACCCGATCAGCATCGAGCCGGAATCGCCCATGAAGATCTTGGCCCGGTAGAAGTTGTGCGGCAGGAAGCCCAGGCAGGCCCCCGCCAGCACCACCGAGATCACCGCCGGCGGATAGAACAGCACATCACCGCCGTGGTCACGCAGCAGTCCGACAGAGAAGATGCAGATGGCCGAGGCGGTGATCAGCCCGAGGCCGGCGGCGAGGCCGTCGAGCCCGTCGACGAAGTTCATCGCATTGACGATCGAGACGGTGAGCGCCAGCGTCAGCAGGATCGACGAGACCTGGTCGAGCACGATCGTGCCCACGCCGCCGAACGGGATGTAGAGGACGCTCCAGGCCACCCCCATGGTGACGAGCACGCTGGCAGCGGTGATCTGGCCGGCAAACTTGGTCAGTGCGTCCAGGCCCCAGCGGTCGTCGATCAGGCCGATGACCATGATGAGCCCGCCGGCGACGACCACCGCGGGCATGCCCGAGGAGTAGATGAACCCTCGCGTCAATGCCGGCAGCTGCGAGGCGAGGAACACCGCGGCGACCACGCCGAGGTACATCGCCAGCCCGCCCATCCGGGGCGTCGGCCGGGTGTGGACGTCACGCTCGCGGGGGTATGCCAGCGCACCGGCCCGGGTGGCCAGCACGCGCACCCAACCGGTGGCGAAATAGGTGATGATCGCCGCCGTCAGGCCGACGAGCGCCAACTCCCGCAGCGGGACACCGGCACCGCGGTCCGACAGTGCGAGAAGGACTTCGGTTCCGCTGGACATTTGCACAAAACCGTACTGCACCAAGCTGTGGCCGGCGCCAGGCCGATCAGTCGGTCAGCGAGGCGGCGTCGACACCGAGAACGTCGGCGACGGCCTGGACACTGATCGGGCCCTCCCGCAGGATGCGCGGCGTCGGGCCGGTGAGGTCGACGATGGTCGAGGCGGCCTGCTGCTGCGAGGGCCCGGCGTCGAGGTACACCTGGACCAGGTCCCCCAGCTGGTTTTGGGCCTCGTCGGCCGTGGTGGCCGGCGGGCGCCCGGAGATGTTGGCGCTGGAGACGGCCATGGGCCCGGTTTCGCGAAGCAGTTCGATGGCCACCGGGTGCAGCGGCATGCGCAGCATGACGGTGCCGCGCGCATCGCCGAGGTCCCACTGCAGCGACGGGGCCTGCTGGACCACCAGGCTCAGCGCCCCGGGCCAGAACGCCCGGATCAGCTCACGTGCGGCGTGCGGAACGGTGTAGACCAGGCCCTCGATGGTGTGCCAGGACCCGACCAGCACACCGACCGGCATGTCACGACCGCGCCCTTTGGCGGCCAGCAGACCGGCAACGGCGTCGCTGTCGAAGGCGTCGGCGCCGAGGCCGTACACCGTGTCGGTGGGCATGACGACCAGCCGGCCGCTTTTGACCGCGGCGGCCGCCGCGGAGATGGCTTCGGCGCGCCGGGCGCTGTCTGCGCAGTCGAACACCTGGGTCATGGTGCGTCCTCCATGTTGGGTCGGCCCCTGCGTGCCGTCACAAAGCGTGAGCGTCCCGCCAAGTCACGGCGCGCCGTGACGGCTGTGAAAAGTCCAGTGCGGCTGATGGTTTCAACCGTCTGCTGTGATGTCGTGTCGTCGTGTTCGATAGCCAGCAACCCGCCGTCGCGCAACCAGCGGCCGGCCAGGCCCACGATGGGGCCGATCACCGCCATGCCGTCGGGGCCGCCGAACAGTGCGTGAGCCGGGTCGTGATCGGCGACTTCGGGTTCCAGCACCGCCCCGGCAGGGATGTAAGGGGGGTTGGACACCACGAGGTCGACCGTACCGTCCAGCTCGGGCAACAGCCCGGCCACGGTGACATCGGCATGCACGAGGTCCACCGCAGTGGCCTCGGCGTTGCGCCGGGCGTACTCCAGGGCGCCGGGATCGTCGTCGACGGCGACGACCCGGGCGCGCGGCCAGGCGGCCGCCAGCGCCAGCGCCAATGCACCCGAACCGGTGCACAGGTCGACGATCACCGGCTCATCCGGTAGACGTTGGGCCACAGCCCATTCCAGCATCGCCTCGGTTTCGGGCCGCGGGATGAACACACCGGGACCGACCCGAAGTTGCAGCGGCCCGAAGGCCGCGGTACCGGTGAGGTGCTGCACGGGGATACGCCGCCTGCGCTCGGAGATCACCTGGTCGTAGCGAGGGTAGAAGTCCGGCCCGGGCGGGTCGATGGTGGCCAGCCGACCCCGTTCGGCGCCGGCGACATGGGCGGCCAGCAGCTCGGCATCGGTTCTGGCGGAGTCGATTCCGGCCTCGGCGAGGGCAGCGGCGGCCGAGTTGATGGCCTGCCGCAGCTGCCTCAGGCCTGAGGCTCGGTTCCCGGTCATGTCTGGGCTCTTAGGCCTGTTGGAGCCGGGCTTGCTTGTCGGCGGCGGCCAGCGCATCCAGCAGGGCGTCCATATCGCCGTCGAGCACCTGGTCGAGATTGTGTGCCTTGAAGTTGATCCGGTGGTCGGCGATCCGGTTCTCCGGGAAGTTGTAGGTCCGGATCCGCTCGCTGCGGTCGACGGTGCGGATCTGGCTGGCGCGATCAGCCGAGGCGTCGGCTTGGGCCTGCTCCTCGGCGAGCGCCTGCAACCGCGCGGCCAGCACCTGCATGGCGCGGGCCTTGTTCTGCAGCTGGGAGCGTTCGTTCTGGCAGGTGACGACGATATTGGTGGGCAGGTGGGTGATGCGCACCGCCGAGTCGGTGGTGTTGACGCCCTGACCGCCCTTACCGGAGGACCGGTAGACGTCGATGCGCAGATCGGATTCGTCGATCGCGACCTGCTCGACTTCCTCGGGCTCGGGGTAGACCAGCACGCCTGCTGCCGAGGTGTGCACCCGGCCCTGCGATTCGGTGACGGGCACCCGCTGCACGCGGTGCACGCCACCTTCGAACTTCAGCCGGGACCACACGCCGTCGGCGGTATCGGCCTTGCTGCGGATCGACAGCGTCGCGTCCTTGTAGCCACCGAGATCGCTGGTGGTCTCGTCGAGGACAGTCACCGTCCAGCCGTGCCGCTCGGCATAGCGGATGTACATCCGGGCGAGGTCGGCGGCGAACAGTGCCGACTCCTCACCGCCCTCACCGGATTTGACCTCCAGGACGATGTCGTCGGCGTCGTGCGGGTCGCGGGGGGCGAGCAGGTCGGTCAGATGTGCGTCGAGTTCGGCGACGCGGGCTTCCAGATCGGGGACCTCCGCGGCGAAGGAGGCGTCCTCGGCCGCCAGTTCGCGTGCCGCCTCGAGGTCGCCGCGGGCGGTTTCGAGCTTGCGGTACGTCGCGACGATCGGGGCCAGCTGGGCGAAGCGGCGCCCGACCCTGCGGGCATTACCGGCGTCGCCGTGCAGTTCGGGATCGGAGAGCTGACGCTCGAGGTCGGCTTGTTCGGCGAGGACGGTGTCTATCGCCATCGCGGCTTGCTGAGCCATTCAACCCTCCTTCGCAGTCATCTGTGCCCGAACGCAGACCGACGCCCGGCCTCTCGCTGAATAATCGCGACAGATCGGGCGTCGGTAAGGCAGCTAGTTGTCAGCCGACTCGTTCGTCTTGCGCTTGCCGTAGCGCTTCTCGAAGCGGGCCACGCGGCCGCCGCTGTCGAGGATCTTCTGCTTGCCGGTGTAGAAGGGATGGCACTGCGAGCAGACCTCGACCACGATGTGGCCGCCGTCCTTGGTGCTGCGGGTGGTGAAGCTGTTGCCACAGCCGCAGACCACGGTGGTCTCGCCGTAGGCAGGATGAATGCCTGTCTTCATGGTGTCCTCTTCATTCGTAGGTCGCCGGGTCGCCCTTGGGAAACTCCCTGGTAAGCGGGCGTGAACCGGTACCTGAGGTGGTCGACGGTCCAGTATGCCAGGTTGACCGTCACCTGCCCAAACGCCGCTATCGCCGGGGCTATTCCGGTGTGACCGGACGGTAGACCTTCTCGCGGGCGGCGCGCGTCCACAGCTGCCCGCCTTCGGGGTGGGCACCGCGGGTGATCAGCTCGCGCTTGAGCACCTTGTTGGTGGCCGTCGTCGGCAGCTCGGGGGCGATCCAGACGTGGCGCGGCCAGGCCTTCGGCGACAGGTCGGGCTGGGCGG
This sequence comes from Mycobacterium sp. DL592, assembly GCF_011694515.1. Taxonomy (NCBI): domain Bacteria; kingdom Bacillati; phylum Actinomycetota; class Actinomycetes; order Mycobacteriales; family Mycobacteriaceae; genus Mycobacterium; species Mycobacterium sp. DL592. Next base: position 1,315,782 of record NZ_CP050192.1, on the reverse strand, counting down.
CGAGGAAGTTCCCGAAGGCCTCCGGGGTGAGCTTGGCCTGCTCGCCGAGCAGCAGCGCGACCATCACCTGGTCCCCCACGTGCTCGTCGGGCACCGGGTACACCACGGCCTGGCTGATCTCGGGCAGCCGCAGGATGATCCGCTCGATCGGGGCGGCGGCCATGTTCTCGCCGTCGACCCGCATCCAGTCGGCGGTCCGGCCGGCCAGGTAGATCCAGCCGTCGGCGTCGCGGTAGCCGAGATCGCCCGACCAGTACATGCCGTGGCGCAGCCGCTCGTCGGTGGCTCCGGCGTCGTTGTAGTAACCGCCGAACATGCCACCGCCGGTGGTGTTGACGATCTCACCGATCGCCTCTTCGGCGTTGGCCAGCGCCCCGTTCTCGTCGAACACCGCCGTCGCGCATTCCTGCAGCGTCTCGGAGTTGTAGATGGCCACCCCGGGGAATCCGCGGCCGACCGACCCCTGCGGACAGTTGTCCTCGCGGGTGATGATGACAGCACCCTCGGTGGAACCGAAGCCGTCCCAGACCGTGCAGCCGAAGCGCCTGCCGAACTCGGCGATGTCGCGGTCGGTGGCCTCGTTGCCGAAGGCGACCCGAAGCGGGTTGTCGTGGTCGTCGGGACGTTCGGGGGTGGCCAGCACGTAGGCCAGCGGCTTGCCGACGTAGTTCATGTAGGTGATGCCGTAGCGGCGCAGGTCGTCGAGCAGACCGGAGGCGCTGAAGCTGGCCGGCGCCATGGCCGCGCCCGCCGACAGTGCCACCGCCCACCCGGCCATCAGCGCGTTGGAGTGGAACAGCGGCATCGACAGGTAACAGACGTCGGAGGCGGTGATCTCGAAGCGGTCGACGAGTGCCACGCCGGCGAACGGCACCATCATGTGGGCCACCTGGACGGCCTTGGGCTCGCCGCTGGTGCCGGAGGTGAAGATCAGCATGAAGGTGTCGGTGGCGGTGACCTCGCGGTGCGGAGTCAGCTCCCCCGCGTCGGCCAGCAACCGCCGCCATTCCTCGGAGTCGACGTCGAGCACCCGCACGCCAGCAAGGTCGAAACCGTCGAGCAGGCCCCGGTGCTCAGCATCGGTCAGCAGGATCTGGCAGTGGGCTTTGGCGATGTCGCGTCCCAGCGCCTCGCCGCGGCGGGTGTTGTTGACCCCGCAGAGCACGTAGCCGCCCAGCCCGGCGGCGGCCATCGCGGTGAGCATGGCGGGGGTATTGCCCAGCAGGGTTCCGACGTGCAGCGGGCGGTCGGCGTCGGCGAGCGCGATCAGAGCCGCCGCCTGCCGCGACGCCTCGTCGAGATGGGCCTGCCAGGTCCACACCTGATCGCCGAACTTGACCGCGGGGGTGGTCTCGTGGAGGCGTTCACGAAGCAGCTGCTGGACCGTCTCGGCCATGGAACTCCTGTCGGGTTGTTGCTTTACCGCCAATTGCGCGCGCGGTACAGGTCACAATAGAAGCTCAGAGTAAACAGGATTAGGAATCTGTCTACTGCCGCGTCCCGGACGCGGCGGGACCAGGTTTGACAGGATGGCGGAGCACATCGTCACACATGCCGAAGGAGAAGCCGGGGTGACCGCACGCGCCGACGCGGACAGCCGGACCGCCACCAAGACGGTTCGGGAGCGACTGATCGACGCTGCCGAAGTCTGTCTGCGGGCCAAGGGCATCCGGGCGACGACCGTGTCGGAGGTGGCCGAGGCGGCCGGTGTGTCGCGCGGCTGGCTCTACCGGCACTACCCGGACAAGGTGGCACTGCTGGGGGCGGCGATCGTTCGGCTCAACGAGGCGTTCTGGAACGAGTCCAACCAGACCCTGGCGGCCCTCCCCGGTTTCGAGGAGCAGCTGACCGTCGGCGTCCGGCTGGGCCGCAGCGCCCACGAAACCCCCGGGGCGCTGGTGATGCAGCTGCGGCGCGAGGAGCCCGACGAGTTCGCTGCCTGCGCCGGCGCGGGCGTGCAGGGGTTGTTGCCCGACCTCGGCCACTTCTGGCGCCCGTACCTCGAAAGTGCGCGCGAGCGCGGCGAGATCCACCCCGACACCGACCTGGACGAGGCCGCCGAGTGGGTGGCCCGGGTGCAGATCAGCCTGGGCACCGTGCCCGGCGACACCCTGGACGCCGACGACTACGAGGCGGTGCGTCGCTACATGCGTCGATACGTGTTGCCCGGACTGCAGGCTCCACCTGCGCGGTGATGCTTGACCAGTGAAATTTGGTGCGCCATGGGCCATAGCGAAAGCAGCTGAGCGCCAAGCACTATCACGAATCATGTGCAGCGTTGGTGAAATGACAGCAAATTACCAGGTCATTTCGTTCTGGCGAATACAGCTGCCAGAATGCCCTCATGAGCTTTGCCGGCCGCCGCGTGGTCGTGCTGGCGACGGCATTGGCAGCCGCGCTGGTGGCCTGCGGTACCGACTGGGAACAGAATCTGCCGTTGACCTCTTCGGCTACCGCGGCACCGGTGCACACCGGAGTTTCGAACGGGAAGGCGTACACCGTCGACCGGTCGAGTTCGACCGGCACGACCACCGACGGCGCCGGGCGCTGGGATCTGGCCATCGACACCCTGACCGGCGGTGATCCGCGGGTCAGTGCGGCGTTCAACGACGCCGTGCACCACGCCGCGCAGCGCCTACTCGACGAGACGACGGCCGCGCGGCCGGACAAGGGGCGGTGGACATTCGAGACCTCGCCGCAGATCCGCTTCGCCACCACGTCAGTGTCCGCGCTGATCAGCGGTGAATTCAGCGTCGAGGGTGCCGACCATTCCGTCGGGTCGGTAACCAACGTCGTCATCGACTCGCGCTCGGGGCGCCAGATCACGCTCAAGGAACTCTTCGTCAACGATCAGGAGGGCCTCAACCGGCTCTCCGAGCAAACCAAGCTGTTGTTGCCGCCGGCGATGGGCGTCACGGCCACGCCGATGCCCAACCATCCGGGCAACAAACCGCTGCTGGAGAACTTCGACAACTGGATTCCCACGCCGGCCGGCCTGGAAATCCACTTCGCTGACCATCAGTTCACCGCGGGCACCCCGGTGATCACGGTGCCCTGGTCAGCGTTGAACGACCTGCTGGCGCCGGGTATGGACGCCCTGCGACGCCCCTAACCGGCCGAAACTCCAGGTCAGTCGACGTTGTCCTTGTCCATGCCCGGCGCGGTCTTGGAGACCTGCACCAGGAACTCGTAGTTGTTCTTGGTCTTCCGCAGCTGGCTCATCAGCAGGTCGATGGCCTGGTGTGAGTCCAGCCCGGACAGCACCCGGCGCAGCTTGTGCACCACCGAGAACTCGTCGGGCGAGAGCAGCAGCTCGTCCTTGCGGGTGCCCGACGGGTTGACGTCGACCGCGGGGAACACCCGGCGCTCGGCGATCTTGCGGTCGAGCTTGAGCTCGGCGTTACCGGTGCCCTTGAACTCCTCGAAGATCACCGTGTCACCGGTCGAACCGGTCTCCACCATGGCGGTGGCGATGATGGTCAGCGAGCCGCCGTGTTCGATGTTGCGGGCCGCACCCAGGAACCGCTTGGGCGGGTACAGCGCGGTGGAGTCCACACCACCGGACAGGATGCGCCCCGACGCCGGGGAGGCGTTGTTGTAGGCGCGTCCGAGCCGGGTGATGGAGTCCAGCAGGACGACGACGTCCTTGCCCTGCTCGACCAGTCGCTTGGCCCGCTCGATCGCGAGTTCGGCGGCCTGGGTGTGGTCTGACGGCGGCCGGTCGAAGGTCGAGGCGATGACCTCGCCCTTGACCGAACGCTGCATGTCGGTGACCTCTTCGGGCCGTTCGTCGACCAGCACCACCATCAGGTGGCACTCGGGGTTGTTCTTCGTGATCGCGTTGGCGATGTCCTGCATGATCGTGGTCTTACCGGCCTTCGGCGGGGACACGATCAGGGCGCGCTGGCCCTTGCCGATGGGCATGATCAGGTCGATCACGCGGGTGGTGAGCCGCTCGCTGGTGGTCTCCAGGCGCAGCCGCTGGTTCGGGTAGAGCGGGGTCAGCTTGCTGAACTCGGGGCGGTTCTTGGCCGCGTCGACCGGGCCGCCGTTGACGCTGTCGAGGCGGACCAGCGGGTTGAACTTCTGCCGCTGATTCTGACCGCCGCCATCGCCTTCTTTAGCCACCCTCACCGCGCCGGTGACCGCGTCGCCGCGGCGCAGGCCGTTCTTGCGAACCATGTTCATCGAGACGTAGACGTCGTTGGGGCCGGCCAGGTAGCCGGAGGTGCGCACAAATGCGTAGTTGTCCAGGACGTCGAGGATGCCGGCCACCGGCTGCACGACGTCGTCCTCGCGCAACTCGGCCTCGTTGCCGCCGGCACCGCCTTCGCCGCCGGTGCGCTCACCGCGGCGCCTGCGGTCCCGGAACCGGCGGCCACGGCGGCCACCACGGTCACCGTCGTCATCGCCGCCGCCTCCGCCGCGGTTCTGGTTGCCGCCGTCGCCACCCTGGTCGTTCGACTCACGGTTGGACTCACGGTTCGAATCGCGATTCGACTCGCGGTTGGACTGACGGTTGTCAGCCCTGTTCTCGTTGCGGGACTCGCCCTGGTTATCGGGCTTGTTCTGGGCCGGAGCCTGCGCCTGCTCGGTACCGGACTCGGCCGGCTTCTGCTGTTCGGTGCTCTCGGTGGGAGCCCCGGCGCCACGGTTGGCGGTGCGGCGCTCACGGCGCGGCTGTTCGGGGGCGCCGTTCTCGGCGGTGTTCTCGGCAGTGTTGCCGGAGGTGTCGGCCGCGGGGCGGGCTTCCACCGCCGGCTCGGCGGCGGCCTGGGGCGCGCCGTTGGCGGCGGTGTGCGAGCTTCCGTTGCCGCCGTTCTGGGCTTCCCGGATGGCGGCGATGAGGTCGCCCTTGCGCATGCCAGAGGTTCCCTTCACGCCAACGCGGTTGGCCAGGGCCCGGAGTTCGGGCAGAACCATCGTCGAGAGCGACCCGGTTGCGCCGGCGTCCGCGGTGCGGGCGGCCTGCTCAGGCGGCGACGAAGGTTGTGAGACCACGGCGGGCGCATCCGGTTGAGGTGCGCTGTCTCCAGCCGTGATGAGGTCCGTATCGGTCACGGATTTCCTTTCTTACCCCGCGGTTTCATCGTGCGAGGGGTTCTGGCATTCAGCCGATTCGCTGAATGCGAAGTCACACCGTCATCTCAGCGCCAACGGTGACCGTCGGGATGCGCGGCCACATGGCGAACCGCCAGTCAACGACTTGAACACGAGAAGAATTGGTGGTCGTCCTAGTCTCGGCGCAGGTTAAGACTCTGCGATTGCCTGGACGGGACCGAGAATATCCCTCTTTACGGCCGGAAAGCAAGAAATGCCACCGGCGTGTATCCATGTCAGCCGTGGACAGCGACACCGGTGCTCCAGCGAACTCCCTCGCCGAGCCCCAGTTCGGTGACCGCGAATCCGTTGGCGACGCCGTGTTCGAGCACCTCGGCCGGCAATTCCGCGCTGGTGGTCAGCGCCAGCACCGACGGCCCGGCGCCCGAAAGCACCGCCGGAATGCCACAACGACGCAGGACCTGCAGAAATTCCGCAGAGGCGGGCATCGCCGGGGCACGCTGCGGCTGGTGCAGCGCATCCTCGGTGGCGGCCATCAACAGGTCGGGGCGCTCGGTGAGCGCGACGACCAGCAGCGCGGCCCGGCTCAGATTGAAGCGTGCGGCGGTATGGCTGACGTGTTCGGGCAAAAGAACCCGGGTCTCGGCGGTGGAGGACCGCTCCTCGGGGATGCCCGAGAACAGATGGATGTCGGGGTGCAGTCGCAGGGGCGCGGCGGCATATGTCGGCGGCTGGGTGTGGGTGTCGGTCCACGACACCACCGCCCCGCCGAGCACCGAGGCTGATGCGTTGTCCGGGTGGCCTTCGAACTCCGAGGCCAGCTGGATCAGCCGGGCTTCGTTCAACGGTTCCAGATCTGCTTGTGCCACAAGGCCATTCGCGGCAGCCAGGCCTCCGACCACGGCCGCGGCCGAGGAGCCCAGACCCCGCGAGTGCGGGATGACGTTGCGACAGCGCACGAGCAGCCCGGGCGCGTCGGCACCGGCGGCGAGCAGGCCGCGGTGCACGGCGCGCACCACCAGGTGGTCGTGGCTGTGCGGAACCTGGCCGGCGCCCTCGCCGTCCACCTCGATGACGAGGCCGCCGTCGGTGGTCTCGACCAGGATCTCGTCGTAGAGACCCAGGGCGACGCCCAGGCTGTCGAAGCCGGGGCCGAGGTTGGCGCTGGACGCCGCGACAGACGCGCTGGCGCTCAGTCCGGCAGGCAGGCTCACGGTCACCGGTGCTCTGTCCTCAGGCCAGGCCGAGTTCGGCGACGACGGCACCCGGGTCGACCGGGACGGCCCTGACGGTCGGCATGCCGCGCAGTGCGGTGTCGGGGTCTTTGAGACCGTTGCCGGTCACGGTGCACACCACGGTCGAACCCGGCTTGACCCAGCCGTCCTCGACAGCCTTGAGCAGCCCGGCGATGCTGGCTGCCGACGCCGGCTCGACGAACACGCCCTCGGCCTGGGCGACCAGGTGATAGGCGGCCAGGATCTCGTCGTCGGTGGCGGCCAGGAAGCGGCCGCCGGACTCCTGCTGTGCGGTGACGGCCCCATCCCATGAGGCCGGCGAGCCGATCCGGATGGCCGTGGCGATGGTCTCGGGGTGGCTGACCGGCTTGCCCAGCACCAGCGGTGCGGCGCCGGCGGCCTGGGTGCCCAGCATCCGCGGCAGCTTGTCGCTGACGCCGTCGCGGTGGTACTCGGTGTAGCCGCGCCAGTAGGCGGTGATGTTGCCGGCGTTGCCGACGGGCAGTGAATGGATGTCCGGGGCGGTGCCCAGCGCGTCGACGATCTCGAACGCCGCGGTCTTCTGGCCCTCGATGCGTACCGGGTTGACGCTGTTGACCAGCGAGATGGTCGGGTAGTCGGCGGTGAGCTTACGGGCAAGTTCCAGACAGTCGTCGAAGTTGCCGTCGATCTGAATGATCTTGGCGCCGTGCATGACTGCCTGCGCCAGCTTGCCCATCGCGATCTTGCCCTGCGGAATGAGCACTGCGCAGGTGATGCCCGCGCGTGCGGCGTATGCCGCCGCCGACGCCGAGGTGTTGCCCGTCGAGGCGCACAGCACCGCCTTCTGCCCGCGGGCGACGGCGTCGGTGACCGCCATCGTCATGCCGCGGTCTTTGAACGAGCCGGTCGGGTTGAGCCCTTCGACCTTCAAATGAACTGTGCAGCCGGTCTTTTCCGACAACCGCGGCGCGGGGACCAGCGGGGTGCCACCTTCGAGCAGCGTCACCGGCGTCCAGTCCGCCGCCACCGGCAGCCGGTGACGGTAGGCCTCGATCAGGCCCGGCCACGGGGTGTGGACCTTCGTCGTGCTCATTCGCTGGTTCCCTCCAATCGCAGCACGCTGTTGATGCTCTGCACCGCTTCGAGATCGGCCAGCGCGGAGACGGTTTCCGACAGCGCGGCATCAGTGGCGCGGTGGGTGACCACCACGATCCGCGCACCGGACGGCTGGCCCTCCTCGTCGGTGAGGCCTTCCTGGCGCACCTCGGCGATACTCACTTCGCGCTTACCGAATTCGTCTGCGACAGAGGCCAGTACGCCCGGCCGGTCGGCGACGGTCATGCTCACGTAGTAGCGGGTCGAGATCACGCCCATCGGGGCGATCGGCAGCTGGGCGTACTTGGATTCCCGCGGTCCGCGGCCGCCCTGTACCCGGTTACGGGCCGCCATCACGACGTCACCCATCACCGACGAGGCGGTCGGCGCACCACCGGCGCCCTGGCCGTAGAACATCAGCCGGCCGGCGGCTTCGGCCTCGACCACGACCGCGTTGAACGCCCCGTTGACGGTGGCCAGCGGATGAGTCAGAGGTACCAGCGCCGGGTAGACGCGCGCCGAAACCCGTTGCTGTCCTTCAGGTGTGGTGATTCGCTCGCAGATCGACAACAGCTTGATGGTGCAGCCGAGCGCCTTGGCGGCTTCGAAGTCCGCGGGGCTCACCTTGGTGATGCCCTCGCGGTATACGTCGTCGGCGGTGACCCGGGTGTGGAACGCGATCGACGCCAGGATCGCGGCCTTGGCGGCGGCGTCGTATCCCTCGACGTCGGCGGTGGGGTCGGCCTCGGCGTAGCCCAGCGCGCTGGCATCGGCCAGCGCGGAGGCGTAATCGGCTCCCGTCGAGGCCATCTCGGAGAGGATGTAGTTGGTGGTGCCGTTGACGATGCCGGCCACCCGCAGCACCGAGTCACCGGCCAGTGACTGCGTCAGCGGCCGGATCACCGGGATGGCGCCGGCCACGGCGGCTTCGAAGTAGAGGTCCACGTGCGCGCGCTCGGCAGCCTGCGCGAGCTCGCCGGTGGATTGCGCCAGCAGCGCCTTGTTCGCGGTCACCACGGACTTGCCCTGCTCGAGAGCGGACAGGATCGCCTTGCGGGCCGGCTCGACCGGGCCCATCAGCTCGACGACGATGTCGACGTCGTCGCGGGACACCAACTCCTCGACGTTGTCGGTGAGCAGGCCGACGGGCACGCCGCGGTCATCGGCGACGCGTCGCACTGCCACACCCCGCAACTCCAGCGGGGCACCGATGCGCGCAGCCAGGTCGACGGCGCTCTCCTCGATGATGCGCACGACCTCGCTGCCGACGTTACCCAGCCCCAATACCGCGATGCCGATGGCCTTTTCGGGTGTACTCATGGTTACCTCACTTCCAAACTCAACAAGTCTTCGACGGTCTCCCGGCGCAGGATCAGGCGAGCCCGCCCGTCGCGCACGGCCACCACCGCGGGGCGGCCGATCAGGTTGTACCGACTCGACATCGAATAGCAGTAGGCGCCGGTGGCGGCTACCGCCAGCAGGTCGCCTGGGTGTACGTCATCCGGCACCCAGGCATCGCGAACGACGATATCGCCGCTCTCGCAATGCTTTCCTACGATCCTGGCCAGCACCGGCTGGGCATCGCTGCCCCGGGAGACCAGCCGGACGTCGTATTCGGCACCGTAGAGCGACGTGCGGATGTTGTCGCTCATGCCGCCGTCGACGCTGATGTAGCGCCGTGATGAGCCGGCACTGATCGCCACGTCTTTGACGGTGCCCACCTGATAGAGGGTCACGGTGCCCGGTCCGGCGATGGCACGTCCGGGCTCGACGACCAGTCGCGGTGACGGCAGGCCGACGGCCGCCGACTCGTTGTGCACGATCGCACCGAGTTTGGCCGCCAGGTCCTGCACCGGCGGCGGATCATCCTGTGCCAGATAGGAAATGCCGAGGCCGCCACCGAGGTCGACGGTGGCGATCTGGGCGGTCTTGTCGACGCCGAATTCGGCGACCACGTCACGCAGCAGGCCGATCACGCGGTGCGCGGCGAGTTCGAATCCGGCGACGTCGAAGATCTGCGAGCCGATGTGGCTGTGTAAGCCGACCAGCCGCAGGTGGTCGGCGGCGAACACCCGGCGCACCGCCGTCATGGCGGCGCCACTGGCCAGCGATAGGCCGAACTTCTGGTCCTCGTGGGCGGTGGCGATGAACTCGTGGGTGTGGGCTTCCACACCGACGGTGATGCGGATGAGCACGTCCTGCACCACCCCGGCGTCACCGGCGATGAGGTCCAGGCGGTCGATCTCGGTCATCGAGTCGAGCACGATATGGCCGACGCCAGCCTTGACGGCGGCGGTGAGTTCGTCGACCGATTTGTTGTTGCCGTGGAACGCGATTCGTTCGGCCGGGAAGCCTGCGTGCAGGGCCACCGCAAGTTCGCCGCCGCTGGCGACGTCCAGGGACAAGCCCTCCTCGGCGACCCAGCGGGCGATCTCGCTGCAGAGGAAGGCCTTGGCCGCGTAGTGCACGTTGTGACCGCCACCGAATGCCGCGGATATCTCCCGGCAACGGTTGCGGAAGTCGTCCTCGTCGATGACGAACAGTGGGGTGCCGTACTCGGCGGCCAGATCGCTCACCGCCACGCCGGCGATCACCACCTCGCCATCGGGTCTGCGAATCAGGTTGTGCGGCCACACTTTCGGGGCCAACGCCATGGCGTCGGCGGCGCTGACGGGTCGCTGCGGCGCGCCGCCGTGGTGGATCTCCTCGGCGTGCCGTGGGCCGGCCGGGTGAGCGTTCACATCCGCTCCGGTGCGGACACGCCCAGGATGCCCAGCCCGTTGCCGATCACCTGGCGGGTGGCGTCGCACAACGCCAGCCGGGCTCGATGCAAGTCGGTGGGTTCTTCGTCGCCCTGGGGAAGCACCCGGCAGGAGTCGTAGAACCGGTGGTAGTCCCCCGCCAGGTCCTCGAGGTAACGGCACACCCGGTGCGGTTCGCGCAGCGAGGCCGCGGACTCGAGCACCCGGGTGAACTCGCCCAGGTTGCGGATCAGGGTGCCCTCTTTGTCATGGGTGAGCAGATCCAGGTGTGCGGTGTCGGGCGCCAGGCCGAGTTCGGCGGCGTTGCGGGCCAGTGCCGAGAGCCGGGCGTGGGCGTATTGCACGTAGTAGACCGGGTTTTCGCTGGACGCCGAGGACCACAGCTGCAGGTCGATGTCGATCGGGCTGTCCACCGAGGAGCGGATCAGTGCGTATCGCGCGGCGTCGACTCCGATGGCCTCGACGAGGTCGTCGAGGGTGATCACCGTGCCGGCCCGCTTGCTCATCCGCACGGGTTGCCCGTCGCGGACGAGGTTCACCATCTGGCCGATCAGCACCTCGACGGTGTCCGGGTCGTCACCGAGCGCGGCGGCAGCCGCCTTCAACCGCGCGATGTAGCCGTGGTGGTCGGCACCCAGCATGTAGATGCACAGATCGAAGCCGCGCTGGCGCTTGTCCAGGTAGTAGGCCAGGTCGCCGGCGATATAGGCGGGCTGGCCGTCGCTCTTGATGACGACGCGGTCCTTGTCGTCACCGAATTCCGTTGTGCGAAGCCAGGTTGCGCCATCCTTTTCGTAGATGGCGCCGTTCTCCCGGAGCTTGGCGATCGCCTGGTCCACGCGTCCGCTGGTGTGCATGGAGTCTTCGTGGGTGTAGACGTCGAAGTCGGTGCCGAACTCGTGCAGGGACTTCTTGATGTGGTCGAACATCAGGTCCACGCCGATGGACCGGAACGTCTCCTGCTGCTCCCCGCCGGTCAAGCTCAGTGCGTCGGGGGCCTTGGCCAGGATCTGGTCTGCGATGTCGTTGATGTAGGCGCCGGCATAGCCGTCGGCAGGGGCCGGTTCGCCTTTGGCGGCGGCGATCAGCGACTTGGTGAACCGGTCGATCTGCGCGCCGTGATCGTTGAAGTAGTACTCCCGGACCACGTCGCCGCCCTGGGTGGACAGTAGGCGACCGAGCGCATCGCCGACGGCCGCCCACCGGGTGCCACCGATGTGGATGGGGCCGGTGGGGTTGGCCGAAACGAACTCGAGGTTGATCCTCTGGCCCTGCAGCAGCCCGGAATGGCCGTATCCGGCACCGGCGTCGAGGACGTTGCGGACGATGAGGCCCTGGGCCGAGGCCTCGATGCGCAGGTTCACAAAGCCCGGCCCGGCGACCTCGGCCGAGGCGATCCCGTCGGCTTCGGTGAGCGCAGCGGCCAGCCATCCGGCCAGTTCCCGGGGGTTTGCGCCGACCTTCTTGGCGACCTGCAGCGCCAGATTCGTCGCGTAATCGCCATGCTCGGGGTTGCGCGGGCGCTCGACGGTCACGACCGCGGGAAGCGCGGCGGTGTCGAGGCCATGCGCGGCCAGCACCGCGGCGGCGGTGTTCTTCAGCAGCTCGGCGAGGTCGGCGGGGGTCACGGGGGTCCATCCTATGGTCTGACGTGGTCAGAGCCTGCACCTGCATCCCGGGTCGCTGCGCTCTCGGGGCGGGCCTTGGTGGGGCAGCGCCGAGATGAGTTAGGCTATGCAGGCCCAAACGGCGCATGTCATCTCGATGCGCCCCCGTAGCTCAGGGGATAGAGCGTCTGCCTCCGGAGCAGAAGGCCGCAGGTTCGAATCCTGCCGGGGGCACTCAGCGTTCGAACGGCTTCAGATCGCCCGGCACCCATACCCGGCTATCGATCGTGCACCAGAGCATCGAGGACACGGCCTTGCGTGTCGCCGGGATGCCGCAACCGGCCACCACGCTGAGCTGCCGCAGCTCACCGGCATCATGTGTGCGCCAGCTATGAATGTGGCAAAGAGTTGGCCGAAACTCTTTCTGCCTCACGCCGGGGAGAGGTACGGTCCTTACCGGCAAAGACACCGACGAACATTGAGGTACGCCGATGCATCAGGCTCGAGTCAAAGGCGGCGTGTTGCTCGGGGCACTGGTCTCCGGTGCGCTCGGCGCCGGGACACTCAGTGCAGCCCCAGCCGCCAACGCCAACTGCTTCTCGGCATTCGGGATCGGCAACGGCAACGGCTGCACGAGCAACCTGACGACCTTCGCCATCGGGATCGGCAACGGCGCGACGGCGAGCGCGGGCGGCCTTCTGAACGGGGCGATCGCGATCGGTGACGGCGCCAGCGCCACCACGGTCTTGAGTGCGTTCACCTGGGCGGCGGCCCTCGGTGACAGCGCCTCGGCCGGGGCCATCACCTCCTTCTTCTCCACCGCACTGCAAATCGGGGCGGGCACTGCCTCCAACTGGGGCGCCCTGAACCTTGTCATCAGCCAGAACACCGGCAACGGAAACGCGGAGGCCGGCGCCATCGGCGTCCTCAACTTCTCCTACCAGCTGGGCCAGGGCACGTCGTCGACCCTCGGTTTCCTCAATTACTCCGCCGGTGTCAATCCGCTGGGATCCGGCGGCCAGACCACCGGCGCGGCCGGGTTGTTGAACTTCTCCCTGCAACTGGGGCCGGGCACCACGTCGACGGTCGGCGGCCTGAACATCGCGATCGGCTTCCTGCCCAACAACAACGGCCAGCAGACCACCGCAGCCGGTGGAATCGCCTCCGCCGCACTCAATATCTCGGGCGATACCGGTAACAACAACGTCTCCTCGGCGGGAATCCTCACCGGCGCCGTCAACATCAACGGCAATAACACCACGGTGGCTGCCGGAAATTCGGCCACGCCGTCGATATTGCTCGGCGCCTTCAATGCCCAGGGCAATGGCAACACCGTCAGCGCCGGCCCGGGCGCTGCAGCGCTGGCGGGATCGGTCGGGCAGAACGGTGCCACGGTCGCCGCGGGTGGCCCTGGCTTCAACATCAACGGATTCGCCGTCGGCCGGCCGTCGGCCGCGACCGGAGGCAATAACGCAACGAGCGCCGCAGCGACGACCACGTCGGCCGATTCCTCCGAGGCCACGGGTCCCAAGCACGCGGCGAAGACCAGCGGTGGGACGGCCCGGCAAGCGAAGGCGTCCGACTCCTCCTCGGGCTCCACCGGCGGCGGCGGGCGGCACCGGAAGTAGCCGGTGCAGACAGCGGACGGGAATTACCGGGATGGGCACAGGGCGCGACTCCAGGGACGAACACCGAGCTTGCCCGGCCCGGGATAACCGACCGAAGGTATGTATCGGCACAACGACACTCGGCATCCGACGGCCTGACCAGGCATTTGCTGGAGCCGCCAGCTTGCTTTGCTACGATCTGTGACCGGGGTAACAGGGGACCGGGAAACGAACAGTGACAGCAAAACATCGTGCGGCACGTGAGGAGCGTTCTCGTGCGCGCCACCGCGCTTCCCGCCCGCACGGCGAGCTGTCCACCTGGCTTGGTGCCGGCGCGCTCACCGTCGGTGTCTGCGCGTCCCTAGCCGGGGCCACCGGGGTCGCTAACGCGGCCCCGTCGAACGACGCCGCCGGCTCAACCGACAGCGCAGCGTCAGCGTCGACCTCCAAGTCCACCGGCTCAGCCCGTCCGCACACGGGCACCACAACCTCGAAACCCAAGTCTTCCAGCAGTTCTCCGGCCGCGGCCACGTCCACCGGCCGGTCGTCGACAGCCAATACTGCCACCACCACGATTGATCCGGTGGCGGCTGCCAGCACCACCACCACCACCGTCTCCCCCGCTGCCGCAGATGCCGCGCCGGCCGCTGCCGCCACGCTGAGCGCCACAGCCACGCCGGCTGCAGCCGCGCCCGCAGCCGCTGCCGTCGCCAAGACGACCGTTGCGGCCTCGGCGATCCCCGTGCTGCCCACATTGCCCTCGCTGTTCCCCTGGACCGGCGCGCTCAGCGACTTCATGGCGTTGTTGGTCAGCGACGGCACCGCCGATCATCCGAATGCGGGCCTGCTGATCGGCAACGGCTACAGCTACGGCACGGTGGCCGGTGACTGCACCGCGGCATCCGGCAGCTGTAATGGCGGCAATGCCGGCTTCCTCTACGGCAACGGCGGCAGCGGCTGGGGCAGCGGCAACGGCGGCACCTCCGGGATCATCGGCAACGGCGGCAATGGCGGAACCGGCCAGGCCGGCAAGGCCGGCGGCAACGGCGGCTCGGCGGTCTGGTTCGGCAACGGCGGCAAAGGCGGCAACGGCGGGTCCACCGCCGTCGACCTCGAGACCGGCGGCAGCGGCGGTTCAGGCGGCGCGGGCGGACTGTTCACCGGCAACGGCGGGGCAGGTGGAACCGGCGGGTCAGCGACCACCGGCGTCGGCGGCACCGGCGGGAGCGGCGGGAACGGCGGCTACCTCGGTAGCGCGGGCGTCGGCGGCGACGGCGGCGCCAGCGCGAGCAGCACCGGCGGCAATGGCGGCACCGGCGGTTACGACGACCAGGTCGGCGGGGCAGGCGGAACCGGCGGCGCAGGCGTCATCGGCGGCAAGGGCGGCACCGGCGGTATCGCACTGAGCATCGGCTACGGCAACGTGATCGGCGGCGCGGGCGGGGCCGGCGGCGCAGGCACCGTCACCGGCGGCGACGGCGGCCAGGGCGGTATGGCCATCATGGGCTACTACCCCTTCGGCGGGCCGGGCAACGCGATCGGTGGCGCAGGCGGGGCGGGCGGCAGCGGCGGCACGACCGTCGGAGGCAACGGTGCTGACGGCATCGCCTACAACTTCGGCAACGGGCTGGCATTCGGCTCGAACACGACGATGGCGGGCGCGACTACCAACGGCTTCTCCGTGGTGGTGTTCGGGACGCTGCTGATCGGCAACGGCGCCAACGGAACTGCGGACAGCCCGGACGGCAAGCCCGGCGGTGTGTTGTTCGGCAACGGCGGCAACGGCTACGTCTCCACCACAGCAGGTGTAGGAGACAGGGCCCGGCGGCGGGGGTGGCGGCGTCACTGGAGCCGCAGGTGCGGCCTGGGCCGGCGGAGGTACGGCCGCGGGTGCCGGGGCCGCCGCGACGGCCGTGCGCGGCGGATTCACCGGTGCGGCAACGGGTTGCGGCGACGACGTCAACGCCACCGGCGACGCCGGGGCATCCACGGTGACCGGACCGCGCCGGCCCGCCGCCATCGCCAGCATCTCGCCGCGCATCCTCAGGAACGACTCGTGCGCTTCGGCTTGCTGCTCGACGAACGCCGCATGGGCCTGGCCCACGGACTCGACCAGGCTCAGCGCCACGGCCGTCCGGTCGCCGACCGTGCCCGGCGCCGTCTGACCGCGCGCGGGGACGACCTCCGTCGCGGTGACGACGACCTCGCGCTGCGGGATCACCAGCGGCGTCGGATACGCCGGCGCCGCCTGCATCGTCTGCAGAGTTCCATGGTCTGGTTCCGGCATTGGGGTGCTCCCGTTCTCGGATGCAGGTTGAGCTGGTTCGTGGGAGACCGCCACCACGTCGGGCCAGTGGGCGGGCAGCGTCACCTTGCGGGCGATATCCGCTGTCGCCGGGGCTGATTGACTGCGCAGTTGCTCCAGTCGTGCGTCGAAGGCATCGACGCGCACCGGCAGGCCGTGCACCCACAGTTTGGACACCGACTCGGCGAGTGCCCGTAGTCCTCGGCGTTCCTGCGGATCCAGCGCCACCGCCACATGCGGGCGGTCGCCGAGGATCTTCGGGATCGCCCCGGTGAGAATGGCGCGCGGGCCGTGCTCGACGAACACCCGCACGCCGTCTTCCCAGGCCTGCAGGATCGTCGCGGGGAAGTCGATGGGTTCGACGGCCTGCTGGGTGATCGCCGCCGCGGCGGCCTCACTGGTCGGCACATACGCCCGGTTGCCGGCGTTGGTGTAAAACCGCACTCCCGGCGCGACGTGCGCCTGCCGGGTGTGGATGGCCCGCCAGGTGTCGGCGAACGGATCCATGGCGCTGCAGTGGATCACCATGTCCAGGCCCAGCGGTATCGCACCGGCTCCCTCGACAGCGTCGATCACCCGCTTGCATGCCGCGGGATCGCCGCCGATCACGCAGTCGTCGGGTGCCTGGACGATCGTCATGTACGCGCGCGGCTCGCGGGCCAGCGCGGCCTCGACCCGATCCCGGGGTGCGTTGATGCGCCAGCACTCCCACGGTGCCGCCTGCTCACCCAGACCCCAGTCGGTGGCCGCCACCCGGCAGCTTCCGGTCAGCTGCTCGCCGTACATGCCGGATGCTTCGATCTCGCCGAGCATCTCCTCGAGATCACGCCAGACCCCAAATGCCAGAAGCGAATTTGTCTCCCCCGACGAAAGTCCGATGGCCGCGGTCGGCGCCAGCCCGAGCACGGTGCGAGAGAACTCCGCATGTGCCTGGCAGACCAGCGCGCAGCCGGTCAGCTGGGTGCGGGGATCGAGGGTGGTGATCCCGGCGCCGTACAGCGGGCGCGCCAGATCGCCGACCCCGGACAGCCGGGCCGCCAGCGCATCACCGAGTTCGGGCCACGCCAGGAACAGATCTCGCCCGGCCCCCGGGTAGGCCGCCGCCGCCCCGGTGAACATGAACGCCAGTTCCCCGGTCGTCGGTCCCTCGGCGAAAGCGACACCGGGAATCACCGGCGACTCACCACGCTCCAGGCGTTCGACCGCCGCCGTGCGCAGCGTATCCAGCGAAGTGTCGTTATCGGCCACCACCGAGCACCGCACCGGGCCGCTTCCGCCCGGCTCGCGGCGCTTCATCCGGCCGATGACCTCGTCACGGCTCGCACCCGCGTAGCGCTCGCACAGCGGTACCGCACCGAGCGCCAGCGGGCGGGGCCGATGGCCAACCGCCGACAACGTGACACCGTCGGCACGCCCGCCCAGCGACTCCAGCCAGATCGAGGTCTGGGTGCCACCGGGAGCGGGTTGCGCCCCGTTCTGGTCTACCCGGACCCGGGCGCGCAATGCCTCTGCACGCGAAGCGATTTCGATCGCCGCGCTGGCCGCATGGGTGCGCCCGAAACGTTCGGCGCCGATATTGGGCTCCGGAGCGCCCAGCGCCCCGTCGGTGTCGATGACGGCAATGATGTCGTCACCGGCGGCCTCGGCGTCGGCGCGCCGCTTGAGGACGAACGCCACCGCGGCATCACCGTGCGGCTCCCATCCCCCGGCGCCGACCGCGTCGGCGGCCCGCTCGTGCGCCGGCTCGCAGCACATGTCCACCGCCCCTGCCACCACGGCGTCGAGTTCACCGCGCCGCAGTGCGCGCACACCGATCCGCAGAGCGGTGATGGCCGAGAGCTCCTCGCTGGAGACGGTGAACCCCCAGCCGCGGAAATCCCGTTGTGCGTGAATGCGATTCGCCGGGATGTTGGGCATGGTGCCGACCACGCCGTCGGCGGTCAGACGCGGCGCCGCCTCGCTGTTGGCGGTCAGCCAGTCCTGGTCGTCGGCGTGCAGAACGCGAAGCCGCTGACGCGCGATCGTGGCGTCGCAGCCCATTCCGACGATGACACCGGTGCGCTCCGGGTCGGTACCCACCTGCTCGAGCGCGTGCCCGGCGGCGGCCAGCATCGTGGTCTGCTGGCTGAGGCTGGACTTGAGTTCACTGGGCGGAAAGCCAAGGCGCACAAGGTCGAGCTCCACCGTGTCCAGCGGGGTCGGCTGCGCCTCGGGACCCAGCGCCCGGCGCCGGAATGTCTCGACATCACGCGCGTCGCCGGTCACCACACCCAGCCCGCAGATCACGATGTCACCCGAGGGCGCCGACGGGCGCACCGCCGCGCGGCGCGAGGGCACATAGCTCTCGACGATCAGGTGGGCGTTGTTGCCGCCGAAGCCGAAGTTGCTGACCGCGGCCCGCTTGACCGCGCCGTCCCACGGCATCGGGGTGGTCGCCAATGTGAACGGTGTATCGGCCAGCGCCGCAGTGGGTTTCTCGCACAGGGCAGGCGCGATGGTGCCGGCCTGCATCGCCGAGAGCACGTTGATCAGGCTGGCCGCACCGGAGACGGTGATGGTGTGACCGAGGTTGCCCTTGAGCGCCCCGAGCCGCAGCGGCACCTCGCCGTAGGCGGCGAAGATGCTCTGCAACTCGGTGGCATCACCCAGCGGTGTGCCGGTCGCGTGGCAGTCCAGGTAGTCGATATCCGACGGGGTCAGGCCCGCCTGCTCCAGGGCGGCCGTCATCGCCCGGGTCTGCCCCCCGACCGCAGGGGCCAGGAAGCCGCTCTGGCGCCCGTCGTTGGACAGGCCGACGCCCAGGATCACCCCGAGTATCCGGTCCCCGGCCTGCTCGGCGTCCTCGAGGCGTTTAAGGGCGACCAGCGCCGCGCCTGCCGCCGGAACCAGACCGTCGGCATCGGTGTGGAACGGCCGCGACCGGCCCGAGGGGCTAAGTGCCTGCAGCGCAGTGAAACCCAGATGCAGGAACAGATCGTCGGCGCCGTTGACGCCGCCCGCGAGCATCACGTCGGCGTCGCCGTCGTGCAGCGCGTCGCAGGCGAGCTTGATCGCATACAGCGATGACGCGCACGCCGCGTCCAGCGCGAAGGCCGGTCCGGTCAGCCCCATCGCACCGGCCACCAGGTGCACCGGCAGCCCCGAGGAGAAGCGGTTGCGCGGATCGGTGTGGCCGTTCCCGTTCCAGACGCCCTCGACGAACTCGGTGTTGCCCGCCGACGGGTAGGACAGGTTACCGACGATGAGCCCGGTCCGCGGTGCTGCCGACGGAGCACCGAGAGCCTGCTGAGCGCAGTAGGCCAGCCAGTGCGAGATCGGGTCCAGGCGGTCGAAATCGGTGATCCGCGCCGCGATCGCACTGAGGTCCGGCGATACGTCGATGTAGCCACCGGTGGCCGAGGACACCCGGAGGCCGGGCTGTTCGCTGGCCAGCAGGGCCGCCGGGTCCACGCCCCGCCAGTGTTCGGGCCGGGTGGGCGTCAGCAGGCAGCGGCCGTTGAGGGTCGCGTCGTACAGCGCCTCCGGTGTGGCGGCACCGGGCAGGATGCAGCTGCGCCCGACGATGGCGACAGGTTCGAAACCACTCACGCCGTCGTGTCCGCCCCAGTGCCTGCGACGTAGAACTCGACAGCCTCGAGTTCGGCGACCAGCGTGCCGTCGGCGGTCTCCAGCGCGATGTCGAAGTCGACCCGCTTGTCGTTGACCGGCTTGGCGGCGATGCGGCAGCGCAGGCTGCCACCCTCACCGAACGGCTGATGGAAGACCGCACGCCCGATGCGCACCGGCAGGACCAGCGGCCGCCCGTGCGCACTCGCCCACAGGATGCCCAGTTGCAGGCCGCCGTCGACACTGACGGGATCGATCGCCCAGTCCCCTTCGGGCCAGCCGAGCTCGTCGAGGCCCTTCAGCGTCGCACCGGCCCCGGCGGGCCCGACCGCGTCGAGTTGCTCGATCGCGGCGAAACGGGGGCCGTGGAACAGCGGGCCGCCGTAGATCTCGCCGACACCGAACGGCCACTGCTCACCGGAGGCGTGCGGCACCGAAATGCTTGGTGCAGGCTGCGATTCGGTCTCCAGAACAGCCCGGTAGCGCTTGCGACCCTCCGGGTCCTGCACACTGACGGTGTAGGCCGACCCGGTCGGCTCGAAGTCCAGGGTCAGTGCCTGCTGCTCGCATTCGGCGAACGTGACACCGGAGAGCACCTGGAAGTCGCGGATCACCGGGGAGGCATCCGGCACCAGTCCACGCACCGCACGCAACATCGCGTCGAGCACGATCACCACCGGAACCACGACCCGGCCGCGGACCTGATGGTCGGCGAGCACCGGCAGGTTGTCGGTGGACACGTCCCAGTCCAGCCGGGCCGCACGCAGACGTCCCTCTGCTGGGGCGGCCACCACGATCGCCGTCGCCGGCGAGCGCCGCAGGGCGTGCTCGGCGAAGAAGTGCGCACCCTCGTCGATCGGGATCACGCCGACCCCGGATTCCAGGAACCGGCTCTTGAGGGTGGCGTCGACCATGCCGCCGTCCCACGGGCCCCAGCCGAAGGCACGCACCACGCACGCGTCACCGCGACGGGCCGCCTCGCGTGCCGCGATCGACTCCAACACCGCATTGGCCGCGGCGTAGGCGCACTGGCCGGGGTTACCGGCGCGGGCGGCGATGGAGGAGAACAGCGAGATGAATCGCAAATCATCCGACGCGGTCGACGCCAGCAGCGCCTCGGCCCCGAGCACCTTGGTGTTGAACACCCGCACGAACTGCTCGTCGTCGAGGTCCTCCAGGCGCCGATCGGCCAGCACGCCCGCACCGTGGACGATGCCGACGATCGGCCCGACGGTGCTGCGCACCTCGTCGAGGACGGTCCGCAGCGACTCCGTGTCGTTGATGTCAGCGGCGAAGTACCTGGCCGGGGTGCCTTGGCGCTCAGCGGCACTCAGGGTGGCGCGGACTTCGCGTTCGGCGAGTAGACGTTCGGCCTGGGCCCGGGCCTGCGGCAAGCTCAGCGCCTCGCCGCGGGAGCGTGCCGCAGCGGCCAGCGCCGTCGCGATCTCCGTGGCGGTGGTACCCGTCGGCTCGTCGGCGGCGACCTCCCGCAGTGCGGTGCGGCCCAGCAGTGCCAGGCGCAGCCCGTGCCGTGCCGCCAACGCCAGGGCGGACTGTGCGGTCACACCGCGTGCACCGCCGGTGACCACCACGACGCCGTCGGCGGGGACGCTGATGGTCTCGCCGGTGGGCTCGGCGTCGACGTCGTCGACGACGACCAGCCGGGTGCCGTCGTTGCGCAGCGCGACCTCCACACCGCTGCCGCCTGCGAGCAGTTCGGCGACGATGCGTTCGGGGTCCAGGGTTTCGATGTCGATGGCGCGCACCGAGGCGTTGGGCCACTCCCAGGCCGCGGTCTTGGCGATGCTGGCGACACCGACCGGGGTGTCCGCTTCGGCGAAGCGCGCCCCGGTGGACTGGATGGTCACGAAAAGCCTTGAGCGCGAGGAGCTCTTGGCGACACTGCGCGCGGCGTGGAATGCCCGCAGGTGCGTCTCGACGCAGTCTTGCGGCGAGCCGACGGGCCCGAGGGCCGCCAGGCTGATGACCGCGGCCGCTTCGTGCGGCACGACGTCCACAGAGCGGGCCTTGATGCCGTGGCTGATCATCACGCGTTCGAGATCCTCGGCGAAGGCCGCGTTCTCCCGGGTGATGAAGACCTCGCCGTCGCGCAGGCCCGCCATGGCGAACCCGGTCGGCGGGACTTCCCGCATGGCCGCCTCAGTGCAGTCCAGGCCACCCGCGGGCACCGTTGCCGGGGCCGAATGGTGCACGGGCGCATCGGGTTCGGAGCCACCACCGGACGTCGCGCCGGAGACCGAGTCGACGACGTCCTGCAAGGTGCGCAGGTTCGCCAGCTCGGAGGCCGGGATCTCAGGTGTGCCGGGGAACTTGGCCTGCAGTGCGGCCAGGATCTCGACCTGCTTGATCGAATCGATGCCGAGCTCGGACTCCATCTCCATGTCCAGGCCCAGCATGTCCGCGGGATAGCCCGTCTTCTCCGAGACGATCGCGAGCACAACCTCACCGGCGTCCTGGGTGGAGACCGGGGCGGCCGCGGCGGGGGCTGCGACCGGTGCGGCCGGCGCCGTGGGGGCGCTTGCACCACCGGAGGCGAAGCCGGCGATCGAGTCGACGACGTCCTGCAAGGTGCGCAGGTTTGACAACTCCGAGGCCGGAATCTCGGGAGCGCCAGGGAACTTCGCCTGCAGTGCGGCCAGGATCTCGACCTGCTTGATCGAATCGATCCCGAGCTCGGACTCCATCTCCATGTCCAGGCCCAGCATGTCCGCCGGATAGCCCGTCTTCTCCGAGACGATGCCCAGCACCACTTCACCGGCATCCACCGCGGGGGCGGCCGGGGCGGCAACCGCGGCGGGCGCAGCGGCAGCGGGAGCCGCCGAGGCGAAGTCGGCGACCGAATCCACCACATCCTGCAGGGTCCGCAGGTTCGACAACTCCGAAGCCGGAATCTCCGGAGCGCCAGGGAACTTCGCCTGCAACGCCGCCAGGATCTCGACCTGCTTGATCGAATCGATCCCGAGCTCGGACTCCATCTCCATCTCGAGCCCGAGCATGTCGGCCGGATAACCGGTCTTCTCCGAGACGATCGCCAGCACGACCTGACCGGCGTCCACCGACGGTGCCGCCGGGGCTGGCGCCGCAGGTGCCGGCGCCGGTGCCGCGGGGGCGAGTGCGGGTGCGGGCGCGGCTGCAGCGGGCGCGGCCACCGGAGCGGGCGCAACCACCGGCGCCGGCGCGGCGACCGCGGCGGGTGGCTCGGCGATGGTGTGCACCGTGTGCACCACCTGCTCAGATGCGTGGACGACCACGGGTGCGGGCGTCAGTGCCTGCTGGCCGCCGGAGCGCTCGCCGACGATCTCGGCCATCATCTGCGCCGACATCTCCAGGAATGCCTTGTGGGTGTTGGCCACCGCGCCGAGATACCGCTCGTGCTGCTGGGCGGTCTCCTGCTGGATGCGGTCGATGATGCTCCAGGCGTCGCTGGACAACGGGGCCTGGGCGGCGGCTGGGGTCGGCGTCGCGGTGCGCGGCAGAACCGGTGCGGGCGCCGGTGCCGTCTGCACCGCCGGTGCGGGTTCGGGCGCACCGTTGCGCGGCGGCACCGAAGGCGGGGCGGCCATCGTCTGGACCGCCGCTGCCGCAGGAGTCGGTGCCGGTACACCGTTGTGGGCAGCGGCCGGGGCGGGCGCGGGTGTGGCGGCCACCGGCTGCGGCACGCTCGGCTGGGGCGCGCTCACGCGAGTGCGCTTCGGCTTGATCGTGACCTTGCCGTCCAGAGGCGGATAAGGCTTTCCAACGTTGGCTCCTCCTACCAGAACCGCATGCTTGGGCGCCGGCACATGCTTGGCCGGCTCGTCGTAGTCGTCGTAGAGGGCGGCCAGGTTCAGCCGCACGCCGTCGGCGGCCAGCGCCGCCAGACCGCGATGCCAGCCACGCAGGCCACCCGCCTTGGGGTCATCGAGTGCGACCGCGAGATGCGGTGTGCCATCGAGGATCTGATCGACCAGCTTGGTCAGCACCCGGCTCGGCCCGACCTCGATGAAGCGGGTGACACCGTCGCGCGCCATCGCTTCGATCATTTCGCGGAAGCGCACCGGCTGGCGTACCTGGTCGCCGAGCTGCTCGGCGACCCCACCGGCGTAGGTCTGCGCGGTCGCATTGGCGTAGACGGGGAACTGCGCCTGGCCGAACTCCATCGTCTGGAGGTAAGCCGTCAACGGCTGGGAGGCCGCGGCCACGATCGGCGAGTGGAACGCCGACGCCACCGGCAGCCGCACCGACGTCCAGCCCGCCGCCTTCGCGGCGGATTCCGCCCAGGCGATATCGGCGGCCGGGCCGGCCAGCACCACCTGGCCGGGCGCGTTGTCGTTAGCGATCACCAGCGAAGCGGCCGCCTCCGGCTGGCTGTCCAGCAGGGCCCGGACATCGGCGGCGCTGGCGGTCACCGCCAGCATCGCGCCGTCCTGACCCTGGCCCGCCTCGGCCATCAGCACCCCGCGGGTGCGCGCGGTGTCGACGAGGCGCTGCGTGGGCAGGACGCCCGCGGCCGCCAGTGCGGTGACCTCGCCGAAGCTGTGCCCGGCCGCCGCCTCGGCGCGTACCCCGAGCGCGTCGAGCAGGGCGAGCTGGGCCAGGCTGGTGGTGGCGATCGCTGGCTGGGCGTTCTGCATGGCGGTCAGCTCGGCGCGCTGGGCATCCGAGGTGGCCGAATCGAAGGCCGGCTCGGGGAACACCACGCGGTGCAGATCGGCGAGGTCGCCGTCCAGGGAATCCCACACCGCGACGGCGGCCGGGAAGGCCAGCGCGAGGTCGGCCCCCATCCCGACGTACTGGCTGCCCTGACCCGGGAACAGGAAGGCGGTCTTGCCCTCGCGGGCGGGGCCGAATCCGACCGAGATGTTGGCGTCCTTGAGCGTGGCGGCGGTGCCGTCGGCGAGCGCCTTGTTCAGCTTGTCGGCCAGCGCCGCCAGCGCCGTCACGTCGGCGGCGACCAGACCGGCACGGGCGTTGTGCGCGGCGTCGAAGTCGCGGGCAGATTCGTAGGCGATGCGGGCCAGGCTCTCGCCGGTCCGCGCGGCGGCCGCGATGTCGGCGGCCCGCGTGGCCAGCTCGGCCCCGGAGGCGGCGCTGAGCACCACCAGTTCGCTGGGCAGGGCTCGCAGCCGCTTGGCCCGGTGCTCGCCGGTGTACTCCTCGATCGTCACGTGGAAGTTGGAGCCGCCGAAGCCGAACGAGCTGACCGCCGCCCGGCGCGGCTGGTCGCCGGGTCGCACCCACGGGCGGGTCTGCGCGTTGACGTAGAAGGGGGTTTCCTCCAAGCCCATCGCGGGGTTCGGGCGGTCCACCTTCAGCGTGCCGGGCAGCGTCGAATGCTGCAGCGACAGAATAGCTTTGATGAGGCCAGCCGCACCCGCGGCGGCTTTGGTGTGGCCGATCTGGGACTTGACCGAGCCCAGCGCGATCCGGGCCGAGGAGTCGGTGAACACCTGCTTGAGGCCAGCGAACTCGGCGACGTCACCGGCCTTGGTGGCGGTGCCGTGGGCTTCGAGGAGCTCGACGGTCTCCGGGGCGTAACCGGCGCGCTCGTACGCGCGGCGCAGCGCCTTGGCCTGACCTTCCGAGCGCGGGGCGTAGACGCTGGAGGCACGGCCGTCCGAGGACGAGCCGAGACCGCGGATCACCGCGTGGATATGGTCGCCGTCGCGCTCGGCGTCGCTGAGACGCTTGAGCGCCAGCATGCCCACACCCTCGCCGATGATGGTGCCGTCGGCGGCATCGGAGAACGGCCGGCAGTCACCCGTCGGCGAGAACGCCGGCGTCTTGGAGAAGCACATGTACATCATCACGTCGTTGAGCGCGTCGACTCCGCCGGTCAGCACCAGGTCGGACTCGTGCAGATACAGCCGGTGCAGAGCGGCCTGCAGCGCGGACAGCGAGCTGGCGCAGGCGGCGTCGACGACGAAGTTGCTGCCACCGAGGTCCAACCGGTTGGCGACCCGGCCGGCGACGACGTTGCCGAGCAGACCGGGGAAGGTGCTCTCCTGCCAGGACGGGTAGGAGTCGGCGATGTCGCCGCAGATCTCGTCGGCCTCCGCTTCGGACAGCCCGTTCTCGAGCAGCGCCTTGCGCCAGATCGGGCGCTGCATCCGCGAGCCCATCTGGACGACGAGTTCGGTGGTGGAGGCGACGCCGAGAACGATGTCGACGCGGTCGAGGTCGACCTCCACACCGGAGCGCATGGCCTCGTCGAGCACCTTGCGCGCGGCGATGAGGGCCAGCAGCTGGGCGGAGTCGGTGGACGGCAGCGCGTTGGGCGGCAAGCCGAACTTCACCGGATCGAACTGCACCGGCTCGATGAACCCGCCGCGCTTGCAGTAGGTCCGGTCGGTGGCCTTGGGATCCGGGTCGTAGTAGTCGTCGATCAGCCAGTGGGACGGCGGCACGTCCCCGATGGCGTCGCGGCCACCGGTGATGGTGCGCCAGAAACCGTCCAGTCCCGGCTCTCCCGGATAGATGGCTGTCATACCTACGACGGCGACGGGAATCGAGACGGGGTTCTGCTGCTGGTCTGTCATGACACCTTTTATCCGAGGAGATGGACGAAACGGGTGAGTGAGTTATCCGAGTGGGCGGGGACGGTAATCGAAGGCGGACGGGGGCATCTGGATGCCGGCGGTGCGCAACTGGCCGGCACGCGTGACGGTGGCGGCACCCTCGAGCAGGTTCAGCGCGATCTGACGCACAGTGCGCGCCTGCACCGGTTCCAGGAAACTGCCCCGCACCCATTCGTTGAAGCCACCCATCGCCGGGCCGCACCAGATCTGGTAGTCGGCACGCCGTTCGGTGATGCCGTCGCGGGCCCACTGCGAACCCATGAACAGATACCAGCGGAAGACCAGAGCCATCCGGTGTTTGGGGTCGGTGCGACCACGTTCGGCCTGCGCCGGGTCGCTGCGGGAGAAGAAGGCCTCGGTCTCCTGCCAGATGTCGTCGACGGTACGGCCGAGCACGGTGGTCTCGAGGTTGCGCACCTCGTCGGCGGGGGCTTCCTCGAAGGAGCCGTAGCGACGGTAGAAGTCCGACAGCCGCTGGCCGCGCTGGGCGAACATGGTGCCGCGCTTGAGCACCTGCACCGTCACACCCATCTCGAACATGTCCGAGGCCGGGGCCATTGTCACGTCGGTGGCCTCGGCCTGGGCGAGCAGGCTGCGCGCGTCGGCGGCCAGACCGCTTTCCACCGCGGACTGATTCACCGACCCGGTCAGGACGTAGGCCGCGCCTGCGGCGAACGCGGCCGCCACCGACGCCGGGGTTCCCAGCCCTCCGGCCGCGCCCACCCGGGGCAGCACCGAATATCCGTGAGCCGCGGCGATCTCGTCGCGCAGCGCGATCAGTCCGGGCAGCAAGACCGTCAGCGCACGATTGTCGGTGTGCCCGCCGGAGTCCGCCTCGGCGGTGATGTCCTCAGCGATCGGGATGCCGGCGGCGAGCTGTGCCTCCTCGGCGGTGATGCGGCCCTGGGCCACCAGGGCACTGAGCATGGCTTCGGGTGCAGGAGAGAGGAATTGCCGGGCCACCTCGTCGCGCGACACTTTGCCGAAGATGTGGCCGGCGCGCA
This sequence comes from Mycobacterium sp. DL592, assembly GCF_011694515.1. NCBI lineage: Bacteria > Bacillati > Actinomycetota > Actinomycetes > Mycobacteriales > Mycobacteriaceae > Mycobacterium > Mycobacterium sp. DL592. The sequence continues at coordinate 1,288,940 of NZ_CP050192.1, read as the reverse complement.
CGATCTGTCCGTCCGGTCCGCGACGAAGACCCTTCACCGCGTAGTACACGATTGCCGGGGTGAGCCTCATGAACGCCGAGGCTGAAACGTAGCGAACTCCGAGCCGATGGAACAGATCGACCGTGGCCATCTCCACGGCATCGTTGTGCAGGTTGTGGATGAGGTTCGCACCCCAGCCGCCCGAATCGGGTCCGAGCGCATCCTGGATCTCACGCACGCCCGCTTCGATGGTCGGCAGGTCCAGCCCGGCACTGCCGTAGAAGGCCATCACCCCGGCCCGCACGCCTTCGATGGTCATCCGCGGGGTGGCGATGCCGCGCGCCATCTCGCCGATCACATACGGGAAGCGGACTCCGTGGGTGGCCGTGAAGCTGCGCTCGCCGAGCCATTCGGGATAGATCGGCGGCAGGACAGCCAGCACGTCCTGGCCCATGATCTCCGGTGTGAGCAAACCCGAGTCGTCGAGCACGACGGCCCGGGGCCCGTGTGCTGACCCGACCACGGCCACTGGCCTGCGGATAGCGGCGAGTGCCTCGGCGACATCGTGCCGATCGAGCAAAGAAGTGGACGCGGCATCCGCCGGACGCGAGTTAGCCAAGGACGCACGCATGGTGACGCACTTTAACCAATTAACGTGAGCGTGAGGCCGTTTTAGAACACGTTCTTATCCCGGCCCCCCTTACCAGCCGGTAACCCTGTGAATCACGGTACCCCGTAACCAGACTTACGTGTTGCTGAAAACGCATGTCGGGGTGATTTCCGTAAGAAATCACCGACCCCGCCGCGGTGGCGCGCGTCAGTAGTTCATACAGGTGTTTGCGACTTTGGTGACCGCTGGACCGACGACCGCCGCGAGCATGGCCTCGGTCTGGGGATCCACCGTCGACTGCTGCTGGGCGATCTGCTGCTGGCGCTGATCCACCGGCAGCGCCAGGAATTGCTGCAGGTTGGCCTGCATATCCGGCCGGTAGGCGAGCTGCAGACTCAGCGACGGCGCCTGCGCCTTGAGCGCGGCGGTGACCTGTGCGTAGCTACATGGCGTAGTAGCAAGCGCGTCGGTAATCGGATCGGCTGCCGCCGTTGCGGCCAGCGCCAGTGGGACGGCGGTGATCAGGCCCGCGGCGACGACGGCACTTCGGAACCAGCGTGCAGGCGTCATCGGCACGTGACCTTCCCTATGAAAAACCTTGCGATGTGTTGGATGCGCGCCAGTTAAGCATCACAGCGAATTCTCAGGGCGGAAAATCACGCGACCGACAGATTTCTCCGCCACCAGCGAAACGAGACTGGCAGTTCCAAAAGTCTTGTCCGTGTTCTACCGTCGAGCACAGGTCCCTGACGTCGTCACCGAAGGACACACATGACCGCATCCGTACAGCTGCCATTCCGCCAGGACCATCCGCTGCGGTCGTCCGAGGAACTGAAGGCTCTGCAGGCCCGCGGTCCGATCCACAAGGTACTGACCGTGGTCGGCGACGAGGCCTGGCTCGTCACCGGGTACGCCGAAGTGCGCCGGTTGATGGACGACGACCGCCTTGGCCGCACCCATCGCGACCCCGCCAATGCGCCGCGCAGCCGGACATCGGCGCTCTTCGGCGGACCGATCGGCGACTTCGACACCGAACCCGCCGACCACGCCCGCATGCGGCAGCTGCTGCAGCCGCACTTCTCCCCCAAGCACATGCGGGAACTGCAACCCAAGCTCGAGCGGCAGTGCGCCGCCCTGCTCGACGACATGGAACGTCACGGTCCGCCCGCCGACCTGCTCACCAGCCTGGCCCAGCCGTTCCCCGTGCTGGTCATCTGCGATCTGCTCGGCGTGCCCTATTCCGACCGGGACCGCTTCCGACTCTGGGTTGAAGAAGCCGCCTTCTCCCCCGACGACGCGGTGTCGGAGAACGGCCTTGTCTCACTGTTGGGTTACGGCATGGAGCTGGTGGCGGCCAAGCGCAACGACCCGGGCGACGACGTCATCTCCCGGTTGTGCGACGAGCCGGACCTGTCCGACCTCGAGGTCGCCACGCTGGGGATGCAGCTGTTGTTCGCCGGGCACGAAACCACGGTGATGCAGATCTGGCTGCAGTCGCTGCTGCTGCTCAGCGATCGCGACCAGTGGCAGCTGCTGCTGGACTCCCCGGGGCTGATCCCCAAGGCCGTCGAGGAGCTGTTGCGAGCCGGGATGCCCGGCGGGATCGGGGTGCCCCGCTACGCGCGCGACGACATCGAAGTCGGCGCGGTGACCATCCGGGCCGGCGATCTGGTCCTGCTCGACCCCGGCTCGGCCAACCACGACCCCGCCGCCTTCCCGGACCCCTACCGGGCCGATCTGTTCCGGACCGGGGCCGCCCACGTCGGCTTCGGCTACGGCGCGCACTACTGCATCGGCGCGGCTCTGGCCCGAATGGAGCTGAAAATTGTTTTCTCCCAATTGATTCCGAGGTTTCCCCGCCTTGCACTGGCTGGTGACCTCTCGGTCATGGGCACCGGTTTCCACTCGCTGTCGCACGGCTTGGTGCCGCTTCTCGTCACCTGGTGATTCCCCGACCCACCGACCACGTCATCGGCTAGCGTGACAAACGATGGCCACCGACGACGACGACGCCCGCCGCAAGAGCTTCGAGGAGCGCGAAAGAGCGCGCCTGGAAGCCGAGCGCGGTGAGGACGTGGTGTTCCCCGAGGGCTTTCGCAAGATGTGGCGGACACTGCTCAGACCGTGGAATCGCCGCTGATCGCATACGATCTCCCCAGCCGCCGGGCTGAGGGTGCCCCTGGCCTGAGGAGAGCAAGCCGTGAGCCACCAACCCGCACCGGCTACCTCTGAGATCGATACGCTGACCCCTCGCCAGATCGCATTCCTCGTCGCGGCACTGGTTTTCGCGGTCATGTCGTTCTCGCTGAACGCCACCATGCTGGCCCCAGCGGTCCGCGACATCAACGAGACGCTGGGCCCCGGCGCGTTCGCGGCCATCTCGACACCGTTCTATCTGGCCGGGGCGATCGCCAACGTGGTATTAATCCGCTGGAGCGACTACATCGGCCGAAAGCGGGTGCTGATCGGCATTCTCGTCGTGGTGTGCATCGGCACCGTGCTGTGCCTGAGCACGTCGCTGCCCATCGTGATCGTCGGGCGATTCCTGCAGGGCACGGCGAACATCACCTACGGGTTGGCATTCCTGATTCTGCGGGCGCGAGTCAGCGGAACGACGTTCGGCCTGTGCTGCGGGGTGATGGCGTCGATCAACGGCGGCGTCGCCGGCGGTGACGCATTCCTCGGCGGAGTGATGACCGACGTGTGGGGCTACCGGTCCATCTTCGGTCTGATCCTGGTCGTCGGCGTCATTGCGCTCGCCCTGGTGTGGCGAGCCGTACCCACCGACCAGTCCGAGGACCGCAGGTCAGGCCGGATGGACTGGATCGGCGGGGCACTGATCGCGATGACAGTCGGCGGCGTCACACTGTTCCTGTCCCAACGGCGGACACGACGGCTGGAACTCCACCCCAGCCCTGGCATGGCTGGCGATCACCGCCGTCGCGTTCGTCGGACTGCTGATCTCCACGCGCCGCACCGACGACCCCGTGGTCGAGATCGCCTACATGCGCACGCGCGAAGCGTGGCCGTTGCTCGTGGTCACCGTGCTGGTGATGGGCTCGTTCATGGTGATCAACGGATTCGTCATACCCAGCTTGGCCGAGGATCCCGACTCCGGATTCGGCCTCAATGCGACGACGACGGCGCTGCTGTTCCTCACCCCGGGTGCGATCGTGCAAGTGCTCACCGCACCGCTGATCGGCCGGCTGGCGGTGCGCGTCGGGTTCGTCACGGTACTGCGGGCCGGGGTGGCAGCCTCGACCGTGCTGGTCGCGCTGATGGCGGTGTTCGCCGGCCACAAGTACGCGGTGGCGGCGCTGATGGTGATCTTCGGGTTCACCTGCTTCGCGGTGACACTGACGCCGCTGAGTTCACTGGGGGTGCTGCAGGCCTCCGAGGAGGAACCCGGTGCGCTTCCCGGTATTGCCAACGCCGCCTACGGAATTGGCTTCTCCCTGGGATTCGCCTGGGCCGGGCCCATGGTTGGCTCGGGCACGGACTCGACGTACCAGGCGGCGTTGTGGACCTGCGTCGGCATCGGCGTGATCGCCCTGGCGTTCAGTGCGGTGCTGCGGCCGACCGCGGCGTCTAGGGGATCTGCCGCCCAGGCCGGTTCGACAGCTCCCCCACCATCGCCTTGACCGAGGGCGGGATCGGGGTGTCGACGGCACAGTCCGGAGCCCGCCGTGGTTCACCGTAAACCGTTGTCAGCGGGACGATTCCGGCCCACGCCCCGGCGGCGACGTCCTCGTCGGGATCCTCGGGCCAGCCGTCGCCGATTTTCAGTGACCAGTTGTCCTGGCCGATCGCCATCCGCAACACCAGGGTCGCGGCGAGCTCCTTGCGGTTGCTGGGCCGCAACTCGGCCACCCGGCCGGGGATGAAGGTATCGGTGAGCGTCTCCAGGTAGGTCACCTTGTCCGCCTCGGGAACCACCTCGAACGTCCCGAACAGCACCGCGCTGCGGAACTGGAAGGACGATTCGAAACCACTGCGCGCCACCAGAACTCCGTCCAGTGCGGTCACCGACACCGCGGCTTGGGCGCCGTCGGCGAGCTGCCGCAACCAGGGCGAGCCGGTTGATCCGTGGATCACCAGTTCGTCGCCGATGCGGGCACATCCGATAGGAAGTATCACCGGGTGGCCCTCGCGGATCAGGGCGATGGTGGCCAGCGGGGTACTGTCGAGCAACTCGTCGAGGCGGGCACGGGAGGTGTTCTGCTTCTCCGCCAGACGGGTGACCTGTGTCGAGGGTTGCGCCATGCCCCTACTGTCGCACGGCGCGCAGCGCTTCGTGCGTCAGGTCGGCCAGCGTCGGGTAGCCGTCGATGGCCATGATCAGGTCGGCCTCGGCCAGCATGGACCGCAGCACATGCACGATCCCGTCGGTGCCCGCCAGCGCCGCGCCGTAGGCGTAGGGCCGGCCGATCCCGACGGCTTTGGCACCCAGCGCCAGCGCCTTGATGACATCGGCACCCGACCGCACGCCGGAGTCGAACAGCACGGGGACCTCACCGGCAGCGGCCACCACGTCGGGCAGGCAGTCGATGGCCGGCACCCCGCCGTTGGCCTGGCGGCCGCCGTGGTTGGAGCAGTAGATGCCGTCGACCCCGGCGTCGATGGCGCGCCGGGCGTCATCGGGATGGCAGATGCCCTTGAGGATCAGCGGCAGCTTCGTCAGCGACCGCAACCACGGTAAGTCGTTCCAGGTCAACGAGTTTCCGAACACGCTGACCCAGTGCATCACGGCGTTGCGCGGGTCGGCGTCGAGGTCGGCGTCGACCTTGGCGCGAAAGTGCGGGTCGCTGATGTAGTTGGCCAGGCACTTGCCGCGCAGTTGCGGGAAGTTGGCGGTCGCCAGGTCGCGTGGGCGCCAGCCGGGAATCCAGGTGTCCAGGGTGACCACGATGCCGGCGTAGCCGGCGGCCTCGGCGCGGTGCACGAAGCTTTCGGCGAGCTCCCGGTCGGTCGGGGTGTACAGCTGGAAAAGCCCTGGGGTGGCGCCGAATTCGGCGGCGACGTCCTCCAGCGGATCCATGGTGAGCGTGGAGACGCACAGCGGAACACCGGTGCGGGCGGCGGCCCGCGCCGCGGCGAGGTCACCGTGCTGGTCCTGGGTGCACAGCCCGATCACCCCGATGGGGGCCATGAACAGCGGGGTGGGCCAGCGTCGCCCCCATAGTTCCACCGACATGTCGCGTTCGGTGGCGCCGACCAGCATTCGCGGGATCAGGCCCCACTGGTTGAACGCGGTGGCATTGATGTTCTGGGTCCGTTCATCACCGGCCCCGCCGGCGACATAGGACCACACTGACGGCGAAAGTGCTTGCTGCGCGCGAGATTCGAGCTCGCCGAATGTCATCGGCAGGCTGGGAAGCACCCCGGTGAGGCCCTGGAAGTAGATCTCGATCTGATAGTTGCCGTAGGGCTGGGTCATCGCGGGTGCCTCGTTTCAGCCGACGTCGGAGACCAGGTCGGCCACCCGACGCAGTTGGTCGATGTCGGAGCTGGTGGGGATCAGGTGCACCTCGGTGGTGCCGATCGAGGCGAACCCCTTCAGTGTCGCGACGAGTTCCTCGTCGGTGCCGGCCCAGCCGGTGGTGGGGGCCATCGCGTCGACGTACTCGGCCGGGATCCAGTTCATGTAGTGCCGAAGGTGCTTGTGCACCTGGGTGCGCGGGGCGTCGCCGTCACCGAGCGCGAACCAGAACGAGGTCGCCAGATGGGGTTCGGGCTTGCCGGCCTGCGCCCACGCGGTGCGAGCCACGTCGAACAGCTGGTCCTGCTTGTCGAGGTCGAGGTCGAGGGTGATTCCGGCCAGTCCGTCGGCCCACGGCACGGCGCTGCGGATCGTCTTGGGTCCGATGGTGCCGACGAGCAGCCGCGGGCCGCCGTGTTGTGCGGGCCGCGGGCCGACCGGCAGCACCGACTCGGTGATCTTCTCCCCCGACCAGATCCGCTGCATCACCGCCACCCGCTCGGCCATCTCACGCATGGTCTGGGTCTTGGGGTCCGCCCCCACCGCGCGGTAGTCCTCCTCGCGGCCGCCGACGCCGATGCCCACGGTCAGCCGTCCACCGCACAGCATGTCGCCGGTGGCCAGCTGCTTGGCCAGCATCACCGGGTCGTGTAGTTGCGGCACCACCACCGTGGTGACCAACGGCACCCGGTCGGTCCACGCGGACAGTGCACCCAGCAGTGTCAGTGAGTCAGGGTTGCCGAACGCGATGCGCTCGCCCCAGCACAGCGAGGAGAACGGCCCCTCGTCGACGGCCTTGGCCCAGCGCTTCAAGATGTCTGCGTCGAGGTCCGGCTCCATCACCGGCAGCGTCATGCCAATCTGCACGTTCGCGATTCTGGCACGCCCGGCGACGGCCGCCACGCCGATCCCGGCTAGTGGCACGATGTCGGCATGGCCATCAGCACCACCGCTATTGCTCATGTGCGCCTCACGGTCACCGACATCGACCGGTCGCGACGCTTCTACGACAGCGTCTTCGGGTGGCCGGTGTACGCCGAGCTGCTGCCCGACGCAGACGCCGCCACCCGGGAACGGCTGTGGTTTCTGTTCGGCGGCATCATCTACGACATGGGCGAGGCACTGCTGGGGTTGCGCCCGGTCGGGACCGGCACCTTCGACACCGACCACGTGGGCCTGGACCACATTGCCTTCGGGGTGTCCAGCAAGGCTGACTTGGACCACGCGGCAGCGCATCTCGACGAGCTGGGGATTGCCCATGAACCGGTCAAGGACATCGGCCCTTCCTACATTCTGGAGTTTCGTGACCCCGACAACATCGCACTGGAGCTGACCGCCCGAAAGTGATCGGGGGTCAGGCGACGGGGTCCTTGCTGGCCCGCACCGGGCCGGGGTTCGGCGGCGGGCTCAGCAGGTTGCCGCGCACGCTGCCGCGGGTGGTGCGCACCGCCACCAGCAGCCACGTACACAGCAGCCCCGCATACGCCAGCGCCGCGGCGATCTTGAACGCCGGCAGCGAGGTGTGCACGGCGAGCTGGGTGGTGCCGGTGACGAAGGTGCCCACCGGGAACGTCAGGCTCCACCAGGTCAGCGCGAACGGCATTCCGCGCATCAGCGTGCGCACCGTCAGCGCGGCGGCCAGGGCGATCCACAGCACGGCGAATCCCCACACCGGCACCCCGAACAGGATCGCGAACGCGTTGAAGTTGCCGGCCAGTTCGGGGCCGACGGCCAAGCTTGCGTTGATGCCCAAAAGTCCTGCCGCCGTGATGGATTGGCCCAGCGGGCCGAGCACGATCCACAACGTGGGGACCCGTGTGGTGCCCGAGGTTCCGTAGAGCGCGAGCCTGCTCCAGATCATCGAGATGATGATGAACGCCGCCACCAGTGACAGCCCGAACAGCGCATAGCAGCCGTAGAACATGGTGGTGCGCCCGGTGCCCGGCGCCATGTGCGGTATCAGCAGCGCACCGGCGGCCGCCGAGACCATGGGCGGCACGATCGGCATCAGCCAGCCGCCGAACGCGGCGTCGGGTTCGACGTTGTGCTGGGTGAACATCAGGAACGGGATACTCACCGCGGTGAACAGACCGCCGATGGTGCCGGCGGTCCACAACACCCAGGCCAGGTCGACGGCCAGCCGTTGTCCGATCACGGCGTGGCCGGACAGCAGCGCACCGGAGCCCACTGTCATCAGCGCCATCGGCGCCGCGCCGTAGAAGTGGGCCATCTGCGGATTGCGGGCGTGGGTGCGCGCCGTGGTCGGATGCCGCAACCAGTGCCCACCCACCACCGCGAGCAGCACGGCCAGCAGCACGGCCGCGATCACCCACACCACCTCGGTGAAGACCTGCAGTCCGCGGACGTGGATAGGAAGCGTGGCCCCGGCGGTCGCCACGATGCCGGTGCCCATCACCGACGCGAACCAGTTCGGCCCGATATTGCCCAGCTTCTCGACACGGGTTTGGGTGGCCATCAGAGCTACGACACCCCGCTGTTGTGTCCGCGCCGGTTCTCCTGCTTGAGGTAGTCGCGGGCCATGGTGGCGACGTGCTCGGGAAGCGTTCCGGCGGCCACGTCGGCCAGACTGGTCTCTTCGAGCACCGAGCGCATGCTGGCCCGCAATGCGCGCCACACGTCGGTCAGCGCTTTCGTCGGCCCGGTGTAGGGCAGGTCGCCGAGACCGATGTCGCGCACGCTGGCCAGTGGGCCGTCGATACATCTCAGGACGTCGGCCACGCTGATCTCGTCGGCCGGGCGGGCCAGTTCGTAGCCGCCGTCGCGGCCGCGGTGGCTGCGGACCAGCCGATCGGTGCGCAGGGCAGACAGAATGTCGACGAGGAACTGGGCGGGAATCCCCTGGGCCCTGGCCAGGTCCTCGGTCTTGACCAGAACTCCGGTCTCGACCGAGGCCAGCTGTGTCATAGCGCGAACGGCGTACTCCGCTTTAGCCGACATGCGCATGCCGCGAATTCTGCCACCGCGGTGGTGACAATCGGCTCAGGTGCTCAGTTGGCGGCTGACGTGGCCGATTCGGCCGTGGCGTGCGGGCTCAGGGCCTTGCCGACGGCAGTCCCGAAACGATCGGCAGAGGCTCGGGCGGATTGGGCCGCCGCGGTGAGCTTGGTCCGCAGCGCCGCGGGCTTCACACCGGTGTGCGGCGGCGCCTTGTTGCCGTCGCTCAGATCGGTGGCACCGTTGGTCGCGCTCGTTGCGGCGGCAGCTTTGATGTCGGCGGCCGTGTGGCGGCGCAACCCAGTGGCGGTGGCCGGGCGGGACACCGGATCCGACGTGGCGGCACTGTCCTGCGACTGGGGCGTCGACATTGGGACGAGCCCGTTGCGCACAACGGTGTTGACTGCGTCGGCGACGATCAGCGGCGCCACGACCGGTGCCGATACCGCGGTGATGGCGGTGATCACCGCGGTCCGCAGATCCCCGTAGCCCAGAGCGGTGATCGTGTCGACGATGAGCTTGGGTTCCGCGGACACCAACGCGCTGGTGGCGACTGCGGCGACGACGACCTGCCCGCCGACGTAGCCGACATCGTCGGCCAGCGAGGTGAGCGCCTGTCGCAGTACCGGATCGATCTCGCCGGCGGACTCGGGGACCGCGGGAAGACCGGCCGGGGCCGGTCCGCTGAGCGCGCGGGCCGGCGCCACCTCGACGGGCGGGTACGGCAGCCAGGCAGCCGTCGGTGTCGGGGGCACTGCACCGGCGGAGATCGTGGTGCGCGCGTCGAAGACCTCCTCGACCGCCCGGCCACCGAGCAGGGTCGCGTGGGTGACCAGTTCGGCGAGCATCCGCTTCAGCGCACTGGCGGGGCCGGTATCGGTGGGGTCGAGGGCGATCGCGTTGATGTAGGCCTGATCCAGCGTGGTTGCCGAGGAGCTGGTGCCTGCGGAGAGTTCGACGGCGGGAACCCGGACGTCGGATTGCGGGACGGAGACGGGGTTGGCGACGACGACGGCGGCGCCGACGAGAGCCACCGCGGTGGTGACGATCGCACCGATACCCCGCCGCACTGAATCCACCACCTTGTTCCGAGACGAAGCCTTAACAATACCTGAGAGGAAACTGAGAAAGCCACTCGCCACCCGCCCTTTACTGTGGAAAGTGCTCCTTCGCGGCCTAACAGCAAGGTGCCCCTCCTTCCGGGGAAGGAGGGGCACCGTTCGGCCGGGCGAACTACGCGGCCGATTTTCCTACCGGGGCATGGTGGGCGGCACGCTTGCTGACGCCGGTGCTCTTGGCGCCGCCCTGCGCCGAGCCGGTATCCGACGAGGTCGAACCGGCGGGGCTGGAGTCGCGAGGCGTCGCGCTGTCGCCCGGCTTGGCCACATCGGTGACCGCGTTGGTGTGAGCCGGTTCGGCGGCGGCCGAAGCGCGCAGCGCCGATGCCGTCGGTGCCGTCGGCGTGGCCGCTGCCGCCGGCTGGAACGGTCCGGCCGCAGGGTTATAGGTCGGGTTGTAGAAGCTGTCGGCCAGCTGACGGGTGCCCTGGGTGACGACGGCCCGCAGGCTCGGGATCACCGGATTGCTGGGATCGGTCGTGACGACACCGGGTCCGATCGTGAGCTTCTCCAGGTAGCCCAGAGTGCCGTTGCGACCCAGGAATCCGTTGACCGCGGTGTCCCAGGCAGCCCCGAACTGACCGCTGGTCAGCTGCCCGAACGCCGTGGTCACCGTGGCGATCGCCTGGTTGACGAGGTAGGACGCCCCGCCGACCGTCACCCCGACCAGATTGCTCACCAACGTCGGGATGGCGCTGGCGACGATGCCGGCGTTCTCGATGAGATTGCTGACGATGTAGTTGGCCGAGTTCAGGGCGGAGTTGATGCCCTTCTGCAACGGCAGGACGATCTGGCTCTGGATCACTGCCAGCGCCGCGTTCGGATCGCCCGCGATCAACAGCTGGGCTGCGTCCACCAGCGCGAACGGGGTGTTCCACACCGCCTGCAGGCTCTTGTTGGCGAGGTCACCGACGCCGCGGATACCGGCCCATGCGTATCCCGACAGGTTTGTCACGACGGTCTGCGCCAGGGGCAGCGGCCAGAAAGCGAAATCGGGCAGGATGCCCTGATAGCCGGCGTAGGCGTAGTCGCCGAGGGAGGGCAATGTGTTCCACGGCGCGTCCCATGCCCCGTTATAGAAGACGTTGGTGTTGACGTCCTCGACGACCTCGGCGACGGCGTTGAACGGGTTGGTCAGCGCGGCGAGTGCGACCGAGGTGGCCTGCGCTGCGCCGTGATCCACCGAGGACAGCAGGCTGGGCTGGGTGATCGGTGTGATGGCGATCGCGGTGGCTGCGACCATTGTGACGCCGGCGGTCAGTTGCGAACGCAATGAGATGTCCATGGACAATCTTCCCCCTCGTTTTGACGATCCCGTCAGTGCCTGAACCTACCTGAGACGAGCCTGAGAAGAGGCTCGGTATTGACGTCTTGGAGTCAAATTCTTTACCGCAAATGGCACCGGATTTGCGGGACCAAGGGCCCGTACCCCAGGCAGACCCCAGAAAGAGAGGTGCCCCTCCTTCCGAAGAAGGAGGGGCACCTGTCAGCCCAGAGATTTACTCAGAGGACTAGCCGGCCGCGGCCTTGTGGGCAGCGCGCGCCGAGCCACCGGTGCTCTTGCCACCACCCGAGCCCGAGCCTTCGTTCGACCCGGCGGACGAACCACCGTTGTGGTCACCGGCGGTGGCGCTGCCACCACTGGTGCTGTCGTTGGACTTGGTGTTCACGACAGCCGGTGTCGAGGTCTCAGCAGCCGCGGCACGCAGCGAGGAGGCCGACGGAGCAGCAGAGCTGACCGCGGTCGCCGGCGGCGGTGCCGGGTTGGGCGTGGCGAGACCTGTCTTCACGGCCTGCACCACGCTCGAGACCACCGTGCGGACGCTCGGCACGAATGCCGAGATCGGAGCCGGTGCCAAAACGCCGGGCCCAATGGTCAGAGCGTTGAGAACACCCGGGATACCCGTGGGACCGAGCAGTCCGTCGACCACCGCGTTCCAGACGCCCTCGACTGGGTTCGGCGCGCTCAGCGCGGCGACGGCGTCGTTGACGATCTTCACCACGCTACCCGCCACGACCAGGCCCTGGTTGATGATGACCTGCGGCAGTGCGCTCAGGATCGGCACCAGGTTGTTGACCACCGCGGTCGCCCGGGTGATGACACCCTGCAACACGTAGTTGCCGGCCGCCAGGGCGTTCTGGCCCGCGAACTGAACCGCGGTCACCAACGTGTTGATCGCGCCCTGGATGTTGAGCGAGGCCAACTGACCTGCCGCGTTCCACACACCTTCACTCAGCGCGACGGCGCTGGTACCGAGGCCCTTGACCGACTGGTAGAGGTAGTCGGATCCGTTGAAGCCCAGCTGCCGGACGACCGGAAGCGCGTCGGTGATGATCTGCGGAATCAGACCGGAGGCCGACAGCGAGCCGCTCCACGGCGCGGGCAGCGCTACGGGTCCCGTATTCCCGAAGACGAACTGGTTGGTCAGGCCCACGCTCAAGAGCAGCTCGGTGATCGGGCTGTCAAAGCCGGCCAGCTGAACCGCGGCCGAAGCGGCCGGAGACTGGATGGCCGGCAGCGCGAGATCGTGCTGCGCAACGACGGGGGTCATCGCGATGGCGCTCGCCCCTACGACCGCGGCAGTACCCGCGATCAAGTGTGATCGAAGTGAGATTTGCATGATTTCCTCCCGTAGGTGACTGCACTGTCAATTGACAAGCTACCTGAGAAAAACCTAAGTGGAAGCCAATATTGACGTTTTTTAGGGAAATTCTTTTTGTTTCGCCAGAGCCCCAATTGTTGGTTAACTCCTTGTAAAGCGAAACAGCACATTTCACCAGGCCATCGCGCCCGTGATGCGCATCACAGCTAACAATAATGCCGGTGTCCCCAAAATTAAGGACCAAGGTCCCGGCGTCGCACGATCCGACTGGAGGTCGGTTTTCTCAGGTTTCTCGGCCGATCCGGCCGCTTCTCACAGCTGATTCACACACGCCTGAGGGCGTTCAGTCAGGGATGGCGGCGGCGTCCGGAACGACGACGGCGAACAGGTCGGCCAGCGCCGCCAAGCTCGCCGTCTGCAGCGCCTGGGCCGTCACCGGCGCACCAGTGGGGCCCGGCAGGGCGCGGGTCGCGGTGGCCGACGCGACCACGGTCGGGGCGTAGCCGAGGTTGAAGGCTCCCCTGGCGGTTGAGTTCACGCACATATGCGTCATGAAGCCGGCGATCACCACGTTCTCGGCGCCGATGGCCTTGAGCCGGTCGTCGAGGTCGGTCTCGACGAAGGAGTTGGGGTAGTTCTTCACCACCACCGGCTCGCCGTCACGCGGGGCGACCCGGTCAACGATGGCACCGCTGTGTCCGGTGATGTCGTACAGCGAGCCGGGTCCGTCGTCGTGCTGGATGTGGATGACCGGGATCCCCGCCGCCCGCGCCCGCGCCAACAGCGCCGCCGTCTCGTCGAGTGCGGCCTGCACCCCCTCGAGTTCCATCACACCTTCTGTGTAGGTGTTCTGGCAGTCGATGAGAACCAGCGTCGAGTCGGCGAGGCTCACCGGCTCCACGGGCAGGCCGGACATCGCGCGCAAGGTGGTGGGTTCAGTCATGCCGCCACGCTACTTCGTGACGGCCAGTACCGCCTCGGCGAACTCCGGCCGGCACACCACCAGGTCAGGCAACAGCGGATCCGGCCGGTTGTACAGCAGCGGTGAGCCGTCGATACGCGAAGTGTGCAACCCCGCCGCCCGGGCCACCGCGACCGGGGCCGCCGAGTCCCACTCGTACTGTCCGCCGGCGTGCACGTAGACATCGGCGCGGCCCTGCACCACGGCGGCGACCTTCGCTCCGGCCGAACCCATCTCGACCAGCGTGCCGCCGAGAGCGTCGCGCACCTGCAGCGCAACGGCGGGCGGGCGGGTCCGCGAGACCACCACCCGCGGCGACTGCGGTCCGGCGGGCGGGGCCGCGACCGTGGGGGTGGACAGGGTGACGCCCTGCGCGGGAAGCGCCACCGCACCGGCGATCAACTCACCGGCTTGCCACAGCGCGACATGGACCGCCCAGTCGTCCCGGTCGAGTTCGGAGAACTCCCGGGTGCCGTCCAGCGGGTCGACGATCCACACCCGCTCACTGCGCAGCCGCACCGGATCGTCGGCGCCTTCCTCGGACAGCACCGCGTCGGCGGGCCGCGCCTTGGCCAGCGCCTCCATCAGATAGTCGTGAGAGCGCTTGTCCCCCGCGGCTTTTCGTTCAGCACCGCTGGCCTCGGCCAACTCCGCCCGGACCGCGAGCAGCAGCTCACCGGCTTCGGTGGCCAGCTGCGCAGCCAGCTGATGATCGCTCACCGCCGAGCCTCGAGCGCCTCGATCACCTGATCGGCCAGCTCCTCGGGCCCGTAATCCGGGGTCAGCCGCAGGTCCGGGTTCTTCGGCCGCTGATACGGGCTGTCGATACCGGTGAAGTGAGTGATCTCCCCCGCACGAGCCTTGGCGTACAAGCCTTTCGGGTCGCGCTTCTCGCAGTCCTCCAGCGGGGTGTCGACGAAGATCTCCAGGAACTCCACCCCCTGGTCCGCGTGCACCTTGCGGGCCAGTTCGCGATGTTCCTCGAGCGGGCTGATCACCGGTACCAGCACCGTCAGGCCGGCATCGGCCATCAGCGTGGCGATGTGGGCGAGCCGGCGCAGGTTCTCGGCGCGGTCGGCCATCGAGAACCCGAGGTCGGCGTTGAGGCCGTGGCGCAGGTTGTCACCGTCGAGAATGTATGCGGGCCAACCATGTTCGAGCAGTTTCTGCTCCACCAGGACCGCCACCGATGACTTGCCCGAGCCGGACAGGCCGGTGAACCACAGGGTGCGGCCCTTGGTAAGCCGGTCGCCGGCGCTCACCAGCGACTGGTGGCGCACCGTGTTCGGCGACGCGGTGCGGGTCGCGACGGGTGCGGTGTCGCGGACCATGCCCGCGGCCACCGTCACGTTGTTGTCCGGGTCGATCAGGATGAACGAGCCGGTGGCCGAGTTGCGCGAGTACTCGTCGAGCAGCAGCGGCACCTGGGTACGCAAGGTGACACGGCCGAGTTCGTTGAGCTTCAACGCCGTTGCACTCTTGTCGCGGTGCAGGGTGTTGACATCAAGGCGGTAGTCCAGCGCAACCACCCGCGCCCGGGTGGTGCGGGTGGTCTGCTTGATGATGTAGTCGCGGCCCGGCTCGAGTGCGGCGTCATCAGCCATCCAGCACACCGTCGCGTCGAACTCACTGGTGACGACCGGCTGGTTCTGCGGACGTGCCAGCAGGTCACCGCGGGAGATGTCGATGTCGTCGGCCAGGCTGATCGAGACCGCCATCGGGGGGAACGCCTCGTCCACCGGACCGGTCGGACCGTCAATCGCGGTGATGGTGCTGGTTTTTCCGCTGGGCAGCACCACGATCTCGTCGCCAGGGCGGAGCACACCGCCGGCTACCGTGCCGGCATAGCTGCGATGGTCGGCGTGCTCGACGGTCTGCGGACGGATCACGTACTGCACCGGGAATCGCACGTCGACCAGGTTGCGATCGCCTGCGACGTAGACGTCCTCGAGGTGGCTCAGCAGTGGCGGGCCGTCGTACCACGGCGCCTTGTCCGACTTGGTCACCACGTTGTCGCCGTTGAGCGCCGACATCGGGATGGTGGTCACGTCCTGGATGTCCAAGCGGGCGGCGAAGGCGTGGAACTCGTCGCGGATCCACTCGAATCGTTCGCGGTCCCAGTCGATCAGGTCCATCTTGTTGACGGCGAGCACCACGTGCTGCACACCGAGCAGCGAGGCCAGGAACGCGTGCCTGCGGGACTGCTCGAGCAGGCCGTGGCGGGCGTCGACGAGCACGATCACCAGCTGGGCGGTCGAGGTTCCGGTCACCATGTTGCGGGTGTACTGGATGTGGCCCGGGGTGTCGGCGATGATGAATTTCCGCTTGGGCGTGGCGAAGTAGCGGTAAGCCACGTCGATGGTGATGCCCTGTTCGCGCTCGGAGCGCAGGCCGTCAGTCACCAAGGCGAGATCGGTGTAGTCGTTACCGCGCTCCCGCGAGGTCCGCTCGACGGCCGCGAGCTGGTCCTCCATCACAGCCTTCGAGTCGTACAGCAGACGGCCAATCAGGGTGGACTTGCCGTCGTCGACAGATCCGGCAGTGGCGATTCTCAGTAGCGTTGCCATCAGAAGTAGCCCTCCCGCTTGCGGTCTTCCATACCGGCTTCGGAAATTCGGTCGTCGGCGCGGGTGGCGCCACGTTCGGTCAGCCGCGACACCGCGGTCTCGGCGATCACGTCCTCGACGGTCGAGGCCGTCGACTCCACGCAACCGGTGCACGTCACGTCGCCCACGGTGCGGAACCGCACCGAGGTTTCGAAGACCTCTTCGCCGGCGGCCGGCTGCATGAATTCGTGGACGGCCAAAAGCATTCCGTCGCGCTGGAACACCGGTCGGGTGTGCGCGTAGTAGATCGCCGGCAGCGGGATGTCCTCGGCGCCGATGTAGGCCCAGATGTCGTACTCGGTCCAGTTCGACAGCGGGAACACCCGGATGTGCTCACCCTTGCGGTGCCGGCCGTTGTAGAGGTTCCACAGTTCGGGCCGCTGCGCCTTCGGGTCCCACTGACCCCACTCGTCGCGGAAGCTGAACACCCGCTCCTTGGCGCGGGCCTTCTCCTCGTCGCGCCGCGCCCCGCCGAAGGCGGCGTCGAACTTGTTCTCGCGGATGGCACGCAGCAGCGTGACGGTCTGCAGCGGGTTGCGTGACGGGCCGTTGTCCACGACCCGGCCGGCCTCGATGTCCTCTTCCACGCTGGCCACCACCAGTCGCACGCCGTAGTGCTCGACCAGCTGGTCGCGGGTGGAGATCACCTCGTCGAAGTTGTGGCCGGTGTCGACGTGCATCACCGGGAACGGCAGCCGGCCCGGCGCGAACGCCTTGCTGGCCAGGTGCAGCATGACGATCGAGTCCTTGCCGCCGGAGAACAGCAGCACCGGCCGTTCGAACTCGGCTGCGACCTCGCGGATGATGTGGATCGCCTCAGCTTCCAGCGACCTCAGATGGCTCAGCTCGTACTGCCCCGGCTTGGGGCGTTCGACCACCGGACTTGCCATTAGTTTCCTCGTAAAGTTGGTAGGTTTGACCAGAATTACAAAGCTAGTCGGGAATCTAGTGAGCGGAAAGTCTGAAGTCAAGGGTTCTGCGCGACTCAGCTACGCCGAGTCTGCGCACAGATCGCCCTAATCAGCTGCGAGCGCGATCTGGGCGCAGAATCGATGCCTAGCCCGCGGCGACGTGGTCGGCGCAGTCCACTCGCAGATCCGAAACAGCCATCGGGGTGTCGTAGAACAGACAGCGATAGTCGCGCGGTCCCTCCCCCACCCCGAGATGCGCGCACGTACTGCACGCCCGGCTCACCGGCAGCAGGCCCGCCTCGTGCAACTGCCCCAGCACCGTGATCAGGCTGTCCAGCAGCTGCTCGCTGTCGACCCGGTCCAGCTTCGAGGTGGCGATCTCGGCTGGTGCGGTCCAGCGATGCACCGAGGCGGCCACCTTGCGACCGGCGGCGGTCAGGATCAGCTCGTGGCTGCGCCGGTCGGACGGATCGCGCTGACGGGTGATCAAACCCTTACGGGCCAGCGTCCCGATGGCGTCACTGACCGTGGGATCGGACACGTTGAGCTCGCGGGCCAGCGTGGTGCTGCGGGCAGCCGGCGGCGGCCCGACGTACAACCAGGTGAGCACCCGCAACTGGGTGCTCGAGAGGTCGTTGGCTTCGGCCGCGCGCCGGGCCAGCACATGCAGCGCATCGCCGATGCGGTCCAGCGCCCCGACGATCTTGGAGTCGAGGCTGCGGTGGCGTTCCTCGCCGTGCCTCAGAGAACGACCTCGTTGAGCTTGCCGGTCGCGACATCGAAGACGAACCCGCGCAGCGACTCGTGCTTGGTGACGAACGGGCTGAGCTCGATACGGCGCAACGACTGGCGCACATCCTCTTCCACGTCCGGGAACGCCTCGGCCGCCCACTCCGGCTTGATGCCGGTCTCGTCCTGCAGGTCGCGCTTGAACGCGTCGTCGGTGAACGTCAGCATGCCGCAGTCGGTGTGGTGGATGAGGATGATCTCCTTGGTGCCCAGCAGCCGCTGGCTGATCGCCAGCGAGCGGATCTCGTCATCGGTGACCACCCCGCCGGCATTGCGGATCACATGCGCCTCACCGTCGTTCAGACCCAGAATCCGGTAGACGTCCAGGCGCGCATCCATGCACGCGACCACCGCGACATGCTTGCTCGGCGGCAGTGGCAGCGGACCGGTGAAGGTCTTGGCGTACTCGACGTTGTTGGCCAGGTATTCGTCGGTGACGGTCACCGGGTCCCTCCTCATTCGGGTTGCACACAACATTCCGGGTGGATCGTAGAACCGGATTCGGCTCGGCATCACCAGTGAGAATCACCGCGATTTCAATAGTTAGGATTCCTCGGCATCTGACGGAGCCTACGTCTCATGCCCAAACTTTCCCGCAGCGACTGGTACGACCTGGCTCGCGACACCAACTGGACGTTCCGCTACGTCACCGAGGAGGAGGCGTTCCCCGAGGCGCTCTCCGGCTCGCACCGCGTATCGGCCGAGGGCTGGCTCAAATGGGACGAGCCCTACAAGATCGGCTACCGCGAGTACGTCCACAACCAGGTCACCAAAGACACCACCACCTACTCACTGAAGAACGCCATCGGGCGCTCCAAGCTCTTCGATTCCCTGGACCCCGGCTGGAAGTCGGTGATCGTCGCGCACTACGGGGCGATCACCATGCCCGAGTACCTCGCCTCCATCGGTGAGGCCCGGATGGGCCGGTTCGGCCGGGCCGCCGCCTGGCGCAACACCGCGACCTTCGGCACGCTCGACGAGGTTCGGCACGGACAGATCCAGGCGTTCTTCCCCTACGGTCTGCTCGACAAGGAACCCCGGGGTGACTGGGCGCTCAAGGCATTTCACACCAACGACTGGATCGTGCTCGCGGTGCGCTATCTGTTCGACGACATGTTCGTCGCCAACGACGCCACCTCGATCGCACTGCAGCTGACGTTCACCCTCGAGACCGGGTTCACCAATCTGCAGTTCCTTGGCATGGCCGCCGATGCCATCGACGTCGGCGACCTGGAGTTCGGCGCGCTGATCTCCTCGATCCAGACCGATGAGGCCCGCCACGCCCAGCAGGGCGAGCCCACCATCAAGGTGCTCATCGAGAACGGCGAGAAGGAGTGGGGCCAGTTCCTGATCGACCACATGTTCTGGCGGTCCTGGCGGATCTTCGCGCTGCTGACCGGACTGTCGATGGACTACTACACCCCGCTGGAGAGCCGGCGGATGAGCTTCAAGGAGTTCATCGAGGACTGGGTGGTCAAGCAGTTCGCCGACCAGTTCCGCGACTTCGGCCTCGACTACCCCTGGTATTGGCAGGAATTCATCGACGAGCTGACGTGGTATCACCACGCGATCCACCTCGGGGTGTGGAACTACCGCCCGACGGTGTGGTGGAACCCCGACGCCGGGGTGTCAGCCGAGGAGCGGCTGTGGCTCGAGGAGAAGTACCCCGGCTGGAACCGCGACTTCGGCAAGCACTGGGACGTCATCACCGAGAACGTCCGCAACGGGGACATCGCCGCGACGCTGCCCGAGACACTGCCGATCACCTGCAACCTGTGCCAGCTGCCGATCGTGCGGGCTGCCGGCGTCATTCGGGGAGCACATACCGACCCCGCGCCGCTGACCCACGTCCACGACGGCCGCAAGTATCTGTTCTGCTCCGAGCCGTGCCGGTGGATCTTCACCCAGCGCCCCGAGCGCTTCGCCGGCCACCAGTCGCTGATCGACCGGGTGCTCGCCGGAGCCGTTGGACCGGCGACATCAGACACCGGTGAGATCAGCCCGCCTGACCTCGGCACGGTGCTGGAGTACTTCGGCCTGTCGCCGGAGGAACAGGGCCGCGACGCCGACGACTACGCGTGGGCCAAGAAGAGCTAGGAGGAATCGACATGGCACTTCTGCCCCTGACCGCCCTGTTCGAGGGCGACATCCTGGAACTGCTCATCCCGGTGGACGACGGCGACTCCGTGGAATCGGTGAGCCAGCAGATCGCCCACCACGTCGTCGGCCGCCGAGTAGCCCGCAGGGACGCCCCGATCCGGTTGCGGCACAACGGTTCCGTGCTGGACCCCGCACTGGCGATCGGCGCTGCCGGAGTAGCGCCGCTCGACCACGTCGAGGCCTTCTATGGGTGAGACGCTGGCCTGGACGCCGGTGGCCACCGTCGACGACCTGTGGGAAGGCGAGGTCGGCGAGTTCTACGCCGGCGATCAACCGATCCTGTTGGCGCACTTACGCACCGGCGAGATCCGCGCCTACGAGGGCACCTGCCCACACGCCGGCTTCCCACTCGGTGACGGCGAGGTCGTCGACGACGTCCTGACCTGCTCGGCGCACAGCTGGGAGTTCGACCTAACCACCGGCGACGGCGTGAACCCGCCCGGCTGCCGGCTACGCAGCTATCCGGTGCGCCGCGACGGCGACCAGATCGCGGTACTTCTGAATGGAGACAACACATGACAAGCACCGAGGTCAAGCTCGTCGGCCCGATCGTGCGCGGCTTCGACCCCGACATCGTCGACGCCCTGACCGAGGCGATCGCCGTCGACAACCCGGACGCCGAGATCACCGTCGACGACCACGCCGGCTACGTCCGGATCCACGCCCCGTGGTTCCTGCGCGTCACCCGGGCCAGCCTGGAACAGGCTGCCGGACAAGCTCTTCCGCTGGCCTCCCTGGAGCCGGCCATCGCCGGGTTCGCCGGCCGGATGCGCTACGTCGGCGACGACGAACTGCACTGGTTTCTGGAACGAGAGGACTAGCAATGACTTCCGCCGCACCCCGCCGGCTCAAGACCTGGAGCGTCGTCGGGGACACCCGCCGCAAGCCCACCGAGTACGAGGCCGTCACCGGCAACTTCCACTACCACTTCAACCGCACCCCGGCGCCGTTCGATCTCGACCCGGGCAGCGAGATCAACCAGTGGTACCTCAAACACCGCGAGGGTTCCCCGCTGCAGGCACCTGACTGGGAGGGTTTCCGCGACCCTGCCGCGCTGAACTACCGCCGCTACATCGCCCTGCAGCACGACCGGGAGGTGTACGCCGAGGGTGTGGTCGACCACTACGAGGCCCTCGACCACGACGCCAAGCTCGACCCGGCGTGGGTGGCGGTGCTTGAACGGGTTTACCTGCCGGCCCGTTTCGCCCTGCACGTCCTGCAGATCACCTCGCTATACGTGGGCCAGCTCGGACCGAGCGCCTACATCACCAACGCGGCGTTCTTCGGCGCCGCCGACGAGTTGCGGGCGCTGCAGTGGATTGCCTACCGGGCCAAGTCCCTGTCTCTGAGCCACGGCACCCAGCTGGCCAACACCGAAGCCACCCGGCGCATCTGGGAGCTCGACGAGGCCTGGCAGCCGGCCCGCGAGGTGCTGGAGCGGCTGCTGCTGGCTTACGACTGGGGTGAGGCGTTCACCGCGCTGAACCTGGTGGTCAAGCCGACGCTGGACGCCCTGCTCAAGGAGGCGTTCGTCGACCTGGCCAGCGCCAACGGGGACGGGTTGACGGCGGCACTGCTGCAGGAGTCCCGGGTGGACACCACCCGCAATCAGGCCTGGAGTGCCGCGCTGGCCCGCTATGCGCTGGCGCAGAACCCCGCCAACCGTGACGTGATCGAGGGCTGGGCGCAGGCGTGGCGCCCGCTGGCCCAGCGGGCGGTCGACGGGCTGGCAGCGACATTCGCCGATGCCCCGTCGCCGCTGGACGCCGATTCGGTGCGCAACCGGGTGAGCACGTCGATTGCTGCGTTCACCGAATCCTGGAGCGGCTGAGGCGTTACGGCGCTGCCGGGGTCGTCGCGGTGACCGGAGGCGACGCCGACGGTGCGGTCACCGTCGGCTCGACCGCCGTGGACTTGGTGGTTTCCCCGGTGGTCATCTCGGAGGTGACCGGCGAGGTGAACGTTCCGGGGTCGGACACGATGGTGCCGCCGGGCTCGGTTACCGCCATGGCCAGCGCCCCCATGGCCACGATCGCACCGCCGCCGACCACGGCGGACAGCGTTTTGATGTTGGGCATATC
This sequence comes from Mycobacterium sp. DL592, assembly GCF_011694515.1. Taxonomy (NCBI): domain Bacteria; kingdom Bacillati; phylum Actinomycetota; class Actinomycetes; order Mycobacteriales; family Mycobacteriaceae; genus Mycobacterium; species Mycobacterium sp. DL592. Next base: position 1,266,688 of record NZ_CP050192.1, on the reverse strand, counting down.
GACACTTCCAATCGGTCTTGGTCGGTAGTTCCACAGACCGGCTTCCCGGCCAGTCGGCTGGCAATTGGTTAACCGGGAGCTGTGCAGCCGAAACCTCGCGATACCCAGTCATGGGCTGAGCGGCAGGCCAGGGACCTGTCAACTCGACGCCCTGTCAGCCGATCGACGCCAACTTGGGGACAATCTCCTCGCCGAGTCGGGCGATGAATCCCACCGGGTCCGGATTGCCCGGCAGCGGGCCCATATTGGCCAGCCCCGCCCCCGCGGCGGCGAACTTCGCCAACTCACGCAGGAATGCCCCGGTGTCGGCGAATGGGTCGAACTGCGCACCGATACTCACGGTGGTGCTGATCTCAGCGGGGTCCCGGCCGACGGTCTCGCAATGCTTCTGCAGCACAGCGTATTTCTGCGCGAAATCCGCCGGGGTCGGCGTCAAGCTGTTCCAGATGTCACCGTGCTCGGCGACCAGCCTCAGGGTTTTCCTCTCGCCGTCGCCGCCGATCAGAATCGGGGGGCGCCGGATAGGTGGCGGTTGGCAGATAGTCTCGGCGAGCCGGTAGTGCCGGCCCTCATAAGGGCCCTCGTCGTCGCTCCACATCTGTTCACAGATCTGCAGTGTTTCTTCGAGCATCTCGAAACGCTGGGCCACCGGCGGGTACGGGACGCCCATGGCCAGATGCTCGCGCTCATACCAGGCTGCGCCGAGGCCGAGCATCGCCCTTCCCTGCGACAGGACGTCCAGTGTGGTGACGGTCTTGGCGAGGATTCCGGGGTGGCGATAGGTCACGCCGGTCACCAGAAGGCCCAGGTCGATCTGTTCGGTCTGCCCGGCCAGGAAGCCGAGCGACGTGTAGCCCTCCAGGAATGGATCTCGTGCCTGCCCGATGCCCTCCATCTGGAAGAAGTGGTCGGCCATGGTGAACATCGCCGCACCCATCTGGTCGGCGGTCCTTGCCGCGGCGGCCAACGTCGGCCCGAGCTTCTCGGGTGCTCCGGGCAGGAAGTCGATGAAGTGGATTCCTAATTGCATGATGTTCCTTTCGTGTTCGAAATGCCGTGCGATGGGATTGACTCGGCAACAACGGCTTTCGCTGGCCAGGCAAAGCGCACTGACCAATGCCGCGGACCAGCCGACCGGGATGTGCAGATCATCGGCAATCGGCATGAGTGCCCCGCTCTACCGCGGGTCGGCGGACATCGGCCATGTCCGCCCACCTCCGCACCAGTTCTTTTAGGTACCCTAAAGATATAGTCTTAAGGTACCCTAAACAATATGAGTGCGCAACCGCCGGACGATGCAGATGAGCCGACTCTCGGCGCTCAGGTGCGATCGACGGTGGCGCGGCTGTACCGACGCTTCCGCACCGAACGGCCGGAAGGAGGTCTCGGGGACGCCGCCCTGGAAGTGCTTGTCCGTCTGTACAAGTACGGACCTCAGACACTGACCCAACTCAGCACTCACGACCGGGTGGCGCCCGCATCCATGAGTCAGATCGTGAACAGGCTGACCTCGGCCGGTTACGCGATCCGCACCCCCGACCCCGATGACGGCCGAAAGATCCTGCTCCGCGTCACCGCCGAGGGCACCGAGCTTGCGGTCGCAACCCGAAACCAGCGCAATGCGTGGCTGGAGAGCCACCTCGATGAGCTGGCCCCGGCAGACCGCGCCACGATCGCCCGGGCCTGCGCCCTGCTCAACTCCATCACAGAGTCCTAGGCAATCAACGAGATTCAGCGCAGTGGAACGGTACGGAACCGGCGCAATATGTCCGCGGCGGAATCGGGCGAAGCGCTCCGAGACCGATCGCAGTCCGTGGCTAGACCACCCTTCCGGCATTTCCGACCCACCATCTCCTACCCTGTGCTGCATGCACCCTGCGGCGGACGGCGTCCGATGACGCGATTCCTGGCGCGCCGCCTGCTCAACTATCTGGTGTTGCTGGCACTGGCCTCGTTCCTGACGTTCACCCTGACCTCGCTGACGTTCGCGCCGCTCAACAGCCTGTTGCAGCGCAATCCGCGCCCGCCGCAGGCGGTCATCGACGCCAAGGCCGCCGAGCTGGACCTCGACAAGCCGATTCCGCTGCGCTACGCCCACTGGGTCGCCGGGGCGGTGCAGGGCGACTTCGGCACCACGGTCAACGGTCAGCCGGTGTCCGACGAGTTGTGGCGGCGCATCGGGGTGAGCCTGCGGTTGCTGGTGATCGGCTCGGTACTGGGCACGGTGATCGGAGTGGTGGTCGGGGCGTGGGGTGCGATCCGCCAGTACCGATTATCGGACCGCGTCATCACCTTCCTGTCGCTGCTGGTGATCAGCACGCCGACGTTCGTGATCGCCAACCTGCTTATCCTGGCGGCGCTGAACGTGAATTCCGTTCTGGGCGTTCAGCTTTTCTCCTACACCGGGGAGACCTCACCGGATGCCGTCGGCGGTCCCTGGAATCAGTTGGTCGACCGGCTGCAGCACCTGATCCTGCCCACCACCACGCTGGCGCTGGCCGCGATCGCCGGATACAGCCGCTACCAACGCAATGCGATGCTTGACGTGCTGGGTCAGGACTTCATCCGCACGGCGCGGGCCAAGGGCCTCACCCGTCGGCAGGCGTTGTTCAAGCACGGTCTGCGCACCGCCTTGATCCCGATGGCGACGCTGTTCGCCTACGGTGTCGCGGGGTTGGTCACCGGTGCGGTGTTCGTGGAGAAGATCTTCGGCTGGCACGGCATGGGTGAGTGGGTGGTGCAGGGCATCGCCACCCAGGACACCAACATCGTCGCGGCGATCACCGTATTCTCCGGCGCGGTGGTGCTGTTGGCGGGACTGCTCTCCGACGTCTTCTATGCGATCCTCGACCCGAGGGTGCGGGTGACATGACCGACACCACCGCGCAAACCGGCGTCAAGCCCGAGGAGTTCGCCTCGCGGCGCACTCTGGTCTTGCGCCGCTTCGCGCGCAACCGGCTGGCCATGGGATCCCTGGTGGTGCTGGCGCTGCTGTTCGTCGGCTGCTACGCGCTGCCGCCGCTGCTGGCGTGGTCCTACACCGATCTGGACTTCTACGCCCTGCAGTCACCGCCGAGCCCCGAGCACTGGTTCGGCACCAACGCCCTCGGCCAGGACCTGTTCGCCCAGATCCTGCGCGGTATGCAGAAGTCGATGCTGATCGGCCTGTGCGTGGCGGTGATCTCCACGGCGATCGCTGCGACGGTGGGCTCGGTCGCCGGCTACTTCGGCGGCTGGCGCGACCGGGCCCTGATGTGGTTCGTCGACCTGCTGCTGGTGGTGCCCAGTTTCATCCTCATCGCGATCATCACCCCGCGCACCAAGAACTCCGCCAATGTCGCGCTGTTGATCGTGCTGCTCGCCGGATTCAGCTGGATGGTGAGCTCACGGATGGTGCGCGGTCTGACGATGAGCCTGCGGGAGCGCGAATTCGTCCAGGCCGCGCGGTATATGGGCGTTCCGAGCTGGCGGATCATCACCCGCCACATCGTGCCCAACGTGGCCTCGATCCTGATCATCGACACCGCCCTGAACGTCGGGGTGGCCATCCTGGCCGAAACCGGTTTGAGCTTCCTGGGTTTCGGTGTCCAGCCACCGGATGTCTCGCTGGGCACCCTGATCGCCGACGGCACCAAGTCTGCCACGACGTTCCCGTGGGTGTTCCTGTTCCCCGCCGGCGTGCTGGTGCTGATCCTGGTGTGCGCCAACCTGACCGGCGACGGCCTGCGCGACGCGCTGGACCCGGGCAGTGCGAACCTGCGGCACCGGAAGAAGAAGCGGACATGACCGGGCCGCTGCTGGACGTCAGCGACCTGAGCGTGCGCTTCCCCACCGACGGCGAGGACCTCAAGGCGGTGCGCGGGCTGAGCTACCAGGTGGCCGCCGGCGAGGTGGTGGCGATGGTCGGCGAATCCGGTTCGGGCAAGTCGGCGGCGGCCATGGCCGTCATCGGGCTGCTGCCCGAGTACGCCGAGGTGTCCGGTTCGGTGCGCCTGGGCGGCCAGGAACTGCTCGGCCTGCCCGACGCCGACATGTCGCAGGTCCGTGGCAAGCGGATCGGCACCGTGTTCCAGGACCCGATGTCGGCACTGACCCCGGTCTACACCGTCGGCGACCAGATCGCCGAGGCGATCCGGGTGCACAACCCGCAGGTGTCCAAGCAGGCGGCCCGGGCGCGGGCCGTGGAGCTTCTGGAACTGGTGGGCATCGCCCAGCCTGGCCAGCGGGCCCGGGCTTTCCCGCACGAACTGTCCGGCGGGGAACGCCAGCGCGTCGTCATCGCGATCGCCATCGCCAACGACCCCGACCTGCTGATCTGCGACGAGCCCACCACCGCACTCGACGTCACCGTGCAGGCCCAGATTCTCGAGGTGCTCAAGACCGCGCGTGACGTCACCGGCGCCGGGGTGCTGATCATCACCCACGACCTGGGTGTGGTGGCCGAGTTCGCCGACCGCGCACTGGTGATGTACGCCGGGCGCGCCGTCGAGGTGGCCGACGTCGACGATCTCTACCGCGATCGTCGAATGCCCTACACCGCAGGGCTTTTGGGCTCGGTTCCGCGACTGGACGCCCCGCAGGGTTCACGGCTGGTGCCGATCCCGGGCGCTCCCCCGTCGCTGGTGCACCTGCCACCTGGGTGCCCCTTCGCCCCGCGCTGCCCGCTGGCCGTCGACGACTGCCGGGCCGCCGAGCCCGCGCTGGCCACTGTCGCCGACGGGCATTCGGCGGCCTGCATCCGCACCGAACTCGTCGAAGGCCGCAGCGCCGCCGATATCTACGGCGTGTCGACCCAGCCCGTTGCCGTCGACGACGACGCCGAACCCGAGATCGTGATCAGCGTGCGCGATCTGAGCAAGACCTATCGGCTGACCAAAGGTGTGGTGTTCCGCCGCACCATCGGCGAGGTCCGCGCGGTCGACGGGATCAGCTTCGACCTGCAGCGCGGGCGCACCGTCGGGATCGTCGGCGAATCCGGGTCGGGGAAATCGACCACGCTGCACGAGATCCTGGAACTGCACGCACCGCAGGCCGGCACCATCGAGGTGCTCGGCAACAACGTCGCCGACCTGACCACCGCCCGTCGTCGTGAGCTGCGCCGAGACCTTCAGGTGGTGTTCCAGGATCCCGTCGCCTCCCTGGACCCGCGGCTACCGGTGTTCGATCTGTTGGCGGAACCGTTGCAGGCCAACGGTTTCAATAAGAGCAGCATCGACACCCGGGTGGGCGAACTGCTGGAGATCGTCGGCCTGGGCCGCGCCGACGCCAGCCGCTACGCCCAGGAGTTCTCCGGCGGGCAGAAGCAGCGCATCGGTATCGCCCGCGCGCTGGCCTTGCAGCCCAAGATTCTGGCCCTGGATGAACCGGTGTCGGCGCTCGACGTGTCGATCCAGGCCGGCATCATCAACCTGCTGCTGGATCTGCAACGGCAGTTCCACCTGTCGTATCTGTTCGTCTCCCACGACCTGTCGGTGGTCAAGCACCTGGCCCACCGGGTGGCGGTGATGTACCGCGGCGCGATCGTCGAATACGGCGACGCCGACGACATCTTCGGCAACCCTCAGCACGAGTACACCAGGAAGTTGCTGGCCGCTATCCCGCAACCGGATCCGACTCGCCGCTAGCATCGTTTGCGTGACTCACGCGCGAACAGACTCAAAATCGCACTCGACAGGCCGGCGGAACGCGATTATGCGCCTGCTCGCGGTGGGGACGGCCCTGACATTGGTGGTCTCCGGCTGCTCGGGCGGTAAGCAAGACGTCCCGTCGGCAGGCGGCAACGCCGAGCTGGGCACCACCAGCGACATCAACCCGCAGGACCCGGCCACCCTGCGCAACGGCGGCAATCTTCGCCTGGCGCTGTCGTCGTTCCCGTCGAACTTCAACACCCTCAACATCGACGGCAACGAAGCCGACACCGGCAGCCTGCTCAAGCCCACCCTGCCCAGGGCGTTCGTCATCGCCGCCGACGGGTCGATGAAGGTCAACACCGACTACTTCACCAGCGTCGAACTCACCTCGACCAACCCGCAGGTGGTCACCTACACGATCAACCCGAAGGCGACGTGGTCGGACGGCACAGCGATCACCTGGGAGGACATCGCCTCCCAGATCAACGCCACCAGCGGCAAGGACAAGGCGTTCGCGATCGCCGCCCCCAACGGCAGTGACCGGGTCGGCTCGGTCACCCGCGGCGTCGACGACCGGCAGGCGGTCATCACCTTCGCCAAGCCGTACGCCGACTGGCGCGGCATGTTCGCCGGCAACACGATGCTCCTGCCGAAGTCGATGACCGCCAGCCCGGAGGTGTTCAACAAGGGTCAGCTCAACGGTCCCGGGCCATCGGCGGGCCCCTTCATGGTCTCCACCCTGGACCGCACCGCGCAGCGAATCGTGTTGACCCGCAACCCCAAATGGTGGGGCACCCCGCCGCTGCTCGATTCGATCACCTACCTGGTGCTCGACGATGCGGCGCGCATCCCGGCTCTGCAGAACAACACCATCGACGCCACCGGGCTCGGCTCGCTGGACGAGCTGACGATCGCGCGGCGTACTGCGGGGATCTCGGTTCGCCGCACCCCCGGATTGAGCTGGTATCACTTCACCTTCAACGGCGCGCCGGGTTCGATCTTGTCGGACAAGGCGTTACGGCTGGCCGTCGCCAAGGGCATCGACCGCCAGGCCATCGCCGACGTGACCCAGCGCGGCCTGGTCGACAAGCCGGTGCCGCTGAACAACCACATCTTCGTCGCCGGGCAGAAGGGCTACCAGGACAACAGCGCCGTGGTGGCCTACGACCCGGCGAAGGCCAAGGCCGAACTCGACGCCCTCGGCTGGAAACTCAACGGCCAATTCCGCGAGAAGGACGGCAAGCAACTGGTGATCCGCGACGTGCTCTACGACGCCCAGACCACCCGCCAGGTCGCGCTTGTCGCGCAGAACAGCCTGGCCCAGATCGGGGTGAAGCTGGAGATCGACGCCAAACCCGGCAACGGCTTCTTCACCAACTACGTCAACGTCGGCGACTTCGACATCACCCAGTTCTCCTGGGTCGGTGACGCATTCGCACTGTGCTGCCTCAACCAGATCTACACCACGGGCGCCGAGAGTAACTTCGGCAAGATCAGCAGCCCCGAGATCGACGCCAAGGTCGAGGAAGTGCTCGACGAACTCGACCCGGACAAGGCCCGTGCGCTGGCCAATGATGTCGACAAGCTGATCTTCGGCGAGGTGTTCAGCCTGCCGCTGTTCCAGTCCGCAGGCAACGTCGCGGTGCGCAGCAACCTGGCCAACTTCGGACCGGCCGGCCTCGGCGACCTGAACTACAGCGCCATCGGCTTCACGAAGTAGCGCGCGGGTCCTTACCCACCAGCTTCGGTACCACCTCGGGTAACGCCGCCTCGATCCGCGCCGCGGTCCCGATGGCCGACACCATCAGGCGCAGCGCGGGCGGTGCGGGCATCGCGTCCAGCGCTGCGGCCTCACCGAGCAGGCTGGCGGTTCGGCCGGCCGAGACCACCGATGCGATGCGCAACGCCGCGCGTTCCTTGCTGTCCAGCACGCTGTGCCCCGTGGTGGGCAGCCGGACCAGCACCGACCCCGGAATCAGGCCGGCGACCCGGTCGGCGACCTCCGGCGGTGTGGTCAGGTCCCGGCCGCCGGAGACGACGACAGTGGGCCAGCAGAATTTCGGCATCTCGGCAACGAGGTCGAATGGTTCGGCCTCGAATTCGACATCACCGGAGGCGAAGTCCCGCATCGCCAGCGCAGGGTCCAGCGGCCCGCCGTCGGGGGTGCCCGCATAGTTCAGCTCACGGTAGGCGATGCGTCCCACAAGATCGGATTCGTTGCGGTACGGCGCTTTTCGGCCGACCATCAGCTCCGCGACCCGGCCCATCCCGGACCACAGCAGCCGCCGCCCCTGCAGGAGCAGGTCGAGCTGCCGGTCCAACAGCGGCGCACCACCGAAGCCGTACACCGCCGCAGCCAGCTGGGCGGCGGTCGGGGTCATGACACCGTCGTCGACCAGCCGGCGCACCTTGCTCGCGAGGTCCCTGGTCTCGGGTTCCTCACCGTGCCACAGCACGTTGCGCAGGGCCCGGCGCACCACCTCGATATCGTCCCCGGCCAGCAGTGGTGAGTCCAGAATCATGGCGTGCACCCGGTTCGGGTGACGGACTCCGACCCCGGCGGCGATGTAGGTGCCGTAGGAGGTCCCGTAGATGATGGCGCTGTCGACCTGGGCGTCGTCGAGGGCCGCGGCGACGTCGTCGACAACCTGATCGACGGTCAGCGCCTCGGGCGGCAGGTCGGCACCGGAGTCGTCGTGGCGGGACATGCCGACACCGCGGTGCTCGATCATGATCACGTCGAGTCCCTCGGCGGCGGCACGCCTGCGCAGCCCGCGGTAGAGCGCGATCGAGGCCGCACCCGGCCCACCAGGGATGATGACGACCGGATGCTTGGTCTTGCGGCCGGTGCGCACGTAGTAGAGGTCGAACTCCTCGGTTCCGGCCGGTGTCACCGGGCGGCGAACCGGTCGCACCCCCGGCAGTGCGGCGAGTTTCTCGTGGGCACGGCGGCGCTTCTCGTTGAGCGTCATCCGTGGCGGCCTCGCATGCCTCGATTCTGCCTTGCCGCGCTGGGTAATGGAATGCGCGGTTCGGTTCGGGGTGATCCAAAGCAGTGCCCCACCGCCTGCCCCGTCGGTACAACGGGGACATGACCACAGTCGAACCCCTCAACCGCCTGCTACCCGGAACCCCGGAGTTCACCGCATTGCTCGCCAACATCCGGTCCGGCGCCAAAGACCGAGATCTCAATGACGAGAATCCTTTTGACCAAGTCGATGCACTGAAGAGCGCCGGATTCGGCACACTGCGCCTGCCCGCTGAGCTCGGCGGCGCGGATTTTACTGTGCGTCAATTATTTTCCACGATCATCGACGTCGCCGCAGCCGATCCCATTGTGGCGCATATCTTCCGGACACACTTCTGGTTCGTCGAGGAGCGGCTGCGGACTCTCCCTGATCCAAGGTCGCGGCAATGGCTGGCCAAGGTCGCCGAGGGCAAGATCTTCGGCAACGCGTTCAGCGAGAAGGGGACCAACGCCGTCGGAAGCCTGGTGTTCAACACCCGGCTGTTGCCGATCCCCGGCGGCTTCCGGCTGACCGGCGAGAAGTACTACAGCACCGGCACGCTGTTTGCCGACTACCTGACCGTGGCTGCCACTACCGATCACGACTCGGTGGCCACCGTCGTCATTCCTGCCGATCGCGAGGGCGTGCGACTGGTCGACGATTGGGACGGATTCGGGCAGCGCCGCACCGGGACCGGCACGACGATCCTGAACAGCGTCGACGTGTCACCCGACGAAGTGCTGTCGGACTCCCCGTACGACGCCGAACCGCAGCCCACCGTGCAGTACGCCTCGTTGCAGCTCTACATCCACGCAGTGGTGGCCGGCGTGCTGCAGACCGTGGTGGACGACGGCGTGGAGCTGTTGCGGTCGCGGACCCGCAGCTTCAGCCACGCCCTGGCCGAGGCGCCGGTGGATGATCCGCTCTATCAGCGGCTGCTCGGCGAGCTGGCCAGCACGGCCTACGTCGCGCGAGCGGCGGTGCTCGACGCGGCCGCGGCCATCGAGGCGGCCACCGACTCCGAGCGCGACGGGGTGCCCGACGCCGACCTGGCGACCGAGGCACAGCTGAAGGTGGCCAAGGTCAAGGTGCACCTCGACGACGTCGCCCCGGTGGCGGCCACCCGGCTGCTGGAACTCGGCGGAGCCAGCGCGGCGAGCCGTCAGCGCAACCTCGACCGGCATTGGCGCAACGTTCGCACCATCACGCTGCACAACCCGGTGGCCTACAAGGCGAGGGTGATCGGCCAGAACCTGTTGCACGGCACGCCTGTGCCCGCCAACGCCTACTTCTGACAGGGATTTCGGCGCGGTTGTCGTCGCCTGACGGCGACAACCGCGCCGAAATCGCACGAGAGGACACGACCATGACCCGGCAACTGCACCTGGGCGGATTTCAGATCGCCTCCCAGGTCACCCACTCCCACGCCGCCTGGCGGCATCCCGCCAGCGACCCGGCATTCCTGACCCCGGAGTACTACCACCGGATCGGGCGGATCCTCGAGCGCGGCAAGTTCGACTTCCTGTTCTTCGCCGACCTGCTCGCGGCGCCGGTGCGCTACGGCGACGGTATCGCCGAGCCGCTGCGCCGCGGCACCCAGGCGACCGCCACGCTCGACCCGTCCATCGTGGCCGCCAGCATCGCCGCCGTCACCACCAAGCTGGGACTGGCAATCACCAAGTCCGCCACCTACTTTCACCCCTACGAGCTGGCCCGCATCTTCGCCAGCCTCGACCACATCACCCGCGGCCGGGTGGCGTGGAACATCGTGACGTCGCTGACGCAGAGCGAGGCGCAGAACTTCGGCCACGACAACCACCTCGACCACGAGTTCCGCTATGAGCGGGCCGACGAGTTTGTCCGCACGACCCTGGAGCTGTGGTCGAGCTGGGAGCCCGACGCGCTGGTGCTCGACAAGCAGTCCGGGGTGTTCGCCGACCCGGAGCGGATCCGGCACGTCGACCATGACGGCACCTACTTCCGCACCCGCGGACCGCTCAACGTCCCGCATTCGCCGCAGGGCCGCCCGGTGCTGATCCAGGCCGGCTCGTCGAATACCGGCAGGGACTTCGCGGCGCGGTGGGCCGAGGCGATCTTCGAGATCGACCCGACACCGGAGGGCAGACGCGCCTACTACGACGACATCAAGTCTCGTGCGGTGAACTTCGGCCGCAACCCCGACACGGTGCTGATCTTCCCGGCGTTCATCCCGTTCATCGGCGAGACCGAGTCGATCGCGCGGGAGAAGCAGGCCTTCCACAACGAGCTGGCCGATCCGATCTCCGGACTGATCACCCTGTCGGTGCACACCGACCACGACTTCTCCGGCTACGACCTCGACGCCCCGGTCGAGGACGTCCAAGTCAGTGGAACCCAAGGGCTTTTCGACGCGGTGCGCCGGGTGGCCAACCGGGACAGCCTGACATTGCGCGACGTCGGCGCCTGGTACGCCCAGGGGGTGCTGCTGCCGCAGTTCGTCGGCACCGCCGAGCAGGTGGCAGACCAGATCGAGGAGTCATTCCTGGCCGGGGAGGCCGACGGGTTCATGGTGTCCTCGGCTTCGACGCCGGGCACCTTCAACGACTTCGTCGACGCGGTGGTGCCGGTGCTGCAGCGCAGGGGCCTGTTCCGCACTGAGTACACCGGGACGACGCTGCGCGACCACCTCGGGCTGGGCACGGCCGACGAGTCGAACGTCGGCCGACGGTTGCAGGCCGCCGGCTGACGTCGGTGCCCGCGCCATCGGGCACCTTCGTTAGGGGACAAAGTCCCGAGTTGCCTGCGTGATCTTCTGCGCGGTGTGACCGCCGTCGTACGTTTGTGGCGGAGCACACAATGACTGAATTCATGCGCAGTACCGACGCGTTCACGTGGTCGATGGAGTCCGACCCGCGGCTGAGATCCACCGTGGTGACGGTGATCCTCCTCGACCGGTCACCGGATTGGGATCTGGTCAGGGAGCGGTTCGACATCGTCAGCCGCAACCTGCCGATGTTCCGCCAGCGGGTGGTCGAAACCTTGCCGCCGGCGCCCCCGCGATGGGAATGGGCACCGGACTTCGATCTGGATTTCCACATGCGCAGGGTGTCGGCGCCGCAACCCGGCAACCTCGACGGCGTGCTGGAGATGGCGCGGCTGGCCGCGATGGACGACTTCGACCGGGCCAGGCCGATGTGGAAGGCCACCCTGATCGACGGGCTCGACGACGGCGGGGCGGCGGTGTTGTGCAAGTTCCACCACGCCCTGACCGACGGCGTCGGTGGCGTGCAGATCGCGATGACGCTGTTCGACCTCACCGAGGAGCCGCGCGCCATCGACTCGGTGCCCGACGAGCCGGTGTGGACCTCGCCGCAGCTGCTGGAGGGATACCGCGACGCCGTGCGCTACGACGCCGGCCTCCTCGGCAAGGCGGTCACCGAGACCGTGAAAACCGTTCCCCGCTTGGTGTTCAACACGATTCGGCGTCCGCTGCAGACCGCCGCCGCGGCGAGCGAACTGGCTGCCTCGGTGTACCGCACCGTGCGCCCGGTGACCGAGACCGGCTCCGCACTGATGAAGGACCGCACCCTGGTGCGCAAACTCGGTGTCCACGAGGTGTCGCTGCCGGCACTGCGTGAAGCCGCCCACCGCAGCGGCGGCTCGCTGAACGACGCCTTCGTGGCCGGGGTGGCCGGTGGGCTGCGCCGCTACCACGAAAAGCACGGTGTGCCGGTGGGTGAGCTGCACCTGACGATGCCGATCAGCCTGCGCACCGAGGACGACGGCATGGGCGGCAACCGAATCGGGTTGATGCGCTTCGACATTCCGGCCGGGGTGGCCGACCCGGCGCAGCGGATCAGCGAGATCCGCGAGCGCACGGTGAAGGTACGCACCGAGAAGTCGTTGCCCTACACCCAGCTGATCGCCGGTGCACTGAACCTGATGCCGCGCTGGTACATCGGTTCGGTGCTGCGCCACGTGGACTTCCTGTGCAGCGACGTTCCGGGCGTTCCGGTGCAGGTGTACCTCGGCGGAGCGAAGGTGCGCATGCAGTACGCGTTCGGCCCGACCGTCGGCTCGGCGGTCAACGTGACGCTGCTGACCTACGTCGACACCTGCTCGCTGGGAATCGACGTCGACACCGGCGCGATCCCGGACTTCGAGGAGTTCGCCGACTGCCTGGTCGCAGGCTTCGACGAGGTGCTGGCGCTGAGCGACTGACGCTCAAGCACTCAGTTCGATGAGGTGTGCCTCTTGCACGCCGAGATAGCGCGCCGGCGTGCATGTCAGCACGATGACCTGCCCGTGGTTGCCGACGGTGTCGAACACCGCGCCCATCTTCGTCAGCCGCTGCGGATCGGTGAACCCGAGTGCGTCGTCGATGATCACCGGCACGGTGTCCTCCTTGGCCACCAGCGCGGCGCCGGCCAGCCGGGCCAGTATGCCTAGCTGCTCCTTGGCGCCGCCGGACAGCGAGTCGTAGGGCACCGTGCAGCCGTCGAGCGTGCGGTTGCAGATCCGCAGGGCGCTGTCGACCTCGACTTCGAACGTCGGGCCGAAGACGGGCTTACCGAGCCGCTCGATCTCCTTACGGAACGGTTCGACGTACCGCTGGCGGGTGTCGTCGCGGTGCCGCGTCATCACCGACCGCAATAGATGTGCCGACCGGGCCCGCTGCGAGACCCGGTCATGCTCGGCGCGGGCGTGCTGCAGCGCGGCCTGCGCGGCGTCGAGGCTGCCTTGGCGGCCTTCGCTGCCGATGACGCCGAGTTCGACGGTGAGATCGTTCAGCGCGCGCGCGATCTCGTCGGTGTCGCGCTGCAGTGTCGCTGCCGCACTGCCCGCCGCGGCCTGCTCGGCCGCAACGGCCGCCGGGTCGGCTGCCGCATAGCGTTCGGTCAGCTGCGCGGCCGCGGCCTCCGCCAACCGCTTGGCCTCGGCATCGGCGGCGGCCTGCGCGGCCACCTCGTCGTCGCCGGTCGCTGCCCGCAGTCCGGCCAGCCGCTCGCCCAACGTGCCCAGCTCCGCGGCGGCGTCGGCGGCCTTTGCCGTGAGAACAGTTGCGGCAGTGGACTTCGCGACCCGCTGAGCCTGGGCTTCGGCAGCGACCCGCGCATCGGTACCGGCTTGCACCCTCGCCGTAGCCAGGGCTTGCTCGGCAGCGGTGAGCGCAGCATGTGCGGTGTCGCGGTCGACGGCAACCGTCGGATCAAACCCGGCCCGCAAGCTAGCCAGCCGGCACCGCAGCTGCTCGACGTCCTCCCCGCCAAGCAGAGCGCTCACCGTGGCCGACGCCTGATCGCGGCTGCTGATCAACTCGCGGCGGCACCGGTCGATATTGCGGGCGCCGTCCAGATCAGTGGCACCGCCCTGCTGCAGAGCTTCAGCGAGGAGCCCTTGCGCGGCAACGACTTTCTCCTGGATTCCGGCGGTGGTCGCACCCGGGTCGACGCGGATGCTGAGCAGGCCGGGCAGCTCGACGGTGGTCGCGGCGGACACCGGCGGCGTCCAGCGCTGCCCCGCGGCGAGCCGCACCACCTCGCCGTCGACGGTCAGTTCCAGCTCGGCAGCCGCGGTGAACTCGACGGTGGTGGCAGTCGAGGCAAGCTGGGCCTCGCAGCGCTGCACCAGAGCCGCCGCCGACTCGATATCGGCCATTACCTCGACGGTCAGCGTGATGCGGGCGAGCTGTGCGTCGATCTGGCCGAGTTCGGCTTGCGCACTGTCGATCCGGGCGATCTGGGCGGCGAGCCGATCGGCCTGCTCGCGGCCGGCCAGCGTGGCCACCACCCGCTGCGCCGTCTCCAGCAAGGCCTGTGCCGCGTCCACCTCGGCTGCTGACGCCGCCGCTGCGGCAGCAGCGATCTCGGCGGCCTCGCGTGCCGTCGCCGCGGCGTCGAGCGCAGCGGCCACCTCGGCGTCCAGCTCAGCGATCCGCGCGGCGCGGGCCTCGACCTCGCTGCACAACCGGGATCGCTCGGCCTGCGCCGCCGCCGACGCCGCACTGGTGGCGGCTGCCGCCCTGGCGACCAGGGTGGCGTTGTCGAGTTGGGTCCGCAGTTCAGTCAGTGCCGCGGCCGCGGCGTCGGCGACCGCGCAGCGCTGCGTGACGGCGTCCCGCTGGCCCGAGAGGGCTGCCAGCTGTTCGGCCAACTCGGCGTGACGGGCCACCCGCTCGTCGACCTCGGCCATCGCCGCCGCACAGCGGGCCACCTCATCGTTGGCGGCCTTCAATTGGCCGATGGCAGAACCCCATTCACCGGTCGGCTTGCCGGTCGCGGTGAAGTACCGGGCGTATTCGGCATCGATGCGTTCGATGAGCAGCGAGTCGGCCCCTGACGCGTCCGGGGTGTCGGTCGCATCGCCGGCGGCCACATCCAGTGCCCGCGACAGCGCGTCACACCCGGACAAATCCACCGCCGCCGTCGACCCGGCCTGCAACACCCGCTGGGCGTGCCACAGCTCGGTATCCACTGTCTCGGCCAGCATCGCCAGCACCCGGTCGTGTGCCTCGTCACCGGTGAGCTGTTCGCGGCGCGGCTCGAGGATGGTCAACTCGGTCTTGGGCCGCTTGTGGAAGCACTTGGTGTAGACGAATCGGTATGGGCCCGTGCTGATCTCGGCTGACACCTCGGAGCCGACATCGGCGTGGGTGGGCTTGACCTGCTTGACGTCCTTCTTGGTCGAACGGTCCTTGGACTCCAACAGCAGATCGAGCGCCTCGATCATTGAAGTCTTGCCGATCTCGTTGGCGCCGCAGACCACGACGACACCGTGGTCGGGAAAGTCGATCTCGCGGTGGGTGATTCCGCGATAGTTGGTCAGGACGAGCCGATGCAGTTTCATGCCGCCGTCCCCCCGGCCAGCCGCAGCAGCAGCCCCAGCGCGCCCTGGGCGTCCTGGGCCGCCTCCCCGCTGTCGCCGCGGGCGGTGTCGAGCAGCTCGCCGAGCGCCGCCGCGGCGAACCCGCCGATGCCGAGGTCGTCGAACTCGCCGTCGGCCGGCATCACCGCGAGGTCGGTGTGGCGGTCCCAGGTGCCCAGATAGGCGAACAGCCGGGAGTACTTGTCGAGGCAGGCGTCCAGCGCCGCCCGGTCGGTGACCGTGAGCGTGCCGGTCAGCCCGAGCTGGACCACCGTGCGGTCCTTGTCGGCCATCAGGTCCAGATTGAGGTCCAGGTCCGCGATGTCGCGGCTGTCATTGACCGGCCGGTGCAGCGTCAGAAACCGCCAGCGCCCGACGTCGCGGGTCTGCACCGAGACGGGATGGGCCGGATCGCTCTCGTCGACGTCGACCACCAGCACGTGACCGGGGTCGGCTTCGACGTGGTCGTAGTTGGTGACCTCCGGTGACCCGGAGTACCAGACCCGTCCGCTGTCCCCGACACAGGTGCGAGAGTGCTTGTCCCCCAACGCCACATAGTGGACGGCACCGCGCTCGATGGCGTCGGCCAGACCGGCCATCCGAATCAGCGACACCCGGGTGGGGTCCGGGTCGAGAATGTCTACGCCGCCGTGGGCGACGACCACCCGGGTGGTTCCGTCGGCGGGCACGTCGGCCAGCACCGCGCCGACGAGGTCGGTGGTCGGCGACTTCGAGCGCCACGGCGCGACGACGAGTTGCACACCGGGACGCACGTCCCACAGCCCGGCCCGGTCGAGAACCACGACGTTGTCCGGACGTTCGGCGGTGAACAGCGCACTGGTGTAGACCGAGGACGCGTCGAGCGGGTCGTGGTTGCCGGGCAGCAGATACACCGGCACACCGATGGCGCGCATGGCTTCCAGTGACTGGCTGATCACCTTCGGGGCAAGTTGGTTGTGCTCGAACACGTCACCGGCGACGACAACGAACTCCGCGCCCGTCTCCCGCGCCAGTGCGCCGAGGCCGGCCACCGCGTCCCGCCGGGCAGCCGAATAACGCGGCTGGGCCTCCCCCTCCAGGAAGTGCCGCGTCATGCCGAGCTGCCAGTCGGCGGTGTGCAGGAATCGCATGGGCCGCAGTGTATGGCGGCCCGCCGACAAGTCCCGGGACCTCGACCGGCATGTGCGACGTGGGTTGTCCGACACCCAGCTAGCCTGTCTGCGTGAACACCCGAACGCTGGTCGTCATGCGCCACGCCAAGTCGGATTACCCCACCGGCGTCGTCGACCATCAGCGGCCGCTGGCCCCGCGCGGCATCCGGGAGGCCGGGCTGGCAGGCGACTGGCTGCGCGCCAACGTTCCGCCGATCGAGCTGGTGCTGTGCTCATCGGCGACCAGGACCCGCCAGACCCTCGACCGCACCGGCATCACTGCACCCGTGGAGTATTCCGACCGGCTCTACGGCGCCACCCCGGGCACCATGATCGAGGAGATCAACGGCGTGCCCGATGAGGTGAGCACACTGCTGGTCGTCGGCCACGAACCGACCGTCTCGCAGGTGGCGCTCGGCCTGGCCGACCCGCAGGACTCCGATCACGACGCCGCCGCGCAGATCTCGATGAAGTTCCCCACCTCGGGCAT
Source organism: Mycobacterium sp. DL592 (assembly GCF_011694515.1). Classification (NCBI taxonomy): domain Bacteria; kingdom Bacillati; phylum Actinomycetota; class Actinomycetes; order Mycobacteriales; family Mycobacteriaceae; genus Mycobacterium; species Mycobacterium sp. DL592. Next base: position 1,249,566 of record NZ_CP050192.1, on the reverse strand, counting down.
CGCCGTTATGCGCGTGCCGGTCAGCTGGTCAGCGCTGGAGCTCAGCAGCGCCGGGCTGGTGACCTTCCACATTCCCCGTTAGATGGTCTTCGCGCAAGCGCTCATCCCCGTTAGGAGTTGGTGGCGAGCGTCAGCTCCATCAGCTTGATCGCCTGGCCGCACGCGTCGATACCCGGCGCCTGCGGGTTGACCCACCAGCCGACCACACCGGCGGCGTCACTGGCCACACCGCAACCCCCATTGGGGTCGCTGGTGCGCATCACGATCGACTGCACGCCGGCAATCGCGCGGCTTTCCACCTGGTACTTGAGGAATCCGGCGACCTGGCGCTCGTTGTCCAGGCTGCCCTGCTCGTACCAGAACCGGGTGATGTCGACCAGACCAGCCGGGTTTGCGGCCTGCCAGCGGCACACCGCACCGACGAAGGTGCTCTGGATGTCCAGCGGGTCGGCACCGACGGTCTTGGCCAGGATGTCGGTGGTCAGGACGTCGCATTCCTTGAGAAGGTTGGGGTACTGCTGCGCGGAGTTGTCGTTGCGGTCGACCGGGCCGGACCCGGACTTGGCCGCCGTGCCGTCGACGGTGCGGGCGCACCCGGTCACCACGCCCAGGGCCGAGACCATCACCACGGCGGCGGCGACCGGACGGCGCCAGCGTGCCCCGCTCATTTGCCGTTCACAATCGTCTGCCGGGTGAGTTCCTTGGCGACGTCGCAGGCCGGCGGGAACGGCTTCTCGGCGAAGCTGACCGACCACTCGATGAAGTCGTCGTTGAACTGAATACCGATCTCGCACAGGTTGTCCCCCAGAGTCGGGTCAGTGCCAACCGCGATGAACCCGCCGTGGCCCTCGATGTTGATGTCCTCGACGCTGGTGCGCGACAGTTCCTCGGTCTTGCGTTCGCGCCCGATGGGGCTGCCGCGATACCAGGTGAAGGAGAAGTGCGGGCCGAGGATGCCGCCGCCGGCCAGCCACTGGCAGCCGACCGAGTTCTTCGCGGTGTTGACCAAGCCGGTGACCCGGGTCTGCTCGGCGATCGTCTGATCGGTGATGCCGCCACACTCGGGGAACATCGGGCCGTGCTTGGCGTTGGCCGGCGACGGCGCGGACGGCGCCGACGACTGCGGCCCTGGTCCGCTGGAGTCCGACGAGCATCCGCTCACCGCGGTCGCCGCGACGGCCAGCGCCGCTACGGCCAGTTTGCGCGCCGCTGTCATGCGCACCTGCTGCGTGTCACAGCATGCACTGTAGCGGGCACCCCCGCACGCAACCACCGACAGGCCGCTTGACCTGCCGGTTTATCGCCGAGTCGGGCGTTGCCCGCTGACACGGTTCCGACACCGCGCCGAGCCGGTATGCGACAGTAACGAGATGCTTCTGGCGCTGCTGAGACAGTATGTCCGGCCGTACCGGTGGCTGGTGGCGGCCGTCATGGCGTTGCAGATCATCAGCACGCTGGCGTCGCTGTATCTGCCGACGATCAATGCCGCGATCATCGACGACGGCGTCACCAAAGGCGACACCGCCCTGATCACCCGGCTCGGCTTGCTGATGCTGGCGGTGACCGGACTACAGGGTGTGTGCGCGGTCGGCGCGGTGTACTTCGGGTCGCGCACCGGGATGGGCTTCGGGCGCGACCTGCGTTCGGCGATGTTCCATCACGTAACCACGTTCTCTGAGCGCGAGACGTCCCGCTTCGGCGCGGCGACACTGCTGACCCGGACCACCAACGACGTCCAGCAGATCCAGGTGCTCGTCCAGATGACCGCCACGGTGCTGGTGACCGCGCCGATCATGTGTGTCGGCGGCATCGTCATGGCGATCCACCAGGATGCCGGGCTGTCCTGGCTGCTGCTGGTCAGCGTGCCAGTGCTGGCCGTGTCGAACTACTGGGTGGTCTCGCACATGCTGCCGATCTTCCGCAGCATGCAGCGCCTGATCGATGGCATCAACCGGGTGATGCGCGAACAGCTCTCCGGTATCCGGGTGATCCGGGCGTTCGCCCGCGAGCCGTTTGAGCGGGAGCGCTTCGCGGTGGCCAACGCAGCGGTGTCCGACACCGCACTGGCCGCCGGGCGCTGGCAGGCGCTGATGCTGCCGCTGACCACGCTCACGATCAACATCTCCAGCGTCGCGCTGATCTGGTTCGGCGGTCTGCGCATCGACGCCGGGCAGATGCAGGTGGGCTCGCTGATCGCGTTTCTGTCCTATTTCATGCAGATCCTGATGGCCGTGCTGATGGCCACCCTGCTGCTGCTGATCCTGCCCCGCGCCTCGGTGTGCGCCGAGCGGATCGCCGAGGTGCTGGGCACCGAGGCGGCGATCACCAACCCGCTGCTGGCGATTCATCCCACCGGCGGGGTCCGCGGCGAGGTGGTCCTCGACGGTGCTATGTTCAGCTATCCGGGTGCCGAACGCCCTGTGCTCGAAGATGTTTCGCTGACCGCACACGCCGGGACGACGACGGCCATCGTGGGCTGCACCGGGTCGGGCAAGTCGACGCTCATCGCCCTGATCTGCCGGCTCTACGACGTGACCGGCGGCGCGGTCGCCGTCGACGGCATCGACGTCCGCGACTACGACACCGAGGAACTCTGGTCTGCGGTGGGGCTGGTGCCCCAGCGCGGCTACCTGTTCTCCGGCACGGTCGCCGAGAACCTGCGTTACGGCAAAGCCGACGCGACAGAGGATGACATGTGGGCGGCGCTGCGGGTGGCGGCCGCCGACGACTTCGTGGCCGCCCACCCCGACGGGCTGGGCATGCGGGTGGCCCAGGGCGGTATCAACTTCTCCGGCGGTCAGCGCCAGCGGCTGGCGATCGCGCGGGCGGTGATCCGCAGGCCGGCCATCTACCTGTTCGACGACGCCTTCTCCGCCCTGGACGTGCACACCGATGCCCGGGTGCGCGCCGCGCTACAGGAGGTGTCGGCAGGCTCGACGGTGATCATTGTCTCGCAACGGATTTCGACCGTGATGCATGCCGATCACATCGTCGTCCTCGACGGAGGCCGGGTGGTCGGCGCAGGCACCCACGACACCCTGCTCACCGACTGCCCCACCTACGCCGAGTTCGCCGACTCCCAGTCACTCGGCGCGGGCGTCGGAGGCGGTTCGTGACCGGGCCGGGGATGCGCGGCGGCGGAATGCGCATGCTCAGCCAGGACCCCCGCCAGGCCCGCTCCCGCGACTTCAAGGGCTCGGCACTGCGTCTGCTCGCCCGGCTGACACCACAGCGCTGGCCGGCGGTGGCCGTCATCGTGCTTACGATCGGTGGCATCGCGTTGGGCGTGGCAGGCCCGCGCATCCTCGGGCACGCCACCGACCTGTTGTTCAACGGGGTGATCGGCCGCCAGTTGCCGGCCGGCATCACCAAGGAGCAGGCCATCGCCGCGGCCAGGGCCCGCGGTGACACCACGTTCGCCGACCTGCTGTCGGGCACCAACGTGGTGCCGGGTCAAGGTGTGGACTTCGACGCGGTCGGTCGGACGCTGCTGTTGGCGTTGGCCCTGTATGTCGTTGCCGCGCTGTTTGTCTGGGTGCAGGCCCGGCTGCTCAACGTGATCGTGCAGCGCACGGTGCGGGCACTGCGCGCCGACGTGGAAGCCAAGATCCACCGGTTGCCGTTGTCCTACTTCGACTCCCGCCAACGCGGTGAACTGCTGAGCCGGGTCACCAACGACGTCGACAACATCCAGCAGTCGGTGTCGATGACCATCAGCCAGCTGCTCACCTCGGTGCTCACGGTGTTCGCGGTGCTGGCCATGATGCTGACCATCTCGCCGCTACTGACGCTGATCACCGTGACGACGGTTCCGTTGTCGCTGTGGGTGACTCGCGCGATCGCCCGCCGCTCGCAGCGGATGTTCATCGCCCAGTGGACCAACACCGGCCGGCTCAACGCCCACATCGAGGAGACCTACAGCGGCTTCACCGTGGTGAAGACGTTCGGGCATCGCGCCGCGGCGCAGGAGAAGTTCCGCGAGTGCAACGACGACGTCTACGACGCCAGCTTCGGCGCCCAGTTCTTCTCCGGGCTGGTGTCACCGGCGACGACGTTCGTCGGCAACCTGAGTTACGTCGCCGTCGCCGTCGTCGGCGGTTACCAGGTGGCCACCGGCCAGATCACGCTGGGCAGCATCCAGGCGTTCATCCAGTACGTCCGCCAGTTCAACCAGCCGCTGACCCAGGTCGCCGGGATGTACAACACCCTGCAGTCCGGGGTGGCCAGCGCCGAGCGGGTCTTCGACTTTCTCGACGAACCGGAGGAAACCCCCGATGCGGCAAGGACATTGCCGCCCAGCGTCGGACGCGTCGAGTTCGAGCACGTCTGGTTCGGCTACCGCGACGACACCCCGGTGATCGAGGACCTGTCGCTGGTCGCCGAGCCGGGCAGCACCGTGGCCATCGTCGGGCCGACCGGGGCGGGAAAGACCACGCTGGTGAACCTGCTGATGCGGTTCTACGACGTCGACTCCGGACGGATCCTGGTCGACGGCGTCGACATCACCGGCGTGAGCCGGGATTCGCTGCGGTCCCGGATCGGGATGGTGTTGCAGGACACCTGGTTGTTCGGGGGCACGATCGCCGAGAACATCGCCTACGGCCGCCCGGATGCCGGCGAGGACGAGGTCATCGAGGCGGCCCGCGCGGCCTACGTCGACCGCTTCGTGCGGACACTCCCGGACGGCTACGCCACCCGGGTCAGCGACGACGGCGGCAATATCAGCGCCGGCGAGAAACAGCTGATCACGATCGCCCGGGCGTTCCTGGCCCGCCCGCAGCTGCTGATCCTGGACGAGGCGACCAGTTCGGTGGACACCCGCACCGAGCTGCTGGTACAGCGGGCGATGATCGAACTGCGCAGGGAGCGAACGAGTTTCATCATCGCGCACCGGCTCTCGACGATCCGCGACGCCGACCTGATCCTGGTGATGCAGGCCGGCCGGATCGTCGAGCGCGGCACCCACGCCGAGCTGCTGGCCCGGCGGGGTGCCTACTACGCGATGACGCAGGCCTAGCCGACGCCTTCGAGGATGTCGGTCTCGGTTCGGCCGATGCGGTCGACGATCTCGGGGCGAGTGCGTTTGATGTGACCAAACCACACCAGCGCGATCGCCACCGTGGCCAGGAACAGGTACGGAATCACGTTGAGCGGGAAGGCAGGAACCGGGTAGACGTTGGCGAAGAAGGTGTAGGCCATCGCCACCACGGCTACCACCGCCGCGGTCCACACCATGCGGTTGGGGATGCCCGCGCGCTTGGTGTAGGCCACACAGGCTATGGCGACCAGGGCATAGGCCACCATGTAGCCGTAGGTTCCGTAGGTGTCCACCCAGACCACGATGTTCATCGGCGCGACGCCGACGACCAGCAAGATGATGTCCAGCAGGATGGCCGACGGTCCGGCCACAAGCAGCACTCGGTGCGGGGTCAGATGCATTTCATGGGTGCGGCCGAACCGCTCGGCGACCACGCCCTCCTTGCCCATCACGTAGACGATCCGGCCCACCACGTTCAGCGGCGCGACCACGACCGCGAAGAACGACGCACCGACGCCGAAGGTCAGAATCGGCGTGAACCACCCCGGCATGCCGATCTTGACGGCGATGTCCTGCAACGGACTTGCGCTGCTGGCCAGCCCGTCATGCAGCAGCGCGATCTGGGTGTAGGCGGCGAAGACGTAGAGCACGCCGACGACGATCGCGCTCCAGATGATGGCGCGGGGAATGGCGGTGTAGGGATTGCGGGCCTCGCGGCCCAGCGCGTCGGCCGAGGAGAACCCGACGAAGCCGAGGATGCCCAGCACCATACCGACCGCGACGCCCTGCACCGGAACCCCGGTCAGTGAGAACTGCGCGGGATCCCACGCTGCCGGGCCCGCCCACACCAGGGCCAACACGAGAAGGATGGTGATGATCGTGACCGAGATCAGCTCCAGCACCAGCGAGACGCGCGCGGACAGCCTGATTCCCCGGATGGTGAACAGAGTGGCCAAGCCGCCCAACACGATTGCGAGCGCGATGTGCCAGCCCAGCCCCTGGGCGGGCACCCCGATCAACGTCAGGAAGTCACTGGCGTAGGACACCGCTCCACCGAGTGAGCCGGCGGCGATCCCCCAGCAGCCGATCAGCAGCGACACTCCGGCCAGGTAGGCCCCGAACGGGCCCAGCCCTTTGGCGACATAGGTGTACAAGGATCCGGCCGACGCATTGCGTCGGGCGAAGACCACCACGCAGTAGCCGACGGCCAGGATCACCACTGTGGCCAGCGCGAAGGACAGCACGGTGCCGTTACCGGCGCTGAGGTAGATCGCTGCGGCGGTGAAGGCGATGACCGCACTCGGCGCGATGTTGGCGATCGCCTGTGCGGCAAGCTCAGGACCTGACATCACCCCCCGGCGCAGTCCGGCATCGGTCGGTGTCACAGTGGTGTTTGACATGGTGAGGCTCCAAATATGTTCGGGTTCAGACTGATTCAGGGGATGAGCAAGGTGCGGAGCGCCTCACCGGAGGCCAGGTCGTCGAAGGCTTCGGCCGCCTCGGCCAGCGGACGCCGGGCCCAGACCAGCGGATCGAGTTTGAGCTGCCCGTCCATGTAGCGGTCGACCAGTGCCGGGATGTCGATCGACGGGCGCACGGACCCGTAGTTCGACCCGAGGATGCGCTGGTCGGCCTCGGCCAGCACCAGGGGCTCGAACGACGCCCTCGCGCCGGTCGGCGGCAGGCCGACGATCACCGCGGCGCCACCCAGCCCGAGCATCCGGATGGCCTGCTCGGTGGTGGAGGTGTTGCCGAAGGCATCGAAGGCGTAGTCGACTCCGTCAGGCACCAGGGCCAGGAGTTGCTCCACGGCGTCACCACGGGAGGCGTCGATGCGATCGGTGGCGCCGAACTGCATGGCCAGCGCGGTCTTGTCGGGCATCACGTCGATCGCGACGATCCGTTCGGCCCCCGCGAGTTTGGCGCCCTGAACCACGTTGAGGCCCACGCCGCCACAGCCGATCACCGCCACGGTGGCCCCCGGCTCGACCGCGGCGGTGTTCAGCACCGCACCGACTCCGGTTGCGACCGCGCACCCCACGACCGCGATCACGTCCAGTGGCGCGTCATCGCGAACTTTGACCGCACCGGAGGCCGGAACGACGACTTCTTCGGCGAACGACGAGACGCCCAGGTAGTGGTGCAGGTGCTCGCCGTCGCGGGACAGCCGCGACGTGCCGTCGAAGAGAACCCCCTTGGGCGCGACGACGGTCGCGACTTTCTGGCACCGCGCCTCGTGCCCGGAGCGGCAGTAGCGGCACTCACCGCACGGCGGCACCCAGGAGAGCACCACATGGTCGCCGACTGCCAGCGAGGTGACGCCCTCCCCCAGCTCGACGACGATCCCCGAGCCCTCATGGCCCATCACCAACGGAGCCGGGGCATCCCACTCCCCGCGCTTGACATGCAGGTCGGAGTGGCAGACACCCGCCGCAGCGATCTTGACGCGAACCTCACCGGCTTTGGGCCCGGCGAGTTCGACGTCGACGTGCTCGATGGGCGTGTTCTGGTCCCGAAAGACAATGGCTTTCACTTCAGATTCCTCGCGGCAGACGGCGTAGCTCGAACGCACCGAATGCTAGGGAGCCGATCATCGATTCGTCACTGTGAAAATGTGTGGATTCGAGATCTTGATTCACCACTTCGTACACTCAGGCCATGGCGTATGACGTGCGGACCGTCGCGGCCTCCCTCGGATCCGAACTGGCTCTCGGTGACGTCGACGCCGGCGTCACGGTCAACGATGTGGTGCCGCTGGACAAGCTGGTGGTGGCCAGCCAGCCCGGCTTCGCCAACACCGTCGTCGGCAGCCCCGACGCCTTTGCCGAAGCACTGGCCGACGGTGCCCGCGCATCGCACCTGACAACCTGCGTTGCGGTAGTCGCCGGAGCCCCGGCCGGGCCCGATCTCAAAGCGCATCTGGCCGACAACGGCATCACCACGATCTACGCACCGGACCACGGTGTCGAGCTCGCCCTCCTCACCGTCGCGGCCCGGATCGCCGCCGACCAGGCAGCCGAAGACCGCCGTGTCACGACCGGGACCAAAGTGCTGACCCAGGTCGCTCGCCGCGGCGGCGTGGTGGCAGTGGTCGCCGAGATGGCGCACCGAATCGACGGCTGGGCTGTGCTACTCGATGCGCGCGGCGAGGTCATCACCACTGCGGGCGCGGGCAGCCTGCACGTGCGCGACGCTGTCGCTGTTGCGCTGCGCCGTCCGGTCCGAGTACGCCACACCGGCCTTCAGGTCCATCCGGTCGGGCAGGGCGAGGACATCAGCGCCTACCTTGTGATCGGTGCGCGCGGACCGACCAGCCGCAGTCGGGACCTGGCCTCCCAAGCGGCGGCACTGCTGGATCTGCTGTTGCGCACCGCCGACAATCCAGCTACCGAGCGCCTCGGCAGGGAGGTGATGCTGACGACGTTGCTACGCGGCGGACAGGAAGCATCCGCACTGCTGCGACGCTGGGGCGTTCACGAGACATCGCTGACAGCGTTTGCCGTGGCATCACGATCACGAACCATCGATCCCGAAGCGCTCGCGATCCGCTGGCTAGACGATCTGGGCGCCGCCCACGTGCTCGCGAAGCTGGACTCCCACGTGCTGGGGTTCATTCGCGACGATCGCGCGCAGGACCTGGCCGGGATCGTGCAACAGCTGAGCACCGACAGCCGGATGCCCCTTCGCCTCGGTCTGGGCTCTCCGGCCAAAACTCAGCTACTGGCGCGGTCCGCCGCTGAAGCCACGAAGGCGCTGGACGTCGCGGTGGTCGATGCGCGCCCCGTGGTCTGGTACCAGTCGCTGGCGACGGTGAGCTACGTGCTCGACCATCTCGACGACGGCTCGACGGCTCGCATCGCCGCCGTCCTCGACCCACTTCGAGACGAGCATGGCCGCCACGGCGAGCTGCTGCGCACGCTCGAGATCTATCTGGCCGAGCACGGCGTCTGGGGAGCGACCGCCACCCGGCTGGGCGTGCACCGCCAAACCCTGGCCAGTCGAATCCGTCGCGTCGAGGAACTCACGGACCTGTCCATGGCCAATCCCGACGACCGCACCACAGCGTGGCTGGCGATTCGCGCGCTGCAGACCACCGACGCGCAGGCTTAGAGCCCGGGGCCCTCGGCTCGCAGCTCGTCGACCTCGGCCATCGCCGAGCGCAGCTTGGACAGCCACTCCTCGGCGTGCTCACCGACCAGCCGCACACTCCACGCCAGGGCATCCGAGCGTGAGCGTGCCACGCCGGCGTCGACGAGGGTATCGAGCACCTGCCGCTCGGGTTGCTTGAGCCGGGTCATCACCGGAACGGCTATGTGGGTGAACAGGATTCGCTCGCCGCCGGCCTCGACACCCCAAGACACCTTGCGGCCGTACTTGTCCTGAGCCTGGTCAGCGATCCGCATGCGTTCGGCGCGGGTGTCCTCCCGGAAACGTGATGCCCGGCCGGAGGCGCGGGCCTCGGATTCGGGTGCCTCGGCGGGCTCGGGCAGCCGGCCGACGACGGTGATCTCTTCGCGGTCGACGACCACGGTCGGGTCGCCGGCGAACCAGGTGTCGGGCAGCCGCCCGGCGAACCATTCGGCGGCGTCGGTGGCGTCGGGTTGATCGGCCTGCTGCCAGCCGCCGGGACGGCCGGGGCGGCGATGTGTGTGCTGATGCTTCATAAATTACATGATTACAGTGTTGCACTAGCTGCGCCACTGTTTCACTGCAAGCGAACTCGGCGTCCACTGTGGGCCCTATGTACGGAAAACGACCCGGGGGCGTACATAGCCCCCACAGTCGGCGCAGCTACCCGCCAGCGCGCCGTGCGCGGAACAGCTTGACCTCGTCCTTGATGCCCTTGAGCCGACGCGCCTTGGCGAACGACCAGGTGAACGCGGCGTCGTCGCCGATCTGCTCGCGGGCCGCCTCGGCCAGCAGCACCGAACCGGGCCGGGCCGCCGAGGTCACCCGGCTGGCCAGGTTCACCGGGCTGCCGAACCAGTCACCGGCCCGGCTCACCGCCGGTCCGTAGGCGATCCCCACCCGAAGTTGCGGCAGATCCTCGTCGGCCTCGATGACGTCGCTGAGGCTGAGCATGGCGTGCAGCAGTGCCGTCGCATCCTTGGACACCAGCATCACCGCGTCACCGATGGTCTTGATGAACCGCACCGGCGGGATCGCCACCTCACGGGCCGCGTCGGCGAGTTTGTTGGCCAGTTGTTCGAGCTCCTCGGGTGGCACGGTCTCGCCGAGGCGGGTGAAGCCGACCAGATCGCCGAAGGCCACCGCCACCAGCCGGGCACCCGGCAGCGGCGCACCGGCCGCCCGTTCGTTGGCGTTGACCGCCTCGGTCTCCAGCGCGTGCCGCAGCTGCAGCATCAGCATGTCCTGGATCATCGGGCCCAGCAGCGGTGCCATCTCCCCCACCAGCGCCTGCGCCGAGCGGGCGATCTCCAGCTCACTGGCGCCGGGATGCATGACGGCGGCCAGCGCGGTCGTGCGCATGACCTCGGCGGCGTGCGAAAGCCCGTCGGCCAGAACACGAACCACCGTCAGCATCAGATCCGGGTCGATACCGCGGTCGATGAACCGTTTGATGTGCACGGCAGTGGCGCCGTCGAGCCGCATGAACACCGCGGCGTCGGGGTCTTCGACATACGGCAGTCCACTGGCCCGTTGGAAGCGGGTCAGCACGTCTACGTCCAGACCGGTCTGCTCGGCGATCTCGCGCGCCGACACGTAGGTGCCGTCGTCGCCGAGTGCGCGCCGCGCCGGCAGCAGCATCGGTGCGAACGACGCCCGAATCTCCTCAGCGGTGATGCCCTGCTCGAGCAGCCACGGGATCAGTTCGGCCCGTTCGGTGCGGACGTCGCCGGCCAAGCCGTCGAGCAGACCGGACGCTTCGATGTCGCCGTCATCGCTCACCGGTCCAACGTATACGGTCGGATGCGATGTCTTCATCGCCGCTACTGGTGGGACTGGCACCCATCGCCGACGCCCAAGCCCGTGTGCTGGTGCTCGGCAACATGCCCAGTGCGATGTCGCTGGCCGCCGGGCAGTATTACGGCAACCCGCGAAATGCGTTCTGGCCCATCACCGCCGAGCTGTTCGGCTTCACCGCCGGGGATCCCTACGACCAGCGCACAGCAGCCCTGCGCCGCAACGCAATCGCGGTGTGGGATGTACTCAAGCACTGCCGCCGCGTCGGCAGCCTGGACTCGGCCGTGGAGCCGGACAGCATGGTGGCCAACGACTTCGCCGCCTTCTTCGCCACCCACCCGGGTATCGGGCGGGTGTACTTCAACGGTGCTGCCGCCGAAGCCAACTTCGCCAGGCTGGTCAGCGTCGCACCCGACGTCGACTACGTACGGCTGCCGTCGACGAGTCCCGCCCACACCATGCGCTACGCCGACAAGCTCACCGCGTGGCGGGTGATCGCCGGGTCATGACACCGGCGGCCGCCGGTTGGCCCAGGGCCGGGCCTTCTCGATCTGGCGGCTCAGCGACAGCAGCGTGGCCTCGTCGGACGGGCGGCCGACCAACTGCACCGACACCGGAATGCCTTCGCCGTCAAGGCCCCACGGGACCACGGCAGCGGGCTGGCCGGTCGCGTTGAAGATCGCATGGAAGGGCACCCGGGAGGCCACCAGTGCGAGCGTTGCGACCCCGCCGCGGTGCTGGTACTGCCCGATGCGCGACGGGCCGGTCGCCGTGCCCGGGGTGATCAGCACGTCGACGTCGTCGAAGATCGAGCCCACCCGGGCCGCCAGCGTCGCTTCGGCAGCGCGGATTTTCGCGATCTGCTGATCGGAGACCAGACTGCCGAGGCGGGCCAGTGCCCTGGTTCGCGGCTCGAGGCGTTCCGGATGCGGCAACTGCTGCACGTCGTCGTAGATGCCGCGCCACATCCGGGGCAGCACGTGGCCGTACACCGCCCAGGCCGGGTAGTCCGGGTCGCGCCAGATGACCTCGTGGCCAAGATCGCGCAGCAGCGCCTCGACACCGTCGAGCGCCTTCTGCTGAGCCCGTCCCACCCGGCCCACCATCGTCGGAGGGATCCTGGCGCTCAACGCAATTCGCAGCCTCCTCGGTTTGCGCGCCGCCGCGGCCACGAACCCGCCGCGCGGGGCGCGCTGGGTGTTCGTCACATCGAGGAACAGCGCGGCGTCCTCGACGGTGCGGGTGATCGGCCCGTTGACGCTCAGGCCCTGCCAGGCGTCGGTGTGCGGGTCGATGGGGACCCGGTCGCGCTGCGGTTTGAGCCCGAACAGCCCGCACCACGTCGACGGGATGCGGATCGACCCGGCGCCGTCGGAGCCCAGCGCCATCGGTGCCAGCCCGGCGGCCACCGCCGCACCGCTGCCGCCGCTGCTGCCACCCGGCGCGCGGGCCAGATCCCACGGGTTGTGGGTGGAGCCGAACGCGACCGTCTCGGTGAACGGCCACAGCATCATCTCCGGAACCGAAGTCTTGCCCAGGATCACCGCGCCCGCGGCGCGCAGCCGCCGCACGACCTCGGCGTCCTCGGTCGGCGGCAGGCCGTGGGCGCTGCTGCCGTAACAGGTGAACTCGTCGGCGACGTCGACGTCGTCCTTGATCGCGATCGGCACACCGAGCAGGGGCAGCCGCTCGCCGGCGTCGAGGCGCTGCTGGGCGGCCGCGGCTTCCCTGCGGGCGCGCTCGGCGAGCACCACCCGGTAGGCGCGGACCTCGCGGTCGACCCTGGCGATCCGGTCGAGGTAGAGGTCCAGCAGCGCGGGAGCCGTGATCGTGCCGGCGACCAGCATGCGGGCCTGCTCCGCGGCGCCGGCGAACGCGATGTCGGTGAGGTCCACGCCCGGCAGCGTATCGCCGTAACGGAACGGGCCCCGACCGACACTGCCCTTGTGATGCCGAAACCGTCGCTGATGACCTGCTCAGCACTCGTGGAGCTGCTGAGCGACTACTACTCGGGCTCGCTGGACGCTGCGACCGCCGCCCGGGTACGTCTGCATCTGCTGACCTGCCGGGGCTGTCGCGGCTACCTCGCCCAGCTGCGGGCGACGGTGGCGACGGTGGGCCGGATCCGCGCCGACGACCTCGACCCGGAGTTCCGCGCCCTGCTGGTGGAGGCCTTCCGCGACTGGCGGTGAGCCGGCCACCCGCTACGGTGGCGGAATGTCATGTGTGTTCTGCGAGATCGTCGCCGGCACCGCGCCGGCCATCCGCGTCTACGAGGACAACGACCATCTGGGCTTCCTGGACATCCGCCCGTTCACCCGCGGCCACACCCTGGTGGTGCCCAAACGGCACACCGTCGACCTGACCGACACCCCGGCCGAGACACTGGCCGGTCTGTTGGCGGTGGGCCAGCGCATCGCGCAGGCGACGCGGGTGTCGGGGCTGGGCGCCACCGGCAACAACATCGCCATCAACGACGGCAAGTCGGCGATGCAGACGGTGTTCCACATTCACCTGCACGTGATTCCGCGGCGCGACGGCGACAAGCTGTCCTTCGCCAAGGGCATGCTGCTGCGCCGCGACCCCGATCGCGAGACCACCGGCCGAATCCTGCGCGAAGCTCTGGAGTTGATCCCATGACCTCAGCGGTCGACAAGTTCATGCTGAAGTTCCTCAAGGTGCACGACGGCCTGTACAAGCGCAGCGGCGGGTGGATCGGCCACCGGTTGCCGTTCGCCCCGCTGATGCTGCTGCTGCACACCGTGGGCGCGAAAACCGGCCAGCCGCGGTCGAATTCGCTGGCCTACTACCGTGACGGCGGCGACTACCTGATCGTGGCCTCCAACGGCGGCGCACCGAAGAACCCGGCCTGGTATCACAACCTGCGGGCCCAGCCGAACGTGGAGATCAACCTCGGGCCGCGCCGGGTGCCCGTCACCGCGCACGTGGTGCTGCCGGAGGATCCGGACTATGCCCGGCTGTGGAAGATCTGCGACGACGACAACGGCGGGCGCTACAGCGCCTACCAAAAGCTGACGACGCGACCGATCCCGGTCGTGCGGCTCACAACGAGCTGATCGCCGCCGGAGGCGGCATGGTTGGTGCCCGCCTATGAGCGACTCGCGTGCCGCCCCCCGCGGTGTTTCGAGTGCGGTTGGCCTCGGCGAGATTGAACCTGCGCAGGAAAAGTTCGAGTGGACGTCTGCGTGACGTCAATCTCGGCGCATGAAGGTGCGGACAGTCGCTTGTAGGCGGGCATGTGGGCACAGCTGAGGCCAAAGCCCTTAGAACAGCTCCTTGGCGAGCAGCTCCAGCGTCGCCTCGCGGTCCGGCGCGGTGCCCGGATCGGTGCCGCGATGCGCCGAGGCGACCGGGTTGACCATCACCTCGTCGACATCGAACTCCGCGGCCACCGCACGTATTTGATCGGCCGCCTCGGCCGGTGAGCCGACGACGGCCTTGGCGCGACCGGCCGCGATGACGGCCTCGGCCTGCGGGTGCATCGACACCGCCGCAGCATCCTCGACCAGATCGAGTGGACCCAGCGGCTGCCCGGTGCGCAACCGCGCCATCATCTGCAGGTTCGGCAACAGCAGCGCCTCGGCTTCCGCGCTCGTCGGCGCGACCACCGCGTTGACCGTCATGAACGTCACCGGCTCGGCTGCGACCGCCGACGGCCGGAACTCGCTGCGGTAGATCCCCAGCGCCTCCGCGGTGCCGGCACCCGAAAAGTGGTGGGCGAACACATACGGCAGCCCCTTGGCCGCCGCCAGCCGAGCCGAATACATCGACGAGCCGAGCAGCCACAGCCTCGGCTCGCTGACCGCACCCGGGGTGGCCTTGAGGATGTAGTCCTGGCCGCGGATCGGGATCCGGACCCCCGTCGCCGACATCAGGGCGGCGACCTCGTCGACATACTGCGGGAAGTTCTCGACATCGGAATCGTCGCGGGTGCCGCGCAGCAGGATCGAGGTCACCGGGTCACTGCCCGGCGCCCGCCCAAGGCCCAAGTCGATACGGCCCGGCGCGGCGGCCTCCAGCAGCGCGAACTGCTCGGCGACTGCCAGCGGCGCGTGGTTGGGCAGCATCACCCCGCCCGAGCCCAGCCGCAACTGCGTGGTCTGCGCGGCCAGGTAGGCGATCAGCACCGGCGGGCTCGTCGCCGCGACCGCCGGCATGTTGTGATGCTCGGCCAGCCAGAACCGGGTGAAGCCGAGCCGGTCGGCGGTCTGCGCCAGCCGCACCGTGGCCGCCAGCGCATCGGTGGTGCTCTGATCGGTGCGCACGGGAACAAGGTCGAGAACAGAAAGCCGCATAGTTACCTCAACACCTCGGTTGGCGAGGTGCTTCCCCGCCGGCCAGACCCGCTCTGTGGCGGGCGTCGGTGAGCACGTCGTCGAGCATCGCCGGTGTGAGCCGACCGGTGAACATGTTCTGCTGGCTGGGGTGATAGCACCCGATCAGCTGCAGGCCCGACGACAGCTCCGCAACTGCGCCGTGGCCGAACTTCGGCTTGGCCGCGCCGGGCAGGTCGTCGGCCAGCAGTCGCAGCGCCGCCTGCCACGCGAACCCACCGAGAGCCACCACGACACGGACCGACGGCGCGACCAGTCGCCACTCGGCGTCCAGCCACGGCTGGCACGTGGTGCGTTCCTGCGGGCTGGGCGCATTCCCCGGCGGCGCGCAGCGCACCGCGGCCAGCACACGAATGTCCTTGGTGCCCAAGCCGTCTGCGGCGTCGACACTGATCGGCGAGTTCACCAGCTCCGCCCGGTGCAACGCGGCGAACAGCTGATCGCCCGAGCGGTCGCCGGTGAACACCCGGCCGGTGCGGTTGCCGCCATGGGCCGCCGGCGCCAGGCCCAGCACCACGATCCGCGGCGTCGTCGACCCCCAGCCGGTGATCGGCCGACCCCAGTACGGCTCGAGGGCGAAGGAGCGGCGCTTCGTCACCGCCACCTCCTCGCGCCAGGCCACCAGGCGCGGGCAGGCCCGGCACACGCTGACCAGCGCGTCGAGCTCGCCGACGTCACCCACCTTCGCGGCCAGGGCGGCCACCCGACGAGGAGTCGTCGCGACCGGCGTCTCGGGGACCGCCGGGTCCCCGGGCCAGCCCGACCCGGGCGGAACGGGGGACTCGAACGGCACTCCGGTTCGGGGATGAGCGTGCGCGGTCACCCGTCTACTGTGCCCGCTTAAGCTTCGCCGGTGAGCACCAAGCGCATCCCCGCGCTTCTGATCCTGTCCTCGGCCTTTCTGGCCGCAGGCGCCAACGGCATCTCGATGGTGGCGTTCCCGTGGCTGGTGCTGCAGCGAACCGGCAGCGCGGTCGACGCCTCGATCGTCGCCGGGGCCGCGACCCTGCCGCTGCTGGTCGCCACCCTGATCGCCGGGACCGCCGTCGACTTCCTGGGCCGGCGCCGGGTCGCGATGCTCTCCGATGCCCTTTCGGCGGCGTCGGTCGCCGCCATCCCGGTGCTGGCGATGACGCTGGGGATCGGGTCGCTGACCACGGTCGTGCTCGCCGGGCTGGCCGCGCTGGGCTCACTTTTCGACCCGGCCGGAATGACGGCGCGGCAGTCGATGCTGCCCGAGGCCGCCGAGCGCGCCGGGTGGACGCTGGACCACACCAACAGCGTCTACGAGGCGGTGTTCAACCTGGCCTATATCACCGGACCGGGTGTCGGCGGTCTGCTGATCGCCACCCTGGGCGGGGTCGACACGATGTGGGTCACCGCCGCGGCGTTCGGGTTGTCGATCCTGGCGATGGCCGTGCTTCGCCTCGAGGGAGCGGGCCGGCCCGCCCGCGAGAAGCGGCCCGACGGGGTGGTGTCCGGCATGGTCGAAGGGCTGAAGTTCGTGTGGCACAACCGGGTGCTGCGCACCCTGGGCCTCATCGACCTGGCCGTCACCGGGATGTACCTGCCGATGGAAAGCGTGCTGTTCCCCAAGTACTTCACCGACCGCAACGAGCCGGCGCAGCTGGGCTGGGTGCTGATGGCGCTGTCCATCGGCGGTCTGATCGGCGCGCTGAGTTGGACGGTGCTGTCCCGGGTGGCCAGCAAGCGCACCACAGTCCTGATCGCGGTGCTGACGTTCGGGGTGGCGGTCCTGGTGATCGCGTTCCTGCCGCCGCTGCCGGTGATCCTGTCCTTCGCGGCGCTGACCGGTCTGGTGTACGGGCCGATCGGGCCGATCTACAACTCGGTGATGCAGACGCGGACACCGCCGAACATGCGCGGGCGGGTGGTCGGGGTGATGACGTCGATGGCCTATGCGGCCGGGCCGCTGGGCTTCATGCTCGCGGGCCCACTGGTCGACGCATTCGGCCTCAAGGTCACGTTCCTGGTGCTGGCGGTGCCGATCCTCCTGATCGGACTGACCTGCCCGTGGGTGCCTGCGCTGCGCGAACTCGACGCCAAGCCGGACGAACCTAGGATGGCCTGATGGCTAGCCCACTGGCGGATCTGGCCGCCGAACTCCCCGACGGCGTGGTCGTCACCGACCCCGACATCCTGGCCTCCTACCGCCACGACCGCGCCGCGGACCCGTCCGCCGGGACGCCGCTGGCCGTGGTGCGCCCTACTCGCACCGAGGAAGTGCAGACGGTGCTGCGCTGGGCCAGCGCCCACCGGATCGCCGTGGTGCCGCGTGGGGCAGGCACCGGACTCTCCGGTGGCGCCACCGCGCTCGACGGCGGCATCGTGCTGTCGACGGAGAAGATGCGCGACATCACCGTCGACCCGATCACCCGTACGGCGGTGGTGCAGCCCGGCCTGCTCAACGGCGAGGTGAAGAAGGCCGTCGCCGAGCACGGGCTGTGGTACCCGCCGGACCCGTCGTCGTATGAGATCTGCAGCATCGGCGGCAACATCGCCACCAACGCTGGCGGCCTGTGCTGCGTAAAGTACGGCGTCACAACCGATTACGTGCTGGGCATGCAGGTGGTGCTGGCCGACGGCACCGCCGTGCGCCTGGGCGGCCCGAGACTCAAGGACGTCGCGGGGCTGTCGCTGACCAAGTTGTTCGTCGGCAGCGAGGGCACTTTGGGTGTGGTCACCGAGGTCACCTTGCGGCTGCTGCCCCCGCAGCACCCGGCGTGCACCGTGGTGGCGACGTTCGACTCGGTGGAGGCCGCCGCCGACGCCGTCGTGACGATCACCGGCAAAATCAGGCCCTCGATGCTGGAGTTCATGGACTCGGTGGCCATCAACGCTGTCGAGGACAAACTGCGCATGGGCTTGGACCGCACGGCCGCGGCGATGATGGTGGCCGCCTCCGACGACCGCGGCCCCGCCGGCGCCGAGGACGCCGAGTACATGGCCCGGGTGTTCACCGAAGCCGGTGCCACCGAATGCTTTTCGACGTCCGACCCGGCCGAGGGTGAGGCGTTCGTTGCCGCCCGCCGCTTCGCCATTCCCGCGGTGGAGGCCAAGGGGCCGCTGCTGCTCGAGGATGTCGGCGTACCGTTGCCCGCACTGGCCGAACTGGTCAGCGGGGTGGCCAAGATCGCGGCCGATCGTGACCTGACGATCTCGGTGATCGCCCATGCCGGTGACGGCAACACCCACCCGCTGATCGTCTACAACCCCAGCGACGCGGCGATGACCCAGCGTGCACACCTCGCCTTCGGCGAGATCATGGACCTCGCGGTGTCACTGGGCGGCACCATCACCGGTGAGCACGGGGTGGGGCGGCTGAAAAAGCCTTGGCTGGCAGGACAACTCGGCCCCGAGGCGATGGAGCTGAACCGCCGGATCAAGGCCGCCCTGGACCCGCAGAACATCCTGAACCCGGGTGCGGTGGTCTAAACATCTCGTGCGCCGACAGTAACGCCACGGCGGATATCGGGCCGAATTCCCGCCGTGGCGTTACTGTCGCGACCCGACCAGCCTTGACACACCGTGCGAGGTGTCGTAATCATAAGACATGACCGCTGTTGTGTCTCACGAGGCGGATGCGCGCTTCGCACTGGCCACCGCCCAGACCTGGGCCGACCCGTGGCCCATGTACCGCGCCCTGCGTGACCACGACCCGGTGCACCACGTCGCCGGCCACAACCCGGGCCAGGACTACTGGGTGCTCTCCCGCCACGACGACGTCTGGGCGGCGGCCCGCGACCACCAGACCTTCTCCTCGGCACAGGGCCTCACCGTCACCTACGGTGAACTGGAACTGATTGGACTGCAAGATAATCCGCCGATGGTGATGCAGGACCCCCCGGTGCACACCGAGTTCCGCAAGCTGGTGTCGCGCGGGTTCACCCCCCGGCAGGTAGAGGCCGTCGAACCCGCGGTGCGGCAGTTCGTCGTCGACCGCATCGAGCGGCTGCGCGCGGCGGGCAGCGGTGACATCGTCGCTGACTTGTTCAAACCGCTGCCGTCGATGGTCGTCGCGCACTACCTCGGCGTTCCCGAAGAGGATCGCGACCAGTTCGACGGCTGGACCGAGGCCATCGTGGCAGCCAACGCCGCCGGACTGGATACGCTCGGCTCGGTCGGCGACGCCGTCGGCTCGATGATGGGCTACTTCACCGAGCTGATCGACCGGCGCAGGCGCGATCCCGGCGACGACACGGTCTCGCATCTGGTGGCCGCCGGCGTGGGCGCCGACGGCGACATCGCCGGCACCCTGTCGGTGCTGGCCTTCACTTTCACGATGGTCACCGGCGGCAACGACACCACCACCGGGCTGCTCGGCGGCGCCGTTCAGCTCCTGCACCAACGGCCCGACCAGCGCCGGCTGCTCGTCGAGCACCCCGACCTCATCGCCGACGCCGTCGAGGAGTTCCTGCGACTGACCTCCCCGGTGCAGGGCCTGGCCCGCACGCTCACCCGCGACGTCGAACTGCACGGCAGGACCATCGCCGCCGGCCGCAAGGTGCTGCTGCTGTACGGCTCGGCCAACCGCGACGAGCGCCAATACGGCGACGACGCAGGCGAACTCGACGTGCAACGCCGGCCGCGCAACATCCTGACGTTCAGCCACGGCGCTCACCATTGCCTGGGTGCGGCGGCCGCGCGCATGCAGGCCCGTGTGGCCCTGACCGAACTGCTGGCCCGCTGCCCGGACTACCAGATCGACACCGACGGCGTGGTGTGGGCCGGCGGCAGCTACGTGCGCCGCCCGCTGTCGGTCCCGTTCCGGGCGGCCCCCTGATGGCCGGCAGGGACTGGCTGGCCTCCCGTCGCGCCGAGGTCGCCACCGACCGCATTCTCGACGCTGCCGGCGAGCTGTTCGCCGAAGCCGACGTCTCGGCAGTCGGCATGAACGAGATCGCCCGCGCCGCAGGATGTTCCAGGGCGACGCTGTACCGGTACTTCGAGAACCGGGAGGCACTGCACACCGCCTACGTGCACCGCGAGGCCTACCGGCTCTACCAACAGATCAGCGAGCTGATCGACGGGATAGTCGACCCGCGAGAGCGGCTGCTGGCGGGCCTGACCACCTCGATGCGGCTGGTCCGTGAAAGTCCGGCCCTGTCTTCGTGGTTCGCCACCAACGACTCGCCCATCGGCGCGGAGATGGCCGAGCAATCCGAGGTCATCCAGGCGCTCAGTTCGGCGTTTCTGCTCTCGCTGGGGCCCGACGATCCCGACGTCGTCCATCGGCGTGCCCGCTGGCTGGTCCGGGTGCTCACCTCACTGCTGATCTTCCCCGGCCACGACCCCGCCGACGAGTGCGCCATGCTCGAGGATTTCGTCGTTCCGCTGGTGTGCCCCAGCGAAACCCACGCCGACGGCTGAAGTCGCCGACCGGCTACCCGGCCGGTGGCATGACCGCCGACGGCCAGGCCCATGGGGCAAGGTGCCGGAACGGGTCGGTGCTCCGAATCTTCTGCAAATCAGCCAGATCCGCCTCCAGAGACGACTTGGCCATGTCCCGGACCTTGGCCACCCAATCCTCCTCTGAGGCCCCGTCGGGCATCGTCGTCTCGATGGGCTGAGAGAACCGCGCGTAGAGGCGCTGCGGCCGGGGCACCAGCGTCGGTCCGATTCCGCGCATCAACTGGATGGTCATATCCTGGCGTGCGCCGGTCAGCTCGGCCACCGCCTTGTTCAGCCGGCCCCACCATCCGTGCCTGGAGGTGAGGATCTTGTAGACGTCGTCACCACCGACTACCGCGGCAGTGACGATCGGGTAGTTGTTTTCCACGGCGAGCCGGGCGAAGCCCGCGCGGTCACCCCACAACAAGGTGTACAGCTCGTCCTTGCCCTTGCTGATTTCGCGTGCGCCGCCGGGGAATACCAGGATCGGCTCATTGGCGCGCATGAGCTCACGAGTCCCGTCCGGCGTGCCAATGATCGCGCCGGCGGCCTCGAGCACATCGGCTTGCAGGCCCTTCATTCGTCCGAAATGCCGGTCCGTCAGCGGGCGCACCTTGTGGCCGATCTGTCGGTACACCTCGTAGGGAACCAGCAGGATCTCTGTCGATGCGAAGGCAGTGTGGTTGCCCACCAACAGGAATCGTCCGTCGGCGGGTAGGTTCTCCAGCCCCTCCACGTAGGGCTTGTAGATCGGCCGGACATATTCCCACCGTCTGGCGAGTTCGAGTATCCAGCGCTCGAGCCGCTCGATTCGGCCGCCCGCCGTTGAGGAGCCCACTGAATCTTCGGTCTTGTCCGGCACGTTGTCACCTTTCGTCGATGGGGTTTGGTTCAGAATCCGGGAGGTATACCCACCTTCCCGAATGAAACTGTGCGTGAGCTCTGTGTAGCTCAGTCGCGAACTGTGGAGTCCGGCAACGCTTCCCGGCGCTATTGCTATGTCGACCCACTGCCGCTGGGTGTGACGATCCTGGTGGCGGCCTCGACGGCGGCAGCGCGGCGAGCCGCAACGACCGCGTCGTCCTGTGTTTCATCCTGCAGCGGCCCATGCGCCCACGCCATGCCAATGCCGAAGAGGATGACCAGCAATTCCATTGGCTCCCAACGGGGATCCACATGACCAGCGGCCTGAGCGACCTCGATTGCGCGCACTTCACGTCCGGGAATGTCGAAACCGCTGGAACTGGGCTCATCCAGCCATACGCCCTCCAACCGGGCCCAGGTGATCATGCGCAAATGCTCGGGGTGCTCGCGGGCAAGGTCGTAGATCTCACCCGCGAATTCGGGAACCGCGTCCGATCGCAAGGTCACCTTGGTGAAGAACTCGGCCCCATCGGTGGCCACCACCAGACGAAACAACGACTCCTTGTCTCCGAAATGCGCATAGAGACGCTCCTTGCTGGCACTTGCGGCGCTGGCGATTCGATCGATCCGGGCGCCGGCCAACCCGTACATCGCGAACTCGGCGCGGGCGGCCGCCAGGATCTCGCCGCGCAGCTCGATGGCAGTTCTCATAGGGAAATCATAACCAAACGAACTGATTCGTTCGTTAGATTGGTGAAGAAGAGTTCACGGAGATCAGGAGTGAGCATGACCGACACGCGCAGATTCCCCTCGGCGGTGGCGTCGATGCCGCGGGGCGGCACCGACGCCGGCTGGCTTGATCGACGACTGCAGACCGACGCCCTGGAGTACACCGATCGCGATGACGTGCCAGCTGAGCTCAAACAGCGCGTCATCACGGGCCTGGATGCCATCGGCGCCCGCAGTGGTCAACACGAGCAACATGCCAGACTGGCGCTGGACGTGATCGGCGATATCGCCAACCCACGGATCCTTGAGATCGGCGCAGGTCACGGCAGGCTCTCCGAGCAGATCCTGGAGCTCCACCCCACCGCGACCGTCACCGTCAGCGATGTCGACCCGAAGTCGGTGAGCAACATCGCTGCCGGCCCCCTCGGCTCACATCCACGGGCACGAACCCAGGTCGTTGACGCCACCGCCATCGACGCCGAGGACGGCTCCTACGACCTGGTGGTGTTCGCACTTGCTTTCCACCACCTGCCGCCCGACACGGCCAGGCAGGCGATTGCCGAGGCCACCCGTGTCGCAGACCGCTTTCTGGTCATCGACCTGGAACGCGGCTCACCACTGCAGATGATCCTCACCTCACTGGTGATGGCGCCGGCGGCCCTGGCGCTCATGCCGCGCCCGTCGGTGTGGCCGGTCATGCACGACGGCTTCATCAGCGGACTGCGCGCGTACTCCCGTTCCGCGTTCGTCGAGCTCGGCGAGGCCGCCGATCCGGATATGCAGACCGAGTTCCTTCCACCACCGCCAGGCCCGCGCTTCATTCCCCCACCCGTGGGCGTCGTCTACTCACGAGCCGGAAAGCGCGAATCATGACCAACCCAACCAGTCCGACGCGAATCACCGAACAGCCGCCGCGCGTGCGAGCGCTCCGGCAGGCGCTCGGGTCACTCAGCGATGCCGTCGGCCCCACCGTCGATCTCCTCAATCCCTACGTCGAAGGCACTGAAAACCTGCCGAACGACGGTCGCTGCCTGCTGGTGGGCAATCACACCCAGGGCGGTATGGAGGTGGTTCTGATCTCGCATTTCGTCCGCCGCGCCATCGGAACCCAGGTACGCCCACTGGCCGAACGGGGCATAGGCAGTATCCGCGGGCTGTTCGGAGACGTGGCCGCCGCCTACGGCGCCGTCGTCGGCTCACCCGAGAACGCGCTGGAGTTGATGCGACAGGACCAGACCATCCTGGTGTTCCCGGGCGGCGGGCGTGAGATCGCCAAGTTCAAGGGCGAGGAGAACACCTTCAACTGGCGGGGGCGCTCCGGCTTCGCACGGGTGGCCATCGCCGGCGACTATCCCATCGTGCCCGTGGGTCTCGTCGGCAGCGACGAGATGTACCACAGCTTGCTTTCTCGCGACAGCAGATGGGGTCGGCTGAGTCTGGCAGCGAGCGAAAAGCTCACCGGCCGTGTGGATACGGCGATGCCGCTGATACGCGGGATCGGTCCCACCCTCATCCCCCGCCCGCAACGGATGTACCTACGCTTCGGCGCGCCCGTCGACACCGCCAAGCCGGCAGGCGTGTCCGACGACGACTGGGTTGCGACCGTCAAGCAGACGACGCAGACTGCGCTCGAGACGGTACTTTCCGATCTGCTGAAGATCCGCGCTGACGACCCTTATCGGTCGCTGAACCCGTTGGCCTGGCGTCACGCCGCACATCCAGCATCTCCGGAATAGCAGGAACACCGGACGTCTATTCCGCGGAGACCTTCTCCGACAGCGCTGTCGGGAACGGTCTGGCAGTCGGCGGCATCGCCGGAACCGTCACCAGGCTTCCCGTCATCGAATACAGGAGATCGAAGTTGCGCCGCCTACTGCTCATGGTCAGTGCCGCGTCAGCCGCCGTCCTCGCGGCATGCGCGCCGACCACCACCACCACCGCCATCCGTATCGCGCCGCCGATGCCTCCCCCGATGGGGTGGAACTCGTGGAACTCCGGCATGGAGCTCAATGAGCACACGGTGCGACACACCATCGATGCCATGGTGTCTTCAGGTATGCGTGACGCCGGGTACCAGTACATCAACCTCGATGCCGGCTGGGCCGCCCCGTTTCGAACGCCGGAAGGTG
This sequence comes from Mycobacterium sp. DL592, assembly GCF_011694515.1. Taxonomy (NCBI): domain Bacteria; kingdom Bacillati; phylum Actinomycetota; class Actinomycetes; order Mycobacteriales; family Mycobacteriaceae; genus Mycobacterium; species Mycobacterium sp. DL592. The sequence continues at coordinate 1,225,114 of NZ_CP050192.1, read as the reverse complement.
ACCTGATCGCCGATCCGTTCCGCTTCCCGAACGGCGTCAAGCCGCTGGTGGACTATGCACACGCCCGGGGGCTCAAGTTCGGCCTGTACAACAGTCCCTTCAACCAGACCTGCGGACAGGATCCACGAATCGGCAGCGTGGGTCACGAAAAGCGTGATGCCGCAACGTTCGCGAGCTGGGGGATCGACTACCTCAAATACGACTGGTGCCGCGAGGAGGCCGACCACGACGAGCAGGTCCGGGTGTTCGCCGCGATGGGCGAGGCGCTCAGAGACAGCGGACGACACATCATCTACAGCATCAACCCCAACAGCTCCGACGATCCCACTGCCGGCGGCCGACTGGACTGGTGGGGCATCGCCGACTTGGTGCGCACGTCCGGGGACCTGGTGCCGGTGTGGCGAAATGCACTCCCACCGCAGGGTCCGGACGACCCCTTCGCCAGCGGCATCTTCAAGGGTATTCCCGATCAATTCCAAAGCGCAGCAACGGCTCCCGCCAGAGGCGGCTATCGTGGCGATCCGGACATGCTGGTGGTCGGACTGAGCTGGAGCGAGTTCTTCCTCAACCATGCAGATCTGTTGAGCCAAGCCGTTCAGTCCCGTCTGGCGACTCCTGAACAACTCGCCCAGTTCGCGCCGGTACTTGCCAACCCGCGGAGCGTGCAGTGGATCGCGACCGCCCAGCCCAGCCTGACCGACGACGAGCAGCGCAGTCATTTCTCCCTGTGGGCGATGCTGGCCGCACCGCTCATCGCCGGGAACGATCTGCGGTCGATGTCGACGACCACGCTGTCGATCCTGAGTAACCGCGAGGTGATCGCCGTCGACCAGGATCCGCTGTTCATTCGGGCCCATGCGATCGGAGACGATCGACGTATCTGGGCCAAACCGATGGCCGATGGATCGGTGACCGTCGCGTTGTTCAACGCCGCCGATGCCATCGCCGACCTCTCGGCGACGACGGACGACGTAGGACTGCCGGCCGCACCGTGTTACACCGCGCGTGACCTGTGGGCTCACACAAGCGAGACAGTGACGGGCACGCTGGAAGCGAAATCACTGTCACCCCATGCGGTTCGGCTACTACGGGTAAGCGTCGGATGTTCCCACTAGACCATCTCCCCCAGCTTCCCAGCGGGCCGCTGTTCTACCTGATTCTGCTCGCGGTCGTTGTCGGCTCCTCGGTTCCGGTTGTCTCCGTGGTGGTTGCGGCCGAACCAGTGCTGATGGCCGTGCTGCTTCTCCCCGCAGACGGGCACTTGTCAATCCCGGCGATGCTTGCCGTCACGGTCGGCGGAGCTGTGCTCGGCGATGTCCTCGCCTATCTCCTCGGGCGGAACCTGGGTCCAAAACTGTTGGGAAACAAATTCGTCCGCCGTTCGCGTAAGCATGTGCATGGTGCGCACCGCCGAGTGCAACGTCGCGGGGTGCTGGGCGCGCTCGTGGCGCAGCGCTGGGTGCCGCCGGCCAGAGGCTTTGTGCCTGCACTTCTGGGCACTGCACGCCACCCCTTCGGCCCATTCGTGATCAGCTCCGCAGTCGCCGCCACGCTCTGGGCAGTCGTCGTGATCGTCGGGATCCACTTAGGCGGACCGACACTGGTGGTTGCCATTCCGGCGGTGATGACAGCTGTGATGGCGATCCAGTTGGCGCGGCGCTTTGTCGCCCGGATACGACCGCCGGCCGCTGCCGGCTAGGTGCGCACCCGGGTGAACCGGTGCAGCAGCCACGCCACCGGGATCGTAAGGACCAGCGTCACGACGAACAACACCGGCGCCGAACCGGTGTAGACCGGCCAGTGCAACACGTTGACCATCGCGATCTCCATCACGATCAGGTGCACCAGGAAGATCTCGTAGGAGATCTCGCCCAGCCACACCATCGGCCGGGTGGCCAGCACCCGCGCATACCAACCCCGGTTGCCCAGCGCCAGCGGCGCGACCACCAGCGTCGCGATCACGGCATAGAACCCGGTCTTCGCCAACGCCTCGGCCAGCCCGGTCGGCGAGGTCGTCGCCTCACCGGCGATCGGTGTCGAGACGATCAGGTAGCAGATCACCGCCAGCGGCACCGCCACGAAGCCGTACGTGCGAATCCCTATGACCCCCAACACCGCAAGCAGCATGCCGCCCACGAACCAGGCCAGATAGCCCGGCAGCCACAGCCGGGCACCATCGGGCAGGAAGTGCGTCGTATGCACCAGTACCATCCACGCCGGGCTGACCAACGCCAGCGCGGCCAAACCGGTCAGCAGCAACCACGGCCGCCACCGCCGTCGGCACAGCACCGCCAGCAACAGGTAGGCCAGGATCGGCAGCGCCACATAGAACGCCACCTCCACCGCGAGGCTCCACATCTGCGTAAGTCCTTGGTGCAGATAGGAGAACATGTAGTTGTCGGTGTAGATCTGGGTCAGCGTCAGGTTGCGGAACAGCCCCATCCAGTTGTGCCCGGGATTGGGCCCGGCCGAGCGGAAGTGGTAGATCAGGAACGCCACCACAACGGTGACGGCATAGGCGGGCATGATCCGCCGCACCCGGTGCCAGGCGTAGCGCCCCACCGACGGCGAGTCGGTCCCGTCGGCGGCGGCCCGCACCCACGGGCCGAACAGCAAGAAACCGGACAGCACGAAGAAGATCGGCACACCGATCTCCATCCGCGAATACACCAGGCCCACAAAGCCGTGGGTGTACTTGCCGGTGGTGTAGGCCGCGTGGGTGCCCAGCACCAGCAGTGCGGCAACCGCGCGCACACCGGTGAGCGAGGCCACCCTGTCCACCGTGGAGACCGCCTCGAGTCCGCCCTGGTCGACCTCGCGGGACGCGGTCATTGGTTCTTGCGCCGGGGCTTCCCGCCGGAGGGACGCGAGTCGTAGGACGGCCTGCCGCGATCAGGCTTCAAATCGATCAGCACACCCGAGATCCGAGTGTTCTCAAGGGCTTTCAGTGTCGCCTTGGAGAGATTTGCGGGTAGCTCCACCAACGAGTGATCGACCTTGATGGTGATGTGGCCGAAGTCGCTGCGATGCAGACCGCCCTCGTTGGCGATCGCACCCACGATCGAGCCGGGACCGACCTTGTGCCGCTTGCCCACCTCGATGCGGTAGGTGGCCAGGTCGTCGCGGGTCCGGCGCGGGGCGCGTTCGCGCTCCTCGCGCTCCGGGCGTTCCTTGCGCTTCTCCGGCGGCGGCTCGGTCATCAGGAACTCCGCGCCGTCGCGCGACTGCAAGGCCAGCGCCGCGGCGATGTCGGCCATCGGCACGTCGTGGTCGCGCTCGTAGTCCTCGATCAGCCGGCGGAACATGTCGAAGCCGGGCGCGTTGAGTGCCTCGGTGATCGAGTCCTGGAACTTCGCGACCCGCTGGGCGTTGACGTCGTCGACGCTGGGCAACTGGTCTTCGGTAACCGGCTGGCGGGTGACCTTCTCGATCGACTTCAGCAGGTGGCGTTCCCGCGGCGAGACGAACAGCAGCGCAGTACCGGATCGCCCGGCCCGCCCGGTGCGCCCGATCCGGTGCACATACGACTCCGGATCGTGCGGGATGTCGTAGTTCAGCACATGCGAAATGCGTTCGACGTCAAGGCCTCTGGCCGCGACGTCGGTGGCCACCAGGATGTCGATCGATCCGCTCTTGAGCGCGGCGATGGTCCGCTCGCGAAGCGCCTGCGGGATGTCGCCGTTGATGGCTGAGGCGGCGAACCCGCGGGCTCGCAGCTTCTCGGCGACCTCCTCGGTGGCCTGCTTGGTCCGGACGAACACGATCATCGCCTCGAAGGGCTCCACCTCGAGCACCCGGGTCAACGCATCCATCTTGCGGTTCCCGGCCACCTGGATGTAGCGCTGGGTGATGTTCTCGGCCGTGGCGGTCTTGGACTTGACCGCGACCGTGACCGCGTCGTGCAGATATTTGGAGGTGATCTTGCGGATCGCCGGCGGCATGGTCGCCGAGAACAAGGCGACCTGCTTGTACTCCGGGGTATCGGCCAGGATCCGCTCGACGTCCTCGGCGAAACCCATCTGCAGCATCTCGTCGGCCTCGTCGAGCACCAGGTAGTCCAGGTGCGACAGGTCCAGGCTGCCCTTCTCGAGGTGGTCGATGACGCGCCCGGGCGTTCCGACGACGACCTGCGCGCCGCGCTTGAGGCCGGCCAGCTGCGGGACGTAGGAGGAGCCGCCGTAGATCGGCAGCACGTTGATGTTCCGGTGCGCGCCGTAGCGGCTGAACGCCTCCGCGACCTGCAGGGCCAGCTCACGCGTCGGGGCCAGCACCAGCGCCTGGGTGACGCGGCTGGTCGGGTCGATCTTGGACAGGATCGGGATGGCGAACGCCGCCGTCTTGCCGGTTCCGGTCTGCGCCAAACCGACGACGTCGGAGCCGGCCAGCAGCGCAGGGATGGTGGCCGCCTGGATGGCCGAGGGCGTCTCATAGCCGACGTCGGAGACGGCCTGCAGGACAGCGGGGTGAATCTGCAGGTCGGCGAAGGTCTGTGGGGAGCTAACGGCGGCGTCGGGTCCGGCGTCTTCCGGGAGTGTCATTGACCTGCAGTCTAATGCCCGAGCGCGCCGTAACCCGCTTCTGGCAGCGCAGGCCGGTACCGTCGGCGGATGTGTGGCATCGGTTGACGGTAGCTACGGCGACCCTGTCGCTGGCCGCGGCGCTGGCCGGCTGCGGCTCCGGCGACTCGACGGTGGCCAAGACTCCGCAGCCCTCGCAGACCTCGTCGGCCACCTCGGCGGCACCGCCGCCGTCCAGCTCAGCGGCCCCGCCGCCGTCGTCGTCAGCGCCTGCTGCTCCCCCGCCGCCGGACCCGTGTGCGGTCGATCTGGCCGCCCTCGCGATCGCCCAAGCGGTCTCCGAGCTGCCGCGCGACCCACGTAGCGGTCAGGGCTGGAACCCCGAGCCGATCGCCGGGAACTTCAACGAGTGCGCGCAGCTTTCCGCGGTGATCGTCAAGGCGAACACGAATGCCCAAAACCCCACCACCCGCGCGGTGATGTTCCACCTCGGCAAGTACATCCCCACCGGGGTGCCCGACACGTTCGGCTTCAACGCCGTCGACACCACGCAGAGCACCGGTGACACCGTCGCGCTGGTGTACCTCAACCCGCTCGGCCTGCAGAGCGTGGTGAAGTTCCGCTGGAACGGCAACGGCGTCGAACTCATCGGCAACACCGGCTAGCCGCCCAGCACTCATCGAAGTCCGACCATTTGCCGGTTTTTACTGGGCATTCGGCGCAGTCCAATAACTGTGGCAAACACTTGTGATGGCGTAGATTGCCTATCGGGTGAGGGGAAGAGCCAGGCATTGGAGGTGTCATGAAGGGCGTCATCTTCAATTTGCTGGAAGAGGTCGTGTCCGCCAGTTACGGCGACAAAACCTGGGACGATTTGCTCGACGCCGCCGACGTCGACGGTATTTACACTTCGCTGGGAAGCTACGACGACGCTGATATGGTCCGGTTGGTGTCCGCCGCCGGGGATGCGTTGTCCCTCCCGGACGAGGATGTGTTGCGCTGGTTCGGCCGGCACGCCATCCCCAACATGGTCACGCGCTGGCCGGACTACTTCAGCGCACACGAGCACACCGTGCCGTTTCTGCGCAGCCTCAATGACGTCATCCACCCCGAAGTACGCAAGCTCTACGCCGGGGCCTACTGCCCCCACTTCGACTTCAGCTCCCCCGACGACGGGTCGCTGCTGATCGGCTACCGCTCACCGCGCAGGCTGTGCAGCCTGGCCCACGGCTTCATCCTCGGAGCCGGCGACCACTACGGCGAGTCCGCGACCGTCGAGCACCTGGAATGCATGCACGACGGCGCCGACCGCTGTCTGGTCGCGGTCGCGGTGACGTAGGGACACAGCTGATGGACAACCGGGGAACGACCGATCTGGCGGCACTGGCCGCCGAGAACGCGCGGCTGCGCCGCCGGCTCAAACGGGAAGCCAGGATCCGGCACGAGGCCGAGGACATCGCCGAACAGGGTCTGCGCGAGCTCTACCAGAAGCAGCGCGAACTCGAATTCCTCTCGCAGATCACGATCATGGCCAACCAGGGCGGCTCGGCTCAGGAGGTGCTGAAGTCGGCGCTGGAGTACGTGTGCCGGTTCACCGGCTGGTCTGCCGGACACGCCTACATCGTCGCCGGGGACGGCCCGACCCGGCGCATGTGGCCGTCCAACATCTGGTACACCACCCCGGGCCTGGACATCTCGGACTTCCAATACGCCACGGCCGGAGCGATTTTCGCCGAAGACGAGGGGCTGGCCGGCCGGGTGTGGGCATCGGCGGCACCGGTGTGGCTCGACGACCTGATGACCGCCCTGTTCACCCGGCGCGAGGCCGCGCTGCACTGCGGGCTGCGTGCCGGTTTCGCCGTCCCGCTGCTCATCGGGCCGAACGTCGTCGCCGCGCTGGAGTTCTTCGGGCCCAACCCGATGCCGGAGGATCCGGTGCTGACCCGGATGATCCGCCAAGCGGGCACCCAGCTGGGCCGCGTCATCGAACGCGACCGGGCAAACGACCGGTTGCACGACGCCTCGCATGACGCCCTGACCGGGCTGCCCAACCGGCTGCACTTCCTGCGCGAGGTCGACGAGGCCTTCCGCGAGTTCTCCCTGGACCGCCGGGCGGGTTTCTGCGTGATGTTCATCGACCTCGAGCGGTTCAAAATGGTCAACGACAGCCTGGGGCATGCGGCCGGGGATGCCCTGATCACCCAGGTGGCTGCCCGGCTGATGGCCTCGGTCCGAGCGCGGGACTTAGCCGGCGGCGCCACCGAGTTCACACCCGGAATGCTGCTGGCCCGAATGGGCGGCGACGAGTTCACGATCCTGGTACGCGGAGTCGACACCATGGGCGACGCCGTCGCGATCGCCGACCGGATCCACGCCGTCCTGAGCCACCCCTTCCGCGTCGAGGGGCACGAGGTGGTCACCAGCGCGAGCATCGGCATCGCAATGAGCACAGCGGAGCACCGCTCCGCCGACGAACTGGTGCGGCACGCTGATATGGCCATGTACGAAGCGAAGTTGCGCGGCAAGAGCCGGACGGAACTCTACGACGACACGATGCAGACCTCGGCGACCCGCCGCCTCGACCTGCACGCCGAACTGCGTGCGGCGGTGCGCGACGAAGCCTTCGAACTGCACTACCAGCCGGTCGTATCGCTGGCCGGTGACGAGATCGTCGGAGTCGAAGCCCTCGTGCGGTGGCGGACGTCGCCGACCGAGCTGCGCTACCCGGACGAGTTCATCCGGGCTGCCGAGGAAACCGGCCTGATCGTCCCGCTGGGCATGTGGGTGCTGCGGCAGGCGTGCCTGGCCGTGCGCCGCTGGAATGCCTGCCGCCCCGGCCAGCCGCCGCTGACCGTCAGTGTGAATCTCTCGCCACGCCAGTTCGCCCAGCCTGACCTTGTCGACCAGGTGAGCGCGATCCTCGCCGAGACCGGTGTACGGCCGGCGCAGCTGCGCCTGGAGATCACCGAGACGATGACGATGGACGATGCGGAGTACGCAGAGGACGTGCTGAACCGGTTGCGCAGGTTGGGAATCCAACTGAGCATGGACGACTTCGGCACCGGGTTTTCCTGCCTGAGCTACCTGCACCGGTTCCCGCTGCAGGTGCTCAAGATCGACCGCTCCTTCATCTCCCGGATGGAGAGCAATATGGAGAGCCTGCAGATCGTCAAGACCATCGTGGTGCTGGCCCGCAGCCTCGACATGGAAGTGATCGCCGAAGGCGCGGAGAACTCCGAAGAGGTCGCCAGGCTGCGTTCGCTGGGCTGCAACTTCTGTCAGGGCAACTATTTCTCGCCGCCCCTGCCTGCCAACGAACTCGAGGCCCTGCTGGTCGCGCGTCAGAAGCCGGCCGTCGCGGCGGTCGCCGCGCACCCCTGAGCTGTCGGGTCCCCCGCCTAGAGTGGGGCTGTGTTCGTCATCGACGGCAGTGTCGTCTACAGCGCATCCGATCTCGCCGCGGCCGCAAGATGCGAGTATGCGCTGCTGCGCTCCTTCGACGCGAAACTCGGACGCGGCCCGAAGGTCTCGTCGGCCGACGAGCTGCTGGCCCGCACGGCCGCCCTCGGTGACGATCACGAACACCGCCATCTTCGCGAGTTGCGGGAGCGTGCCGACGTCGCCGTGATCGGTCGGCCCGCCTACTCGCTGGCCGGGCTGACCGCGGCCGCCGACGCCACCCGCCGCGCGGTCGAGCGCCGCGCGGCGGTCATCTATCAGGCGGCGATGTTCGACGGCCGATTCGTCGGGTTCGCCGACTTCCTGGTGCTCGACGGCGACCGCTACCGGCTGCGCGACACCAAGCTGGCCCGTTCGGTCAAGGTCGAGGCGCTGCTGCAGCTGGCCGCCTACGCCGAGACGCTGGCCGCCGACGGGGTTCCGGTGCACGACGAGGTGCAGCTGGTTCTCGGCGACCAGACGACCATGACCTACCGGGTCGACGAGCTTCTTCCGGTGTATCGCTCCCGGCGCGCCGAGCTGCAGGACCTGCTGGACCGCCATTACGCGGGCGGCGCGGCCGTCAGCTGGGAGGACGACACCATCCGGGCCTGTATGCGCTGCCCGGAATGCGAGGACAAGGTGCGCGCCCACGACGACCTGCTGCTGGTCGCGGGCATCCGGGTGAGCCAGCGGGCCCGCCTGATCGACGCCGGGATCACCACCATGACCGAGCTGGCCGCCCACGAGGGGCCGGTGCCGGATCTGCCCGCCCGCACCGTGCAGGCGCTGTGCAGTCAGGCCCGCCTGCAGATCGCACCCCGCGACGGTAAGCCGCCGTTCGAGGTCGTCGACGCTCAGCCGTTGATGCTGCTGCCCGACCACGACAAGGGCGATCTGTTCTTCGACTTCGAGGGCGATCCGCTGTGGACTGCCGATGGGCGCGACTGGGGCCTGGAGTACATGTTCGGTGTGCTCAGCGCCCAGGACGAGTTCCAGCCGTTGTGGGCGCATGACCGCGCCGCCGAACGCAAGGCCCTGCGCGACTTTCTGACCCTGGTACGCAAGCGGCGCAAGCGTTTTCCCAAGATGCACATCTACCACTACGCGGCCTACGAGAAGACCGCGCTGCTGCGGCTGGCCGGCCGGTACGGCGAGGGTGAGGACGAAGTCGACGAGCTGCTGCGCAACGGCGTGCTGGTCGATCTGTATCCCTTGGTGCGCAAGAGCATTCGGGTCGGCACCGGCAACTACAGCCTCAAGTCGCTGGAGCCGCTGTACATGGGTGCGCAGCTGCGCACCGGTGACGTCACCACCGCGACGGATTCGATCACGATGTATGCCCGCTACTGCGAGCTGCTCGCCGAGGACCGCGCCGACGAGGCCGCCAACGTGCTCAAGGAGATCGAGGACTACAACCACTACGACTGCCGGTCCACCCGGATGCTGCGAGACTGGTTGCTGCGGCGCGCATTCGAATCCGGTGTACCCCCGCTGGGGCCGCAGAGCGTGCGCGAGGGCGCACAGGTCGAGGTCCACGACGACGTCGCCAAGAAGCTGGCACGCTTCGTCGGTGACGATGTCTCGGCCCGCAGCCCCGAACAGCGGGCGGTCGCGATGATCGCCGCCGCCCGCGGCTACCACCGCCGCGAGGACAAGCCGTTCTGGTGGGGCCATTTCGACCGGTTGAACAGTCCCGTCGACGAATGGTCCGACACCACAGGTGTTTTCCTCGTCGACGAGCCTGAGATCGACACCGACTGGCACACGCCTCCGCGGGCCCGTAAGCCGCAGCGCCGCCTGCGGCTGACCGGGTCGATGGCCGCGGGTGAACTCAGCAGCGACATGTATGCGCTCTACGATCCGCCGACACCGGCGGGCCTGTCCGACGATCCGGAACGCCGCGCCTACGCTCCGGTGACCGTCCTGGAGTGCGACGACCCGGCCGCGCCCACCGAGGTGCTCGTCAGGGAACGAGAACCCAAGCACGGCGGCCCCTATGAGCGCCTCCCGTTCGCACTCACCCCGGGTGCGCCGTTTGCGACCAAGGCATTGCGCGAGTCGATCGACGCCACCGCCGCGCAGATCGCCGACGGCCTGCCCGTGCTGCCGCAGTCGGCGGTCGTCGACATCCTGCTGCGCCGCCCGCCCCGCACCGGTGGGGCGCTGCCGCGCACCGGCGACTGCGTCGCCGACATCACCGCCGCACTGCGGTCGCTGGACTGCTCCTACATCGCGGTGCACGGCCCGCCGGGCACCGGCAAGACCCACACCGCAGCCCGGGTGATCGCCGCCCTGGTCAACGACCAGCACTGGCGCGTCGGGGTCGTCGCACAGTCACATGCCGTGGTGGAGAACCTGTTTCGCGACATCATCGGCGCCGGCGTCGACCCGGCCGTCGTCGCCAAGAAGCACAGCGGTACCGGGCCGTGGACCGATATCGACGAGGCTGCCTACCCGGCGTTCATCGCCGACAACGCCGGTTGCGTGATCGGCGGTACGGCGTGGGATTTCGCCAACCGCAACCGGGTGCCGGCGGGAGCACTCGACCTGCTGGTGATCGAGGAGGCCGGCCAGTTCTGTCTGGCCAACACCATCGCCGTGGCCGCCTCGGCGACCAGCCTGCTGCTGCTCGGCGATCCACAGCAGCTGCCGCAGGTCAGCCAGGGCACCCATCCCGAGCCGGTCGACGCCTCGGCGCTGGGCTGGCTGGTCGACGGCAGGCACACGCTGCCCGAGAAGCTCGGCTACTTCCTGGACCGCTCGTACCGGATGCACCCGTCGGTGTGTGCCGCCGTGTCGCGGCTGAGCTACGACGGGCGGCTGCACTCGGTCGAGGAGACGACGGCCGCACGCCGACTCGACGGCATCGAGCCCGGCGTGCACGTGCTGTCCATCGACCACGACGGCAACTCGACCGACAGCCGCGAGGAGGCCGAGGCGATCGTCGCCGAGATCACCCGGCTGCTCGGCGCAGCGTGGACCGACGAGAGCGGCACCCGGCCACTGACCGCCGCCGACGTGCTGGTGGTCACCCCCTACAACGCGCAGGTGGTGCTGCTGCGCCACCTACTCGACCAGGCCGGGCTGGGCGATGTGCAGGCAGGCACCGTCGACAAGTTCCAGGGCCGGCAGGCCCCGCTGGTGTTCGTGTCGCTGGTGGCGTCGTCAATCGCCGATGTGCCGCGCGGAATCTCGTTCCTGCTCAACCGCAATCGGCTCAATGTCGCGGTGAGCCGGGCCAAGTACGCCGCGGTGATCGTCCGCTCGGCGATGCTGACCGAGTACCTGCCGTCGACACCGGCGGGATTGGTGGAGTTGGGGGCGTTCCTGGCGATGTGTGATAGACCCTCGCCATGAGCTCTACGCTGACACAGCGGCTGCAGGCCATCGTGGGCAGCGCGCAGGTCGTCACCGACACCGACGTGCTCGACGGCCGCAGCGTCGACTACACCGGGCGCTACCGGGGGCAGGCCAGCGCCCTGGTGCGGCCCGGCTCGGCCGACGAGGTGGCCGCGGTGTTGCGGGAATGCCGCGACGCCGGGGTGCCGGTGACCGTGCAGGGCGGTCGGACCTCCCTGGTGGCGGGCACCGTGCCCGAGCACGACGACGTACTGCTGTCCACGGAACGCCTGACCGAGATCGGCGAGGTCGACGTGACCGACCGCCGCGTCCGGGTGGGCTCCGGGGTGACGCTGGCCGGTGTGCAGCGCGCTGCCGCGGCGGCGGGCCTGCTGTTCGGGGTGGACCTCGCGGCCCGCGACTCGGCCACGGTGGGCGGGATGGCCTCGACGAATGCCGGCGGCCTGCGGACCGTGCGCTACGGGAACATGGGCGAACAGGTCATCGGCCTGGACGTCGCGCTACCGGACGGTTCGGTGGTGCACCGGCACAGCCAGGTGCGCGCCGACAACACCGGCTACGACCTGGCGGCGCTGTTCGTCGGCGCCGAGGGCACGCTGGGAGTCATCACCGCACTGGACCTTCGCCTGCATCCGGTTCCCGCACACCGGGTCACGGCGGTGTGCGGGTTCGCCGACCTTGAGGCATTGGTGGCCACCGGCCGGGCGCTGCGCGACACCGAGTCCGTCGCGGCGCTGGAGATGCTCGACGCGCAGGCGGCCGTACTGGCCGCCGAACACTTCGACGTGCCGGTGCCGGTCGAGGGCGACTGGCTGCTGCTGGTCGAACTGGCAGGCGAGATCGACCTGACCGAGCGGCTGGCCGACGCGCTCGAGGACGCCGATCTGGCCGACGAGCCCGCCGTCGGCATCGACGCGGGCTCCCAGCAGCGGCTGTGGCAGGTCCGCGAGTCGACGGCTGAGATCGTCGGTCTATTCGGGCCGCCGCTGAAATTCGATGTCTCGCTGCCACTTTCGGCCGTCCCGGCGTTCGCGGCCGACTCCGCGGCACTGGTCGCCGAGCTTGCCCCGCAGGCCATCCCGATCCTCTTCGGCCACATCGGCGAGGGCAACCTGCACCTCAACGTGCTGCGCTGCGACGCCGAGCAGGAGAGCCATCTCTACGCCGCGATGATGAAACTCATTGCCGCCCATGGCGGTAACGTCAGCTCGGAGCACGGCATCGGCAGCCGCAAACGGGCCTACCTCGGGATGTCGCGCGAACCTGCCGACATCGCCGCGATGCGCACCATCAAGGCCGCCTTCGACCCGACCGGGTATCTGAACCCGGCGGTGCTGTTCGACTGATCGGCGACAGTAACCTCACGGCGGTAAAACGCGGGTTCTGCCGCCGTGAGGTTACTGTCGAGGCCGCACCAGAACCGACTGCTGAATACTGCCGACAGCCCCGCTGTCATCGAACAAGGTGCCCACGGTGGTACCGACGCCGTCCGGGCCGTATCTGGTCTCCGAACGGATCCCGACCCACTCCCCGGCCGGCACCCGGTGCACGTGCACCGCGAGATCGGTATTGAGGAAGGTGTACTTGGTGATGTCGATCTTCGAGCCGATTCCGTTGGCGCAGTCGGCAATCGCGAACAGCCGCTGCATCGGCGACATCTCCTCACCGTGCACGAGATCCACCCGTGGCCGCAGCCACGACTCCCCCGGCCCGGGCGCGAGCGGCTTGGTCAGCCACAGCCATTCGGTGCTGTGCACGTAGTTCGGGTCGAACTTCTCGGCCAGGTTGCGGTTGACGCCCGCCTCCCGCGGCGCCAGCGGCAGCACCGGCGCGCTGAGCAGGTCCTCGGTGGGCACCGTCTGGAATCGCCAGCCGCTGGCCCGAGCGACCGGCCGGGGCACCCCGTCAGGGCCCTGCCCGAACATCACCGCGCTGACCAACTCGATCTGCTTGCCGCCCCGTTCGATCGCGGCGCTGACCCACAGATCACCGTCGGCAGGCACCCCGCCCAGCAGGTCGACCACCACCCGGCTCAGCCGGGTGTCGTCGCGCTGCGCGCAGTGCTCCATGGCCCGCACCAACAACGCCGACACCGGCCCGCCGTGCTGAATGTGCGACGACCACGTACTGCGGACCATGTCGGTGGCCCGGAACTTCTCCCCTCGCGGATCGGCGGGGTCGACGAGTTCGTAGTAGCTGTCGGTCATGCTCACCTTTCGATTGCGGGGAAGCCCGCCCCTGCGACCTCGACCCGGACGGTCTGAACGTGCGACGTCCGCGTTCCTGCCATCCGCGCCGGGTACGCGTCGGCACTCGACAACAGGAACAGCGTGCGGCGATCCGTTCCGCCGAGCATGCAGGCGATCGCGGCCCGCTCCCCGATGTCGATCCGGTCGGTGACGCTACCGCCGGCCACTACCCGCTGGAACTGGTGGGCGAGCGTCATCGACGTCCACACCCCGCCGTCGGCGTCCAGTGCGATCCCGTCCGGCGGACCGTCGAGTCCGTCGGCGAAGACCCGGCGCCCGGACAAGTCGCCGTAACCGTCGATGCCGAAACAGCTCAGCCGTCGGCCGGTCGACTCGGCCACGATCAGGGTGGCGCCATCGGGCGTGACCGCCATGCCGTTGGGGAAATCGAGGTCAGCGGCGACGACTCGCACCGAATCGTCCGGGTCGAGCCGAACGATCACGCCATGCTCGCGGGCTTGGGAGCCCACATAGGCCCGGCCGCGGCCGTCGACGACCATGTCACCGAGGCTCGCCGGCGTCGCCGCCGACAGGTCGGCCACCTCGGTGACCGTCTCCCCGTCGTAGCCCAGGATCACCCGGGCTTCGGCCGAGGCGATCAGCAGGGTTCCGTCAGGCCGGAACCCCAAGCCGGACGGGGCGTGACCGGGCAGCGCGACCGTGGTCACCGAGCCGTCGAAGCTGACGGTGTGCACCGCTTCGCCGAGCATGTCCGAGAACCACAGCAATCCCTCGAACCAGCGCGGACCCTCACCGAAGCAGAACCCTTCGGCCAGTAGGGTTGTCCGGACCGGTTCCGACTCGAGGACACTCATGGCGCGCCTTTACAAAACATCGCACGAGTGTCACGCTGCTGGCGTGCCATTGTCAACGTGGTGTTATCGCCTCGTCGCGCCGTACACCTTCGAGAAGGTCACCCTCCCCGCACCGGATCCCGACACGCTTCGCGACGGCCAGGTGCTGCTGAAGTTCCTGGCAGCCGGCGTCTGCGGCAGCGACCTGCCGGGCTTCAAAGGCGTCCAGGGCCGACTGCCCGGCGACACCGGAGCGCTGGCCGCCGAAATGGCCGGCTTCCCGATTCACGAGATCGCCGGCGAGGTGATCGCCTCCGCCCACCCGCGCCACCAGGTCGGTGACCTGGTGGTCGGCTGGGCCTCCGGCTTCGACGGTCTGATGGAGTACGTCGTGTCCGACGGCGACGGGCTGGCCCCCTACGACAGCGCCCTGTCCCCCGCCCACGCCGTCGGCCTGCAGCCACTGGCCTGCATCCTCTACGCCGTCGAACAACTCCCGTCGCTGGCCGGCAAGCATGTCGCCGTGATCGGGCAGGGCTCCATCGGGCTGCTGTTCTCCTACGTGGCCAAGGCGTTCGGCGCCGCACGGGTCACCGGTGTCGACCCGATCTACCGCGACGACATCGGCGCGAAGTTCGGCGTGGACACCGTGGTCCGGTCCACCAGCGACCGGTGGGTGACGCACCTGTCGCCCCACGACCGGCCCGACGTGGTCATCGAAGCGGTTGGCCATCAGGTCGCCACCCTGAACAACGCGGTGCAGGCCGCGGCGTTCGGCGGCACCGTGTTCTACTTCGGCGTGCCCGACGACGACAGCTACCCGATCAGCATGCGCACCATGCTGCGCAACAACCTGACCCTGAAATCGGGTGTCACGCTGGATCGTCGACGCGTGCTCGACGCCGCCGACGCGTTCGCCCGCGCGCACCCCGATCTGCTCGGCATGTACGTCACCCACACCTTCGGTGTCGACGAGGTCCAGGACGCCTTCGAATTCGCCTGCCGCCCAACGCCAGGACGGGTCAAGATCGCGATCGTGGACTCATGACCGGCAGCAGGCTGCAGCACGCGCTGGCCGCCAAGGCGCAGGTGTGGGGCGGCTGGATCACCGGGCCCTCGTTTCTCGGGCCGAGCGAATTCGCCGGCGCCGGTTATGACTACATCGGATTCGATCTGCAGCACGGCTATCTCGACGACGCCGACGTGGCGGTGATGCTGCGCCGCATCGAGCACGTGCCGATCGCCACGGCCGTCCGGCTGCCCTCGGCCGACCCCGCACCGATCGGCCGGGTGCTCGACGCCGGGGCCGACGCGATCATCGTCGCGATGGTCGACACCCCGCAGCAGGCCGCCGACGCGGTCGCGGCCACCCGCTACGCCCCCGCCGGGGTGCGCAGCTACGGGCCGCTGCGGGCCGACATCGGCCGCGACCCAGCCGCCCTGCAGGATCGGGTCAGTGTGTTCGCGATGATCGAGACCACCCGCGGCCTCGACGCCGTCGCCGAGATCTGCTCGGTGCCCGGCCTTTCCGGCGTCTACGTCGGACCCGCCGACCTGGCCATCTCGTTGGGCGTCGGCGTGGCGGGCGCCACCGCGAACCCGGCAGTGCGCGATGCGATGGCCCGGGTACAGCAGGCAGCGCTCACCGCGAACGTCGTGGCGGGTGTGCACGCCGGAGATGGGAAGACCGGAAAGGAACTGGCCGCGTTGGGCTTTCAGATGATCACTCTTGCCGCCGAATCACAGGCGCTCCGGCGGGGAGCCGCCGCCCATCTCGACGACGCCGCGGGGCCACGGTGAGCCGGGTAGCGCTGGTCACCGGAGCGGCCCGGGGGCAGGGCGCGGCGATCGTCACCCGGCTGCGGGCCGACGGGTTCCTGGTGGCCGCCGCCGACCGCCTCGAGGTCACCGCCGAGGACCCCGACGTACTGGCCGTCGAGCTGGACGTGACCTCCGAACAGCAGTGGGCTGCCGCAGTCGCCGGGGTGGTCGAGCGTTTCGGCGGGCTCGACGTCCTGGTCAACAATGCCGGTGCGCTGCACCGCGCCCCGCTGGGCGAGGAGACCGCGCAGGGTTTCGAACGTGCCTGGCGGATCAACACTTTGGGGCCTTTCCTGGGCATCACCGCATGCCTTGACCACCTGCGCCGCGCCGAGGGTGCGGCTGTGGTCAACACCTGCAGCACCGGTGCCATCCGGCCGTTCCCGTTCCACGCCGCCTACGGGTCGTCGAAATGGGCGCTTCGCGGCCTGACCCAGATCGCCGCCGCGGAACTGGCCCGCGACGGTATCCGGGTCAACTCGGTGTTCCCCGGCCCGATCGAGACGCCGATGCTCGACGAGACCGCCCGCGACCGCCTGGCCGCCCGCGCCTACAGCGGCCGGCTGGGAAAACCGGCCGAGGTCGCCGACGCGGTGGCGTTCCTGGTCTCCGACGCGGCGTCGTTCATCACCGGATCCGAACTCGTCGTCGACGGTGGTCAGTGCCTGCAGATCGGCTGACCTCACACGCCGACCCCGAGATCGTCCGCAGGCTCGATCCCGCACTGCACCCGTTCGCCGCCGCCCGCACCGACTTGTCGTTGGACACCCTTGCCGCCGTGCGGGATTCACTGAACCAGCGCCGACGTGAGTCGGTCGCAGCCGTCGGCACCGTCGGTGTGCAGATCGCCGAGGCCACCGTTGAGCGCGAGGGCGCGCCGCCGGTCACCGTGCGCATCTACCGCGGCGCGCCGGCACCGTCCCCGGCGGTGATCTATTGCCACTCGGGCGCGTTCGTCCTCGGCAACCTCGACACCGACCACCGCCAGTGCGTCGAGCTCGCCCGCCGCAGCGGCTGCACGGTGCTGTCGGTGGACTACCGCCTGGCCCCCGAGCACCCGTTTCCGGCCGCCCTCGACGATGCCATGGCGGTCCTGCACTGGGCATGGACCCAGGCGGCCGGGCTGGGCCTGGACCGCGACCGGCTGGCCGTCGCGGGAAGCAGCGCAGGCGGGGCACTGGCCGCGGGGCTGGCGCAGCGCGCCGCCGAGCACGTCGTACCGATCGTCGGCGCCGTGTTGCATCAGCCGGTGCTCGACGACCGGCCCACCCCCGCCAAGGCGGAGTTCTGCACCACCCCCGGCTTCGACGGACCCGCCGCCACACTGATGTGGCGGCACTACCTCGGCGACCACCCACCGACCGGCGCAGCAGTGCCGGCGCGTAACCCCCGATTGAGCGGCGCACCAAGCACATTCATCACCTGCTCCGAGCTCGACCCGCTGCGCGACGAAGCACTGGACTACGCCCGCGAGCTGATGCGCGCCGGCGTCCGCACCGATGTGCACCTCTTCGGCGCGACCTGCCACGGATTCGACTCCCTGTGCCCGCAATGGTCGGTCACCGAGGAGCTCTTCGACATGCAAGCCGCGGCCCTGCGGCGCTTCTTTGCGCTATCCTGACCTTTACAGAATGGCGCTGAAGTGTCACGCTGTTGGCGTGTGCGCCGATCGATGGAGGGTCCATGAGAGCTGACGTGTTCGGCATCGACGAGGGCGTCGCGACCCGCGGCCAGCGGGCACCCCGATGCGCCCGCTACGAACTCGATGTCCTAGGCACCGATGTCGCCGATGTCGTGACAGGCGCAGGCGGCTGGCTGTTCGACCGGGTGATGGCGGGCTGGGAGGTCACCGTCGCGGTGCCCGACGGTGTGGACGCGGCTCCGCTGCGGATTCTGGGCGTGCGGACCGCGGCAGCGGAGTCGCTGTGCGGCGACAGGCCGCCAAGTCGAGCGCTCGCCGTGTCGGGGCCGCTGTGCGATGCCGACGACGGTGTCCGCGAGGCGGTGGGGGCCGCGCTACGGTCGTCGCGCAGCGAGGTCACCCTTTGGGGTGCACCCTGGGTTCCCGCCCTGGGCAGCCGCGGGGCGGCGGTTCGCCACGAATTGAGCTCGGCGGCAAGAATGTTCAAGGCACAGGCCTTATCCGCAGCCGGCGCCGGCGCCACCGTCGTGGCCCCGTTCGAGACGTTCTTCAGTCACGGCCGGCCGGTGCGCACCGACTACCCCGACCTGCTGCCGGTCAGCTGAACTTAGCGGTCGACGAAGATATCGACGATCGGGTTGTCCCCGCCGCCATAGGCCGACAGATCCTCGATACCCGCAGCGCGCAGCACATCGGAGTCGATCAGGCAGGCGCCGTTGACCTCCGCACCCGGCGAGGTCAGGATCTCGACGGCGGCGTCGGCCATGATCTGCGGGCTGCGCGACGACGCCATCGCCTTCTCGAAGTCGGGCGAGTTGGCCACCGCCGAGGTGGCGATGTAGGTCTCCGGCCACAGGCAGCTGAATCCGATTCCGGTGCCGGCATATTCGGCGGCCCAGCCCATCGACAGCAGCGTCATGCCGTACTTCGACAGCGTGTAGGCCGGGTGGGCGCCAAGCCAGTGCGGGTTGAGGTTCAGCGGCGGCGCGATGGTGACCACATGTGCGTTCGGCGATCTGCGCAGGTGCGGCAGGCAGGCCTTGGTCAGCAGGAACGTGCCGCGGATGTTGATCTGCTGCATCAGGTCGAACTTCTTGGCTGACAGCGACTCTGAGGGGTCGGTGGCGATGGCGCTGGCGTTGTTGATGCAGATGTCAACCCCTCCGAAGTGCTCGACCGCCGCCTCGACAGCACGCGTGACATCGTCCTCGCTGCGCACATCGCCCACGACTGCAACGGCTTTCCCGCCGGCAGCCTCGATCTCGGCTGCGGCGGTGTACACCGTCCCGGGCAGCTTTGGGTGCGGCTCGGCCGTCTTGGCGAGCAGCACGACGTTGGCGCCGTGGCGGGCCGCGCCCTGCGCGATCGCCAAGCCAATACCGCGGCTGCCGCCCGATACCACCAGAGTACGGTCGGTCAACGCGCGTTTCTGGCCCATCGTTCTCCTCGCTGGAAACGTTGTTCTCTTTTCTGGCGAGCATAATCCTTGCCCGGGAAGAACGAGCACGCGGGTGCCGGCCCGCACATGCTCAGGAATCCGCACTCCGGTAGAGCATCGACTGGCTGACCGATCCCCCGTTGACCGGTGGGCCGAGCAGAACGGTCGACGTGTTCGTCGCCGGGTCGAAGCTCACCAGCGACGTGGTTCCGCGGCAGTTCTTCTGATCGCGCAGGACCAGGCGGCCGTTGGTCGCGCCGGTCACGACCGCGCCGGCGGCCACGTCGGGAACCTGCACGCGGGTGGTGTGTCCGTCGGAGGTCAGCCGGGAGAGGAAGCGATCGCAGCCCGCGCCCAGCGACTGCAGGAACACACCGCTCGGCAGCTTCCAGGCGTCCACGTCGCCGAGATCGCCCTTGAAGGCCGGGTCGTCGCCCTGCCCGGAGTTGACCGCGGTGAGCGCGGTTGGTGCACCGCCGTCCAGGGGCACCTCCCACAACTGGTTGGCCGAACCCTTCTCAGCGACGCACTGGGCCAGAAGTGTCTGCGGCGTCCACCATTTCACCGGCTTGCACACGGCTTCGGGCATCGGGGCCGCCAGCCGCCGGATCACCGTGCCGTCGTTACCCAGCACGACGAGGCTGTTGTCGGTCCTGGGCACGAGCTCGTTTCCGAGGTTCGCCGTGCCAAGGACGAGTTGCGTGCCGTCGGGCGACGCCGCGTATTCGCCACTGAACGGCCCCGCCCCACCGAGATCCTCGGTCGGGTACGCCAGCTGCGGATTGCCCTGCAGGTCAATCCTTTTCAGGGTGCCCGGCTTCTTGCCGTTGAACTCCGTCGACACCAGCAGCGCCAAACCGTCCGGACGGGTGTAGCGCGGGTAACCGGACAGCGCGACGGCGCTCTGCGCACCGGTGCGCAGGTCCACCGAGATCGCCGACGACGGCGTGACCGCCGCCGGGGCGAAGAGCGCGTGACTGCCGTCGCCGGACCAGTCGACAAGCTCGACGTCGGTGCCCCGTTCCAAGGTGGTGATCGCGTAGCGGTCTGCCGCCGGATCCACCAAATACAATGTCGCACCGGCATTCTGCTCCGGACTCCACTGCGCCAGCGTCCAGCCCGGCCCGACCTGCGGCCACGGCACGTCCGTGAGCGAACCGTCGGCGCCGGGGCCGGTCGCCGTGGCGGCCGTGGGGGTCGGGGCGGCGACCGTCGACGGCGTGCCCGGTGACGTCTCGGCGGTGGGGCGGCCGCCCGACGCGCAGCCGGCCATACCGGCCGTCGCGAGCACCGCGACACCGACTCGGAGATTGTCAAAGTGGTTCATGCTGGCGCTCTTTTCGATCCTCGGGCGTGCACCCGTGCGACCAGCAGTCAGGCTAGCGGCACGCAGGCGCACGCAACCGGGAAATTGACAGACGCGTCAGTCGCGCAGGGAGTGGCGCCCGTAGGACTCGGCGTCGCCGGAGTCTTCGCGGAAATGCCGTGCGCGGGGCGCTTCACCGGCGTCCCTGAGGCGATGCCGCGACAGCGGCTCCGGTTCTGAGTTCGCAGCGGCCTCCGGCACCGTCCACAGCGGGAAGTCCTCGGCGATCGTCGCCGGCTCGTCATCGTCGGCGAACACCTCGGCGAAGGTCGGGCGCACGCTGTCCAGCGGCGCGAAGTGGTCCTCGTCAACATGAAAGCCATTGTGGGCGAAGCCGATCGGCTCGACGACCGGCACGTGCAGCGGCTCGACCGGACGTCGCCACACGATCTGCTCGGTCTCGTCGTCGACCACCTCGGGCACGTCGGTGAAGATCGGTTCCCGGTCGACCTCGTACTCGATGTAGTCGTCATCGTCGTAGTAGGCCGGGATCCGGTCGGTCACCTCGTCGGCACCCGAGCGGCTCGGGCCGGCGATCCGCCGGGGCGCCCCACCGAGCATGAACAGGGCCGCGATGATCCCGAACAGCGCCACGAACGCCGGCAGCAGAGTCGACTGCGACAGCGCCGCCGCGAACGGCTCGTGCAGGAACGACGGCAGCTTGAGCACCGCCAGCTCGCCCGGCGGGGCACCGGCGGGAGCCGCAGGCAACTCGTCGTTGATCCGGGCCGCCATCAGTGCGGCCATCCCCGCGCTGCCCAGCACCGAGCCGACCTGCCTCGTCGCGTTGTAGACCCCGGAGCCCGCGCCGGCCAGCCGCGGCGGCAGGTTACGGGTCGCGGTGGTGGCCAGCGGCGCCCAGATGAACGCCATACCCACCCCCATCGCGGCCAGCGGCAACACCAGCCGCCAGATCGGGGTCGACGGCGTCATCTCGATCGACAGCCAGGTCAACGCGATCGCCACCACCGAGAACCCGAACCCGATGATCGGACGCGGATGGGTGTTGTCCACGATGCGGCCGACAAGGGGCGCCAGCACACCGCTGGTCACCGCCATCGGCGCGACCAGCAGCGCCGAGCGGGTGGGCGTCAGCCCGCACACCACCTGGGCGTAGAACATCACCGGCAGCACCATCGCGGTGACCACGAAACCGATAACGGCCACACCGAGGTTCGACAGGCTGAAGTCGCGGTCGGCGAAGATCTCCAGCGGTATCAGCGGATCGTTGCGGTTGATCGACTGCCAGTAGACGAACGCGGCGAAGAAGCCGATTCCCGCCACGATGACCGCCCAGATCCAGGCCGCCCAGTGGTGGCTCTGGCCCTCCTGAAGGCCGAACACCACCAGGAACATCCCGAGCCCGGACAGTGCCACCCCGAGCAGGTCGAAGTGCTGTTTGTTGGTCGGCAACGTGGGCACCAGCCACACCGCCAGGGCCAGTCCGATCAGGCCGACCGGCACGTTGACGAAGAAGATCCACTCCCAGCCGAGGTGGTCGACGATCACCCCGCCGGCCAGCGGGCCGACCAGGGTGGCCACCCCTGCGGTGGCACCCCAGACGCTCATCGCCACGCCGCGGCGCTGCGCCGGGAAGATGCGGGTGATGGTCGACAACGTCTGCGGCGTCAACAACGCCGCACCCAGACCTTGAACCGCGCGTGCGGTGATCAGCGTGTCGATCGACCCGGACAGGCCGCACCACAGCGACGACACCGTGAACAGGGCCAGACCGACCAGATAGAGGTTCTTCGGTCCGTAGCGGTCACCGAGTCGTCCGGCCAGCAGCAGCGGCACCGCGTAGGCCAGCAGGTAGGAGCTGGTCACCCAGATGACGGTGTCGTAGTCGGTGATCTCCAGCGCGTCCATGATGCTGGGGTTCGCGACCGCCACGATCGTCGAGTCGACCAGGATCATGAAGAAGCCGACCATCATGGCCCACAGCGCGTTCCACGGATTGACCGGTGCACCGGGCGGGTCGGCCAAGTCCACGTCCGGCTGGCGGCCGGCCATGCTCCTGGTCATCTCCACACCTCGTTTCGGCTGCGCGCGACGGATCGAGCCATTGGCTGACGTCATCGTCGTTGCAGGGTCTCTTCGCCAGAAAACCAACTGCGATGCCCGATCGAGACTATCGACCGCCGCTGTGGCTACGCCACGGCGGTACTCGCGCGTAGGTTGGAGAAGGACAGCTGTCGGGGGATCTGGTCCCCGTGGAGAACCGACACAGGACCGCCAAAACAGCTGAGGAGACACCATGCTTTCGGAACGCTTTCGCCCGCTCGTGGATGCGAAAGGCCCTTTCGTATCGCTCTATTTCGACGACTCGCATGACACCCGGGACGCCGCAGCCCAACTCGACGCGCGGCTGCGCGATGTGCGTAAGCATCTCGAGGAGCACTCCGTCGACACGTCGGTGATCGAGGCCATTGACGCCGCGGTGCGCGGTGCACACCCGCCGGTTGGCCGCAGCGGCCGCGCCGTGATCGCCGCGGGCGGTGCGATCGTCACCGACGAGCATCTGATCCGGCCGCCGACCGCCACGATCCTGCGGGTGTCGGAACTGCCCTATCTGGTCCCGATCGTCGAGCACGGCCTGCTGCACACGAACTATCTGGTGGTCTCCGTCGACCACATCGGTGCCGACATCACCGTGCACAGCGCGGGCCGGGTGAGCAACGAGACCGTGCACGGCGACGGCCACCCGGTGCACAAGGCCAAGTCGGCCGAGCACGAATTCGGCGGCGCACAGCCGCGGGTCGACGAGGCCGTCCGCAACAACATCCGCGCCGTCGCCGACCGCGTCACGCACCTGTTCGACGACACCGACGCCGAGCTGGTGTTCATCGAGGGTGAGGCCGGCGCGCGCGCCGAGCTGGCCTCGGCCCTGCCCGAGCGGGCCGCTGACAAGGTGGTGCAGCTGCAGGGCGGGGGCCGCGCCGCCGGCACCGACCAGGCCGAGGTGCACCACGAGATCGGTCAGGAGTTCCTCAAGCGACGGCTGGCCACCATCGACGACGCCGCCCAGCGCTTCGCGGCCGGCCAAGGTACCGGGCTGGCCGTGGCGGGTCTGGCCGACGTGACGGCCGCACTGCGCGACGGCGCCGTGGAGACCTTGATCATCGGCGAGATCGGCGACGCCACCGTAGTCGCCGACACCGATCTGGCGATGGTGGCACCGGACGCCGACACGCTGTCGGGCCTCGGCGGTGCACCCGAGCGCACCCTGCGCGCCGACGAGGCACTGCCGCTGCTGGCGGTGGCGACCGGCGCGGCGCTGGTGCGCGTCGACGAGCGGCTGGACCCGGCCGACGGGGTGGCCGCCGTGCTGCGCTACGCCGAGAACAGCTCGGCGGGCTAAGCCTCGGCCCGCGCGGGGCCGCCGCCGGCGACGAGCAGCGCCAGCAGGGCGATCGACACACCGGCGGTCATCACCACCGCCAGCGCGATCTCGTCGTTGCCCAGCAGACCGACCACCGGCGCGATCACCGCGCCCACGCCGAACTGCGCGGCACCCAGCAGCGCGGCGGCGGTGCCCGCGGCATCGGGGTGGCGGGACAGCGCCACGGCAGGGGCGTTGGGGATGACGAAGCCGAGCATGCCCAGCACGGTCCACACCGGCACCACGAACCCGGCCAGGCCGCCGGTGTGGGTGGCCGCCAGGGCGATGAACACACCCCCGGCCAGCGCGGCGGCCACCAGCGCGGTGACCATGATGCGCTGCGGGGTGAAGCGGCGCAGCAGCACCACGTTGAACTGCGTGGCGCCGATGAGCGCGATCGCGCCCGCACCGAAGATCAGCGCGAAGCTCTGCTGATCGAGGCCGTGCCGACCCAGCAGCACGAAGGGCGCCGCCGAGATGTAGGCGAACAGACCGGACATACCGAGCGCCCCGACCAGAACCAGGATCACGAACCGCAGATCGCGGAACAGCTCGGCGTAGGTGGCCAGGATCGAGCGCAGCGCCAGGGGGCGACGGTGTGACGGCGGGAGCGTCTCGGGCAGCGCCAGCACCGCCATCGC
Organism: Mycobacterium sp. DL592; assembly: GCF_011694515.1. Lineage (NCBI taxonomy): Bacteria > Bacillati > Actinomycetota > Actinomycetes > Mycobacteriales > Mycobacteriaceae > Mycobacterium > Mycobacterium sp. DL592. The sequence continues at coordinate 1,200,463 of NZ_CP050192.1, read as the reverse complement.
GAGCAGTCCCCCGGCCAACACGATCAGCGCCGCGAACACCCAATGCCAGCTGGCGTGCAGGAGCACCGCGGCACCGAGAGACGGGGCCAGCACGGGGGCCACCCCGAGCACCAGCATCAGCCGGGACATGACGGTGGCCGCCACCGAGTCGGTGAACAGATCGCCCACCACCGCCACGGCAACCACCATCGCCGCGGCCGCACCCATGCCCTGCAGCCCGCGGGCGATACCGAGCACCGCCATGTTCGGGGCCAGCAGGCACATCAGGGAGGCCAGCATGTGCACGACGATTCCGGCGATCAGCGGCCGGCGCCTGCCCAGTGAGTCCGACAGCGGGCCGACGATGAGCTGCCCGAGCGCCAGGCCGGCCAGCGTGCCCGTCAGCGTCAGCTGCGCCACCGACGACGACACCCCGAGTTCCTGGGCGATCCGCGGCAAGGCGGGCAGGTACATGTCGATGGTCAGCGGTCCCAGTGCCACCAGCGCACCCAGGATCACGATCATCCGGGTCCGGCTCGGCACCGCCGGAGATGCGGCGGCGGGCGACTTGCGCGTCGTGGTCACTGTCCGGGATGTTGCCATGCTCATCGACAGCGCCGCCTTCTGAGTATTTGTTCCTCCTGCACCGATCCACCCCCGTGGTGACGGGGATCACTGCAGGGCACGTTTCGGGCGTCCTCGTTCGTTAGCCTGGAGGTCACGCCACAACGAGGAAGGCACCCGCATGAAACTCCGCCGACGGGGCACGTCACCGGAGAACCTGCCGGCCACGATCGACGACGATCCGGCGATGTCAGCTCGGGTGCTGTCCCAGATCCTCGAGCGCGGTACCCGGGCGCAGGCGCCTGCGGTCAAGGCGTACGTCGCGCGGCTTCGCCGACTCAATCCCGCGGCCACCCCCGCCGAGATCGTCACCAAGCTGGAGAAGCGCTACCTGGCCGGGGTGATGGCCAGCGGCGCCGCGGTCGGCTCAGCCGCCGCGTTCCCGGGGATCGGAACGCTGGCAGCCCTGTCGGCGGTGGCCGGCGAGACGCTGGTGTTCCTGGAGGCCACGGCGGTCTTCGTGCTGGCCGTCGCCGAGGTGCACGGCATCCCGCTCGAGGAGCGGGAGCGGCGCCAGGCGCTGGTGCTGGCCGTCCTCGTCGGCGAGGACAGCAAGGGCGCGATCGCCGAGCTGGTCGGCCCGGGCCGGACCAACGGCGCGTGGCTGGCCGAGGGCGCCGAGATGCTGCCGCTGCCGCTGGTGTCGCAGCTCAATACCCGTCTGATGCGCTATTTCGTCAAGCGCTTCACCATCAAGCGCAGCGCGATGGCACTGGGCAAGATGCTTCCGGTCGGCATCGGCGCCGCGGTGGGCGGCGGCGGGAACCGGCTGATGGGCAAGAAGATCGTCGGCAACGCCCGCATCGCGTTCGGGCCGGCCCCGGCGCGCTGGCCGGTGACCCTGCATCTGCTGCCCGCGGTGGCCGACGAAAGGTAGCCGGCAGGTAACCGTTCGCCGACGAAGTCGCACCGGTTGCCGCGCCGCCTTCGGGCATGACCCTGACGTGCTTCGGGAACACCGAAGACGCGTTAGCCTTTTAGGCGACGTTGAGTCGGGCACACCAGTGGGGCGAACCGTCGGAGCACGGCTTGCCCGGACGACAGGAATCGAGGCGAGTAACTGCCGTGAGCAGTACGAGTTCACCATTCGGCCAGAACGAGTGGCTGGTCGAGGAGATGTACCGCAAGTTCCGCGACGACCCCTCCTCGGTCGACCCGAGCTGGCACGAGTTCCTCGTCGACTACAGCCCGGAACCCACGACCGAGTCGACCGGTAACGGCAAGGCTGCTGCGCCAGCCCCGGCCGCGCCGCCGACACCCGCTCCGGCCGCTGCACCCGCCCCCACGCCGGCCGCGGCACCCGCGCCGGCAGCCACGGCACCGGAGAAGCCGGCCGCACCCAAGCCGGCCGGACCCGCGGTGGCCTCCGACGCCGAGACACAAGTGCTGCGCGGCGCGGCCGCGGCCGTGGTCAAGAACATGAACACCTCGCTGGAGATCCCGACCGCGACCAGCGTGCGGGCCATCCCGGCCAAGTTGATGATCGACAACCGCATCGTCGTCAACAATCACCTCAAACGCACCCGCGGCGGCAAGGTCTCCTTCACCCACCTGCTGGGCTACGCCATCGTGCAGGCGGTCAAGAAGTTCCCCAACATGAACCGGCACTACGCCGAGATCGACGGCAAGCCCAACGCCATCACCCCGGCGCACACCAATCTGGGCCTGGCCATCGACCTGCAGGGTAAGGATGGCAAGCGCTCGCTGGTCGTCGCGGCGATCAAGAACTGCGAGACCATGCGGTTCGGCCAGTTCATCGCCGCCTACGAGGACATCGTGCGGCGCGCCCGCGACGGCAAGCTCACCGCCGAGGACTTCGCCGGTGTGACGATCTCGCTGACCAACCCCGGCACCATCGGGACCGTGCACTCGGTGCCGCGGTTGATGTCGGGTCAGGGCGCCATCATTGGCGCAGGCGCCATGGAGTACCCGGCGGAATTCCAGGGCGCCAGCGAGGAACGGATCGCCGAAATCGGGATCGGCAAGCTGATCACGCTGACCTCGACCTACGACCACCGCATCATCCAGGGCGCGGAGTCCGGCGACTTCCTGCGCACCATCCACGAACTGCTGCTCTCCGACGACTTCTACGACGAGATCTTCTTCGAACTCGGCATCCCGTACGAGCCGGTGCGCTGGCACACCGACAACCCCGACCCGATCGTCGACAAGAACGCCCGGGTGCTGGAGCTGATCGCCGCCTACCGCAACCGCGGCCACCTGATGGCCGACATCGACCCACTGCGGCTGGACAAGACCCGGTTCCGCAGCCACCCCGACCTCGACGTCAACACCCACGGGCTGACCCTGTGGGACCTCGACCGGGTGTTCAAGGTCGAAGGCTTCGCGGGCAAGGAAACCAAGAAGCTGCGCGACGTGCTCGGCCTGCTGCGCGACGCGTACTGCCGGCACATCGGCGTGGAGTACACCCACATCCTCGAACCCGAGCAGCAGAAGTGGCTGCAGGAGCGCATCGAGGTCAAACACGACAAGCCGACAGTGGCTCAGCAGAAGTACATCCTGAGCAAGCTCAACGCCGCCGAGGCGTTCGAGACGTTCCTGCAGACGAAATATGTTGGACAGAAGCGTTTCTCGCTGGAAGGCGCAGAGACCGTCATCCCGATGATGGACGCGGTGATCGACCAGGCCGCCGAGCATGCGCTCGACGAGGTCGTCATCGGCATGCCGCACCGCGGCCGGCTCAACGTCCTGGCCAACATCGTCGGCAAGCCCTACTCGCAGATCTTCAGCGAGTTCGAGGGCAACCTGAATCCGTCGCAGGCGCACGGCTCCGGTGACGTCAAGTACCACCTCGGTGCCACCGGCAACTACATCCAGATGTTCGGCGACAACGACATTCAGGTGTCGCTCACCGCCAACCCGTCACACCTGGAAGCCGTCGACCCGGTACTCGAGGGTCTGGTGCGCGCCAAGCAGGACCTGCTCGAAGAGCAGTCCGCCGGCGACGCCGAGAACTCCAAGGCGTTCACGGTGATGCCGCTGATGCTGCACGGCGACGCCGCGTTCGCCGGGCAGGGCGTGGTCGCCGAGACCCTGAACCTGGCGCTGCTGCGGGGCTACCGCACCGGCGGCACGATCCACATTGTCGTCAACAACCAGATCGGGTTCACCACCTCGCCGCACGATTCGCGCTCCAGCGAGTACTGCACCGACGTCGCGAAAATGATTGGCGCGCCGATCTTCCACGTCAACGGCGACGACCCCGAGGCCTGTGTGTGGGTGTCGCGGCTGGCCGTCGACTTCCGGCAGAAGTTCAAGAAGGACGTCATCATCGACATGCTGTGCTACCGCCGCCGCGGGCACAACGAGGGTGACGACCCGTCGATGACCCAGCCCTACATGTACGACGTGATCGACACCAAGCGCGGTGTCCGCAAGACCTACACCGAGGCCCTGATCGGCCGTGGCGACATCTCGATGAAAGAGGCCGAGGACGCGCTGCGCGACTACCAGGGTCAGCTCGAGCGGGTCTTCAACGAGGTCCGCGAGCTGGAGAAGGTCGATATCGAGCCCAGCGAGTCGGTGGAAGCCGACCAGATGATCCCGCGCGGGATGACCACGGCGGTGGACAAGTCGCTGCTGGCCCGCATCGGCGATGCGCATCTGGCCTTCCCCGAAGGCTTTTCGGTGCATCCCCGGGTCAAACCGGTGCTGGAGAAGCGTCGCGAGATGGCCTACGAGGGCAAGGTGGACTGGGCGTTCGCCGAGCTGCTGGCGCTGGGCACCTTCCTGGCCGAGGGCAAGCTGATCCGGATGTCCGGCCAGGACACCCGGCGCGGTACCTTCACCCAGCGCCACGCGGTGGTGATCGACCGCAAGACCGGCGAGGAGTTCACCCCGCTGGACCTGCTGACCATCAACCCGGACGGCACGCCCACCGGCGGCCGGTTGCTGATCTACGACTCGGCGCTCTCGGAGTACGCCGCCGTGGGCTTCGAATACGGCTATTCCGTGGGTAATCCGGACGCATTGGTGTTGTGGGAGGCGCAGTTCGGCGATTTCGTCAACGGCGCGCAGTCGATCATCGACGAGTTCATCAGCTCCGGTGAGGCCAAGTGGGGGCAGCTGTCCGACGTGGTGCTGCTGCTGCCGCACGGTCACGAGGGCCAGGGTCCCGATCACACCTCGGGCCGGATCGAGCGGTTCCTGCAGCTGTGGGCCGAAGGGTCGATGACGATCGCGATGCCCTCGACGCCGGCGAACTACTTCCATCTGCTGCGTAGGCACGGCCTCGACGGGGTGCACCGGCCGCTGATCGTGTTCACGCCGAAGTCGATGCTGCGCAACAAGGCCGCAGTCAGCGATATCCGCGACTTCACCGAGCAGAAGTTCCGCTCGATCATGGAGGAGCCGACCTACACCGACGGTGACGGCGACCGCAGCAAGGTCACCCGGATCCTGTTGACCAGCGGCAAGATCTACTACGAGCTGGCCGCCCGCAAGGAGAAGGACAAGCGCGAGGACGTCGCGATCGTGCGCGTCGAGCAGCTGGCGCCGCTGCCCAAGCGCCGGTTGTCCAACACCTTGGACTCCTATCCAAACGCCCAGCAGTTCTTCTGGGTGCAGGAGGAGCCGGCCAACCAGGGTGCCTGGCCGACATTCGGCCTGACCTTGCCGGAGTTGTTGCCCGAGAAGCTGACCGGGATCAAGCGGATCTCACGACGCGCCATGTCGGCGCCGTCGTCGGGTTCGTCGAAGGTGCATGCCGTCGAGCAGCAGGAGATCATCGACGAGGCGTTCGCCTAAGGCGCTTCCCTAGGACGCCCGCGGGTGTGCGGTTTCATCCGCAACACGCCGCGGCCGGCGTATGAGGACGCACACTCGCGGCGAAGGTCGCGCGCTAGAAGCCGAGGTTGTTCAGGAACGGCAGTGGGATGGGCGAGGTGCCGTTGGCCAGATCCTGCACCGCACGCGGGCAGAAGAACGACACCGCGATGCCGGTGAACATGGTGGCCGGGCCGAGCGGGCGGCCGATCTGGTCGGCCACGGTGGACGCGATATCGGCGGTGTTCTGGCTGCGCTGGGCCAGCAGCGGGCAGATCGACTGACCCAGGGCCACCGCCTGCCCGGGATCGATGTTGTCGATGCCGGCGGCGCTCAGCGCGCCCAGGAAGTCGTCGGTCGTGGTGTCGGCGTGCGCGGGCGCGGCGAACGCGGCGGCACCGGCGATCAGGCCGGCAGCTACCCCGGCGGTCGTCATACGGCGGAACCTCATGCACACAGCATCGCTGATCGGCATCCCGCCGTTACCGGCGGTCCGGGTACCCGCTAACGTGGGCCGCGTTCGACACACGTCAAACAAGAGGAGCACTCATGCAGGGGTTCGCGGGGAAGGTAGCCGTGGTGACCGGCGCCGGTTCGGGTATCGGCCAGGCACTCGCCGTTGAGCTGGGCCGATCGGGCGCCAGCGTAGCGATCTGCGATATCGACACCGACGGTCTGGCCGTCACCGAAGAGCGCCTCAAGGCCATCGGTGTGAACGTCAAGGCCGACCGCCTCAACGTCACCGAGCGGGAGGCGTTCAGCGCCTACGCCGACGGCGTCAAGCAGCATTTCGGCAAGGTCAACCAGGTGTACAACAACGCCGGCATCGCGTTCTCCGGTGACGTCGAGATCAGCCAGTTCAAGGACATCGAACGGGTGATGGACGTCGACTTCTGGGGTGTCGTCAACGGCACCAAGGTGTTCCTGCCCTACCTGATCGAATCCGGCGACGGCCACGTCATCAACATCTCCAGCATCTTCGGGCTGTTCTCGGTGCCCGGCCAGGCCGCCTACAACTCGGCGAAGTTCGCGGTGCGCGGCTTCACCGAAGCGCTGCGCCAGGAGATGATCCTGGCCAAGCATCCGGTGAAGGTGACCACCGTGCACCCCGGCGGCATCAAGACCGCGATTGCCCGCAACGCCACCACCGCCGAGGGTCTCGACAAGAACGCACTGGCCGAGGCATTCGACACCAAGCTGGCGCGGACCTCCCCCGAGCGCGCCGCCCAGATCATCCTCGACGGCGTCGCCAAGAACCGGGCCCGCGTACTCGTCGGCACCGACGCCAAGATCCTCGATGCCATCGTGCGGGTCACCGGCTCGGGCTACCAGCGGTTGTTCTCCGCGGTGCTGCCCCGGCTCTCGCCGCCGACGCGCTAGCTAGCGCCCCAGCGGATTTGCCGAGAGCCACGCCTCGGCCACCGACTTCGGAACGCCGCCCTCGGCGACCTGCCTGCGCATGTCTGCCAGCGCTCCGGTGTCGAGTACCCCGGCGACCTCGTTGATCGCCCGCAGCTGCTGCCTGTCGAGTTCGTTGCGCCGGTAGAGCGGCACGATGTTCTCGGCCTGCACCAGCATGGGCTTGCGGTCGGCCAGTACCGCGACGTCACTGGGCACACCGGCGTCGGCGGTGCCGGTCCACGCCGCAGTGACCGTCCCGTTGCGCAGCGCCGCGAACATGGCTGCGGCGTCGGGGAATTCGCGTGCCGGTGGCAGCGTGCAGGTGCCGACCGACGTCGGCAGCCCGCGGACCCCGGCCACCGCAGCGAGCGTCAGCCCCGCGCAGTGCTGGACTACGGCGGTGAGGTCGCGGCTGCCCCACGCCGTGGCGGTGGCATCGGTGACGGCCAGGGCCGGCTTGTCCTCGGCGGAGGTGGTGTAGTCACCGGCGGCCAGACCCTCCGGCAAAGCGCCGAGCAGCGCCCGGTACACCTGGGCGTCCGAGCGTGCCGCCGAGCCGGGCGCGAACGTCTGCAACAGCCGCCCGGTGAAGCCCGGGGCGATGTTGACCGCACCGGAATCCAACGCCGCCAACGGATCGTCGACGACCTCGACGTGTGCGCCGGTCCCGTAGAAGCGCAGCGCGGCGGCATACACCTGGGCCAGCAGGTTGGCCTGCGGATCGGCCGTGGCGCCCACCGCCAGCGACGGACCCGGCGGTGCGCTACCGCAGGCGGCCAGCAGCAGGGCCAGCAGCACCAGCGCAAGCCGCCGAAAGATTTTCGCGCTCAATCCGTTTCGGACGCTGCACCCACGGCGGCCGCGACGGCGGGCCCGACGCGCGGATCCAGCGGGCTCGGCACGATGTAGTCGGGTGCCAGGTCATCCCCGACGACGGAGAAGATCGCCTCGGCGGCAGCCACTTTCATCTTCTCGGTGATGCGGCGTGCTCCGGCGTCCAGCGCCCCGCGGAACACGCCGGGGAACGCGAGGACATTGTTGATCTGGTTCGGGAAATCGCTTCGCCCGGTCGCCACGATCGCGGCGTACTTCTTGGCGACCTCGGGATGGATCTCGGGGTCGGGGTTGGACATCGCGAACACGATGCCGCCCGGCGCCATCGTGGCGATCAGTTCCTCGGGCACCACGCCGGCGGACACACCCATGAACACGTCCGCACCGGCGAGCGCCTCGACCATGCCACCGGACAGCGCCGCCGGGTTCGTCCGCTCGGCCAACTCGGCCTTGAACGGGTTGAGGTCATCGCGCCCGCTGTGCACGATGCCCTGGGAGTCCAGCACGGTGATGTGGCTGATCCCGCTGGCCAGCAGAATGTTGGCACACGCGATGCCGGCGGCTCCCGCTCCCGAGATCACCACCTTCAGCGCGGTCATATCCCGGTCGAGCACCTTGGCCGCGCCCATCAGGGCGGCCAACACCACGATCGCGGTGCCGTGCTGGTCGTCGTGCATGACGGGGCAGTCCAGCGCCTCGATCAGCCGCCGCTCGATCTCGAAACAACGCGGCGCCGAGATGTCCTCGAGGTTGACCGCGCCGAAGGTCGGGCGCAGCCGGATCACGGTCTCGACGATCTCGTCGGGGTCCTTGGTGTCGAGCACGATCGGGATGGAGTCAAGCCCGCCGAAGGTCTTGAACAGCGCGGCCTTGCCCTCCATCACCGGCAACGACGCCGCCGGGCCGATGTCACCGAGGCCGAGCACCGCGGTGCCGTCGCTGATGACCGCCACCAGGCGATTGGCCCAGGTGTAGCGGGCGGCCAGGGTGTGGTCGGCGGCGATCGCGCGGCTCACCTGTGCCACACCCGGGGTGTAGGCGATCGACAGTGCACGCTGGGTGTCCAGCGGGGACTTCAGCTCGACGGACAGCTTGCCGCCCACGTGAGCGGCAAAGATTTCCTCGTCATCGATGACGAGTCGGGGGGTAGGCACCGTTTCGGTCACGGCGTCAGGGTACTCGCCCCACCGTGGGCGAAGAATGGGGTTCGACGTCATCGAACAACGCCCGCGGAGCTACTGGCGCGTACGATTTCTGCTCGGGCCCACCTGGGCCGTACCGCGCATGAGGGGAGGCCCGATCATGGCATCGTTCCGAGCCCGACCACCCTCGCTACTCGGGGTGACACGTACCCGCCCGGCGGAGGTCGACGCCAAGCGAATCCACGTCCCGGTCGCCCGGGCCACCGTCGACTGCGCCATCTACGTCGACGGCGAGCGCCTACCGGGCAAGTACACCCACGCCGCCGCTCTGGAGAAGGTGCACCAGCTCGAGGCCGAGGGACAGAAGGCGTTCGTGTGGATCGGGCTGCACGAACCCGACGAGTTCCAGATGCAGTCGGTGGCCGAGGTGTTCGGACTGCACCCACTCGCGGTCGAGGACGCGGTGCACGCCCACCAGCGGCCGAAGGTCGAACGCTACGACGACACCTTGTTCCTGGTGCTCAAGACCGTCATCTACGTCCCACACGAGTCGGTGGCGCTGGCCCGCGAGATCGTCGAGACCGGCGAGATCATGGTGTTCGTCGGCGGCGACTTCGTGGTGACGGTGCGCCATGGCGACCACACCGGCCTGGCCGGGCTGCGTAAGCGGCTGGAAGCCGAACACCAGCAGCTCGCGCTGGGCCCCTACGGGGTGATGCACGCGATCGCCGATCACGTGGTCGACACCTACCGCGAAGTCAGCGAGTTGATGGAGTGCGATATCGACGCCATCGAGTCCGAAACCTTCTCGCCGTTGACCAAGACCGACATCGAGCCGATCTACATGCTCAAGCGTGAGGTCGTCGAATTGCGCAGGGCGGTATCACCTCTCACCGTCGCGCTGGCGCGCTTCAGCACCGACTACAAGGACCTGATGACCAAGGAGCTGCTGCGCTACATGCGCGACGTCCTGGACCATCAGAGCCAGGCCGCCGACCGGATCGCCAGCTACGACGAAATGCTGTCATCTCTGGTGCAGGCCGCGCTGGCCAAGGTCGGTATGCAGCAGAACACCGACATGCGCAAGATCACCGCGTGGGCGGCCATGGCCGCGGTGCCGACGATGATCGCCGGCATCTACGGCATGAACTTCGACAACATGCCCGAATTGCATTGGGCGTGGGGCTATCCCATGGTGGTGCTGGTGATGGTCGGCATCTGTAGCTTCCTGTACCGCAACTTCCGCCGCAACCACTGGCTCTAGCTCGGTGCGGACGCCCGCCGCATCGGGTCCAGCACGTCGACACCATCGTCGGCCCAGGCTTGGCGCATCGCCGCGGCGCCCTTGAGCCGCACCCACGCCGCCTCCGTCGCGGTGATCGGCACGGCCGAGAGGAACGCCACCGGATCCAGCGGCGCCGCCAGCTCAAGGTCGGCGATCGGGGATGCGCCGAGCAGCACCGCGGTGAACGGGGCGCCATCCCACAGCGCCGACGACAGATCGATCAGCGCGTCGGCGACCAGCACCACACCTTCGACGGCCGGCGTCGCGGCCACCACCGCCAGGCTGCGGGCCAGGCCGGGCGTGGGCACCGTTGCCCGCAAGCTCATCACGACCTCGGCCCGCGGCCCGCGCAACGGATCGGCGGCAAGGTCGGACGGGTCGGCCATCGGGTGGCGCGAACAGCCCAGCGACACATAGTGAGCCACCCCGTCGGCGGGCCCGAACCGCAGCACCTCGATGCGTTCCACACCGAGGAACGTCACGCTCGCCGAGTCCGGATCGGACTCGATACCGATGCCTGCGAAATGACCGCGAACGTGTTCGCGGACCTGCGGTAGCGGTGAGCTCACTTATGCCCGGGGCGCGATGTTGAGGTTGACTCCGCTGTCGGCGTCGAAGATGTGCAGCTTGCCGGTATCCAGCGCCAGCTCGACCGTCTGCCCGGCAGTCGCCTTCGACTCGGCGGAAAGCCTTGCCACGAATTCGTTTTCGCCGGCACCGGACTCGGCGGCCAGTTCGGCGAGCTGGGTCGAGCGGGCGCCGTCACCGGAGGTGGCGAAGTAGACGTACTTGTCGGCCCCCAGTGATTCGACGAGGTCGACCTTCGTCTCGAAGGTCAGCGCCCGGATGCGTTCGTAGGCGTCGATCAGCGAGGCGTCCTCGATGTGCTCCGGGCGCACACCGACGATCACATTGGCCGGGGTGGGATGGCTGCGCACGACGTCGAGCACCTCCGGCGCCAGCGTCACCTCACCGAACGGCAGGTTGACCCCCACCTGGGTGAGCGTGGCCGGGAAGAAGTTCATCGCTGGTGAGCCGATGAATCCGGCCACGAACAGATTGGCCGGCCTCTCGTAGAGCTCCTCGGGAGTACCGATCTGCTGGGCTTCACCGGCACGCAGCACCACGACGCGGTCACCGAGCGTCATCGCCTCGGTCTGGTCGTGGGTGACGTAGACGGTGGTGGTGCCCAGCCGGTTTTGCAGCCGGGCGATCTCGCCGCGCATCTGGACCCGCAGCTTGGCGTCGAGGTTGCTCAGCGGCTCGTCCATCAGGAATGCCTTGGGATTGCGCACGATCGCGCGGCCCATCGCCACCCGCTGGCGCTGACCGCCGGACAGCTGCGCGGGCTTGCGGTCCAAAAAGTCGGTCAGGTCAAGAATTTTCGCGGTCTCGTCGACTTTCTGCGCGATCTCGGCCTTCTTCAGCTTGGCTAGCGTCAGCGGGAACGCGATGTTCTGGCGGACCGTCATGTGCGGATACAGCGCGTAGGACTGGAACACCATGGCGATGTCCCGCTCACGCGGCGCCTTCTCGTTGACCCGCTGCCCGCCGATCCGCAGCTCACCGGAGCTGATGTCCTCCAGCCCGGCAATCATGTTCAGCGTGGTCGACTTTCCGCAGCCCGACGGTCCGACCAGGATCACGAACTCGCCGTCAGCGATCGTCAGGCTCAGATCTTTCACGGCGACCGAACCGTCGGGATAGCTCTTGTTCACCCGGTCCAAGACGATCTCAGCCATCCCCTACCCCTTCACCGCACCGGAGGTCAGTCCGGCAACAATCCGTCGTTGGAAGATCAGAACAAACACGATGATCGGGATCGTGATCACCATCGCCCCGGCGGCAATCGACCCCGTCGGCTCCTCGAATTGCGAACTGCCGGTGAAGTTCGCAATCGCGACCGGAGCGGTGATCGCGGCATCGGTCGCCGTCAGCGACAGCGCCAGCAACAGGTCGTTCCAGGCGAAGATGAACACCAGGATCGCCGCGGTGACGATGCCCGGTGCGGCCAGCGGCGCGATCACCCGGCGAAACGCCTGAGCCGGGGTGGCGCCGTCCATCTTGGCGGCCTTCTCCAGATCCCAGGGGATCTCCCGGAAGAACGCCGAGAGGGTGTAGATGGCCAGCGGCAGCGCGAACGTGATGTAGGGGATGATCAGGCCGGGCCAGGTGTCGAACAGGCCGAGGCGGCGTTCGATGTTGAACAGCGGTGTGACAAGCGAGATCTGGGGGAACATCGCAATCAGCAGGGCGGCGCCGATCAGTGCCTTCTTGCCGGGGAAGTCCAGCCGCGCCACCGCGTAGGCCGCCATTCCGCCCACCACGACGGCGATGACGGTTGTGATCAGGCCGATGCCGATCGAGTTGACCAGAGCCGAGCTGAACACGTTGCCGGTGAAGATCGCCTTGTAGTTGTCGAAGGTGATCTGCGACGGAATGAGCTTGCCGTCCTTGACCGTCGAGGTGGGCTTGAGTGACAGGCTCAGAATCCACAGCACCGGGAACAGCGCGTAGACGACCACGAGGACGTCGATGATGGCCCACGTCGCGGCGCGCCGCGGTGTGATTCGCTCGCTCATCACCGCACCTCGTTGTCCGTGCCGGGCGCAGATGCACCGAAGAGCTTGATGTAGATGAACGCGATGAGGGCCACCGACAGGAAGACCAGCACGCTGATCGCCGAACCCAGCCCGAGGTTGAACGCCTTGAACAGGTTGTCGTACCCCAGGATCGACACCGACGCGGTGTCGTTGGCGCCGCCGGTCAGCACGTAGATGTTGTCGAAGATGCGGAACGCGTCAAGTGTGCGGAATAGCAACGCCACCAGGATGGCCGGCTTGATCAGCGGCAGCGTCACTTTGACCAGCCGCTTCCACGGCCCGGCGCCGTCGACCTGGGCGGCGCGCAACAGATCCTCGGGCACCAGGGCCAGACCGGCAAGCAGCAGCAGCGCCATGAACGGCGTGGTCTTCCACACCTCGGCCAAGATGATGACGGCCAGCGACGGAAGCTGTTGTGTCAGTGGCGCACTGCCGTCGGGCAGCAGGTTGGCCAGATAGCCGGTTCCCGGCGTCCAGGCGTAGTACCAGCTGTAGGACGCGGCGACGGTGACGATGCCGTACGGGATGAGGATCGCGGTGCGCACGACGCCCTTGCCGAAGATGGTGCGGTGCATGACAAGTGCCAGCGCCATACCGAGCACGAACTCGATGGCCACCGAGATCACCGTGATCGCCAGGGTGATGACGAACGCCGTCCACCAGTACCTGTCGGTGAGGATGGTCTGGTAGTTCTCGAACCCGACGAATTTGGTGTCGGCCGGGCTGGCGAGGTTGTAGCGCTGCAGGCTCAGCCACACCGCGTAGCCGATCGGGTAGGCGGTCACCGCGAGCATCAGGATCACCGCAGGCGCGATCAGCAGATAGGCCAGGCGGCGCTGCGAGCGGCGGTCATCGCTGCGGGCGGTGCGGGCGGCGGTCATGGGATCAGGCCCTTGCCGTCGATGGCCTTCTGCACCTGCACGGTGAGTTCATCGGCGGTCTTCTCCGGGTCGATCCCGGTGATGGGGGCCAACGTGGCCGAGATACGGGTGGAGACCGCCTGGTAGTTCGGCGTGGCCGGGCGCACCGCGGCGGTGGTGAGCTGATCGCGGATGATCGCGTACTGCGGATACTTCTTCTGGAAGTCCGGATCGGAGTACAGCGAGGTGCGCACCGCGGGCAGACCGCCCTCGATCGAGGTGTACTTCTGGTTGTCCAGATTACGGATGCAGCGGATCGCCTCGAAGGACTCGGCGGGGTGCCGGGTGGTCTTGGCGACTGCGATGTTCAGCCCGCCCAGGGTGACCCGGGTCGGCTGACCGGGGATCACTCCGGGATACGGCGCGAACCCGAACACCTCTTTGGATGCGTCGAACGCGACGTTGAACTGGTCGTCGGTCGGCGTGAACGTGCCCGCGTCGTTGACGCTTCCGGCCAGTTCCGGCTTCTCGTTGAGCGGCAGGAACGGCACGCCACCCTTGACCGCGTTCTCGAGCATCGAGGCGAACACGAAGGGCCAGTTGACTTCCAGTGCCGCCTTGCCCTGCTCGAGGGCGAGCCGCGCGGTGCCCTCGTCGGTCTGGGTGACCGACGGGTCGGCGCCGGGCGCGGTCGCGACCGCCTTGATGATCTGCAGTGCCTTCACCGTCGCCGCGCGGTGTTCCGGGGTGTCGGTGAGCGTCACATGTTTACCGTCGTCGGAAAGCACCTGTCCCCCAGCGCTTTCCAGCAACGTGTTGAACCAGACGACCAGGCCTTCGTATTGCTTGGCCTGCACCGCGATCCAGCTCGGCTTGCCCTCGGCATGCAGGCGGGTGGCCTCGGCCACCATGGCATCCCAGGTGTCCGGCGGCGGCGCAACCAGATCGGCTCGGTACCAGAGCAATTGGGTGTTCGTGGTGACCGGTGCGGCATAGAGCTTGCCCTGCCATTTGGCGGTCTCGAGCGGACCGGGCAAGGTGTCGGCGGCTGCGTCGGCCTCGGCCTGGCCTGCCGGGTCGTCGGACAGCGGCAGTGCCCAGCCGGCTTCGGCGAACTCGGCGGTCCACACCACATCGAGCGCCATCAGATCCAGCGTGCGGTCGTTGCCGGTCAACCGCCGCGCCAGCTGCAAACGCTGGTCGTCGGCACCCTTGGGCAGGCTGCGCTGTTCGATACGGAAGCGGCCGCCCAGTTCCTCGTTGCACCGCTTGGCCACCGCGGTGAAGGTAGCGGTCTCGCTGGCCGGTGTGTAGAGGCTGACCACCAGACCGTCGTCACCGGAACCACATGCCGACACCAGTGACGCGGTTGTCAGCGCGGCTATCGCGGCGGCGCCCACCCGCCGAGCGCGTGCGCCAGGGCTTGCCACGACACCGCCTCCCGTCCGTCTACGGCGGGGATAGTCCCGCGGGCAAACCGTAGAACCCCAGGTGCGTGATGTGCAACACTTCTCGCCGCATGCGGCGCAATCGTGACCCCGCTAGATCGTCAAGCGCGCCAGCAGGTCCCGAGCCTTCTCGGCGTTGGCGGGGTCGCAGAGCACGTCGTAGCGCCCCGCGACCAACTGCATGGTCGAGCTGAAGTCCCTTGTGCCGCGGGCCATCGCGTAGGGCACCGCCGAGGTGATCAACCCGAAGATCACACCGGCGACCACACCGGTGATCAGCGACGCCCACGGGTTGGGGCTGAAGAAACCCAGCACCAGACCGATGAAAATACCGAGCCACGCGCCGGTGATGACGCCGCCGCCGAGCACCTTGGGCCACGTCAGCCGACCGGTGACGCGCTCCACCTGCATCAGGTCGACGCCGACGATCGTCACCTGCTGGACCGGGAACTGCTGGTCGGACAGATAGTCGACAGCCTTCTGCGCCTCGGCGTAGGTGGGATAGGAGCCGATCGGCCAGCCTTTCGGCGGCGTCGGCAAACCGACGGGACCGCGGCGGGTGCCCGCCGCCGCGCCTGCAGGGGTCACGCCAGGATTCTGTCCGGGCGAGAAGGGGCTGGTCATGAGTCCTCATTCTCCTGTCATGCGGGTGGTCTGTCACGTGGTGCGGCCGCAGACGCCGGAACGCCCACTAGCTGTTCAACGACGTGCGGCCGGCGATGGTGCCCGCCAGGGTCGACACCCCGGCGAGCCAGCCACGCGCGACCAGCACATACGCTAGGTTGAACAGCATGACAGCTTCCGGTGGCGACTCCGGCGAAAAGCCGCAGAACCTGGGCGAACAGGGCCTCTCCGAAGGCGCCTACGAGGCCCCGCCCATCGAACAGACCCCGGCTCCGTCGGGTTTCGACGCCCCGTCCGCACCGCCGGTGCCGCCGGCCTACACCGGCTACGAGGCTCCGGGCGGCTACCCGCCGCCGAGCTATCCGCCGCCGGATTACCCGCCAGTGGCTGACACAGCTAACACAGTGGGTGCGTCAGCGTAGTGTGCTGTTGTGTTGACTGATACGGGAGCAGCCTAGAACTCCACTCTCCACGTCGTCGGAAGGGTCAGATGTGTTTAAGAGACCGAAGCAGACCCGTCAGGGTGGCCACGGTCTGGCCATCGCCGGGATCGTCGTCGGCGTCGCGTCGTTGATCATCAGCATGATCTGGGGCATCTACGCCCTCCGCTGACCCGATGACCAACCCAACTTTTTCCGGCGATACACCGGACCCGTACGCCCCGGTGGACTATCCGGCGAACTACCCGCCGCTGCCGCCGCCGGTGTATCCCCCGCCGTACCCACCTCCCGGCGCCTACCCCTACCCGCCCTATGCCGGCGACCCGTACGACCCATACCGGCCGCTCAAACCGCCCGGCACCAACGGCAAAGCCATCGCCGCACTGGTGTGCTCACTGGCCGGGCTGGCGTTGTGCGGACTGCCCTCGGTAGCCGGGGTGATCCTGGGCATCGTGGCGATGCGGGAAACCAAGCGCACCGGACAGGACGGCTTCGGCCTCGCCGTCGCCGGAGTGGCGATCGGCTCGGCGATCGTGGCCCTCGTGCTGCTCTACATCGTCTTCATGGTGTTCGTCATCGCCAGCAGCAGCACCTACACGAACTATTAGGCCTATCAGGTCGGCGGGGTGAACCGCTCGCCCTGACGCGTCATCCCGGCCGCGCGGCCCTTCCCGGCGATCACCAACGCCATCTTGCGGCTGGCCTCGTCGAGCATCTCGTCACCGAGCATCACCGCCCCGCGGCCACCGCCCGCCTTCGAGGTGTGCCACTCATAGGCCTCGAGGATGAGCTCAGCGTGGTCGTACTCCTGCTGGCGCGGCGAGAAGATCTCGTTGCCCGCCGCGATCTGGTCAGGATGCAGCACCCACTTGCCGTCGTAGCCCAGCGCGGCCGAACGGCCGGCCACCCGGCGGAACGCCTCGACGTCACGCACCTTCAGATACGGCCCGTCGACCGCGGCCACCCCGTGCGCCCGCGCGGCGATGAGGATCGTCATCAAGATGTGGTGGTAGGCGTCGCCGACGTCGTAGCCCTCCGGCTGCTCCCCGACCACCAACGTACGCATGTTGAGGCTGGCCATCAGATCGGCCGGTCCGAGCACCAGCGCCTGCACCCGGCGTGCGGCCGCGATCGCGTCGATGTTGCGCAGTCCCCTGGCGTCCTCGATCTGGGCGTCGACGCCGATGCGGCCGACGGGCAGACCGTGGGTGCGTTCGAGCTGGGTCAGCAACAGGTCCAGGGCGTGCACGTGGCTGGCGTCGGTCACCTTCGGCAAGACGATCACGTCGAGGTGCGCGCCGGCTGCCGACACCACGTCGATGACGTCGGTGTAGGTCCACGGTGTGGTCCAGTCGTTCACGCGAACCCCGCGCAGCTGACCCGACCAGCCGGGCCCGGCCAGCGCCGCGGCAACCTGGGTGCGCGCCTGCGCCTTGGCATCTGGTGCAACGGCATCCTCGAGGTCCAGGAACACCTCGTCGGCGGCCAACCCCTTGGCTTTCTCGATCATCTTCAGGTTGCTCCCGGGAACCGAAAGGCACGTTCTACGGGGTCGATACGCGTTATCCACGCCTACACTCCTACTCTTTGAGGCATGGCGTCGGTGAACAGGGTGTACGCGGCGCGGCTCGGAGGCATGGTGGTCCTCGGGCCCGACGGGGAATCGCTCGGGCGCGTGCGGGATGTCCTGATCAGTATGAGCATTGTGCGCCAACAACCCCGCGTGCTCGGCTTGGTCGTCGAATTGCTCACGCGCCGAAGGATTTTCGTTCCGATTCTGCGTGTCACCGCGATCGAGCCCAATGCTGTGACGCTCACCACCGGCAACGTGTCGCTGCGCCGATTCGCCCAGCGCCCCGGCGAGGTGCTGGTGCTGGGCCAGGTCCTCGACACCAGGGTCCGGGTCAATGATCCCGAGCTGCCGCAGCTGGCCACGGTCGACGTGGTGGTCGTCGACCTGGGCATCGAGCAGACCCGCACCCGCGACTGGGTGGTGACCCGGGTCGCGGTGCGCAGCATGCGCCGGCTCGGCCGTCGCTCCACGGTCCAGGTGGTGGACTGGCAGAACGTCCAGGGGCTCACCCCGTCGGCGCTGGCGATGCCCGGCCAGGGGGTGGCCCAGCTGCTGCACCAGTTCGAAGGCCAGCGCCCCATCGCGGTGGCCGACGCGATCCGCGACCTGCCGGCCAAACGCCGCACCGAGGTGATCAACGCCCTCGACGACGAGCGGCTGGCCGACATCCTGCAGGAGCTGCCCGAGGACGACCAGACCGTGTTGCTCAAGCAGCTGGACACCGAGCGCGCCGCCGACGTGCTCGAGGCCATGGACCCCGACGACGCGGCGGACCTTCTCGGTGTGATGAACCCGACCGAGGCCGAAGTGCTGCTGCGCCGGATGGACCCCGAGGACTCCGAGCCGGTGCGCCGCCTGCTCGCCCACTCGCCGGACACCGCAGGCGGTCTGATGACCTCCGAGCCGGTGGTGCTGGCCCCCGACACCACCGTCGCCGAAGCACTGGCCCGGGTCCGCGACCCCGACCTGACGCCGGCCCTGTCGTCGCTGGTGTTCGTCGTGCGTCCGCCGACCGCCACCCCCACCGGGCGCTACCTGGGCTGCGTGCATCTGCAGGCGCTGCTACGAGAGCCGCCGGCCAACCTGGTCAGCGGCATCCTCGACTCCGACCTGCCCAGCCTCACGCCGACCACCCCGCTCGGCGCGCTGACCCGCTACTTCGCCGCCTACAACCTGGTCTGCGGTCCCGTGGTCGACGAGGAGAACCATCTGCTCGGCGCGGTGACCGTCGACGACGTGCTCGATCATCTGCTGCCCCACGACTGGCGCGACGACTATGAGGAGCCGCACTTTCCCGACCAGCTGGCCGGTGCGGAGCGCGAGCTGTGAGCGAGCTCTCGGCACGCCAGCGCCTCGACACCCCGCGCACCGGGCGGCGGCTGGGCTTCACCGTCGACCCGGAAGCCGTCGGCCGGTTCAGCGAGTCGATCGCCCGGTTCCTGGGCACCGGCCGCTACCTGGCCTGGCAGACCATCCTCGTCATCGTCTGGATCGGGCTGAATCTGTTCGCCGTGAGCCTGCGGTGGGACCCCTACCCCTTCATCCTGCTCAACCTTGCCTTCTCCACCCAGGCGGCCTACGCCGCGCCGCTGATCCTGCTGGCGCAGAACCGGCAGGAGAACCGCGACAAGGTGTCGTTGGAAGAAGACCGCCGGCGAGCCCAGCAGACGAAGGCCGATACCGAGTTCCTGGCCCGGGAGCTGGCCGCGTTGCGCCTGGCCGTCGGCGAAGTCGCCACCCGCGACTACCTCAGGCGCGAACTCGAGGAGATCCGGGAGTTGCTGGAAACGCTGCAGGCGGACAACGGTGGCAAGCTCAAAAAGGACAAAGCGAAGAAAGCCAGGCCGGCGATCGAGTCCGACCACGAGGAACCTGGTTCGTGACCAAGGTGACCATTGGATACCACTGTGGTCACGAAGGTATGTATGGTGACTTGGTTCACAGGCACGGATTTTTTCTCGCGAAGGACGGGCGAGTCTGTTGAGGACGGAAGAGTGGGCATAGGCAACCGCGTGGGCCGGATGGTGCGGACCCCCGTTTTCGGTATCGCGATGCTTACGCCGATCGTCCTCGCCGGCGCCGTGGGCGCCGCCCCCGGCCGCCAGAGCGCACCCGTCTACGGCGCCGATGTGACCCCGCTGGCCGCCGTGTCCCCGTCGCAGCAGGACACCTCCGGCGTCACCGTCGTCGCACTGACGAAGCAGCCCAGCAACTTCCGGGTCGCCGAGGCCACCGTGTCCGCACCGCCGCCGTCGATCGTGGTGAACTCCCCTGGCGCCATGCGGATTCCGGCGGTCGCGCTGGCCGCCTACCGCAACGCCGAGGCGATGATGGCCAAGGCCGCACCCGCCTGCGGCATCAGCTGGAACCTGCTCGCCGGGATCGGCCGCATTGAGTCCATGCATGCCAATGGCGGCGCCACCGACTCACACGGCACGGCCGTCACCCCGATCTACGGGCCGGCGCTGGACGGCACGCTGCCCGGCAACGAGGTGATCGTGCAGACCGTGCAGGCCGGGCGGGCGGAATACGCGCGGGCGATGGGCCCGATGCAGTTCCTGCCGGGCACGTGGTCGAGGTACGCCTCCGACGGCGACGGCGACGGCAAGGCCGACCCGCAGAACATCTACGACGCGGCCCTGGCTGCCGCGCGCTACCTGTGCAGCGGCGGACTGAACCTGCGCAACCAGTCGCAGGTGCTCACCGCGATCCTGCGCTACAACAACTCGATGGCCTACGCGCAGAACGTGATGGGCTGGGCCGGCGCGTACGCCACCGGCGTCGAACCCGTGGCGCTGCCGCCGATCGTCGGACCCGTCCCGGCCCTGGCCGATGCGCACCTGGAGAACCCGGAGGGCCTGGGCCCCGGTATGCCGCTCAACGCGATCGGCCTGCCGTCGTCGGATCCGCTGGCCCAGATGCCGTTGGTCAACTTCGGCAACACCGAGACCGCCGGCCAGCTGGTCACCGGCCCGCTGCCCGGACCTGCAGGCATGCTGCCCGGACAGGCCCCGTGCCAGGTGATCTGCATGGGTCCTGCGATCGCCACCCCGGCACCGGAGGCAGCCTCCCAGGTCCCCGCCGAAGCACCGCAGCCCTGGCAGCCGCCGTGGCTGCTGCCGCCACCGGCACCGGCTCCGGCTGCCGAGCCTGCGGCACCGCTGCCGCCGACGTTCGGGGCGCCGCCCGGACCGGCCGCCTGACCAACGGCTGGTCGCGCGACCTAGACTCGGCCTCGATGTCTGCAGAACTTGAAACCGCCGTCCGCGCTGCCCTCGGCAAGGTGATCGACCCGGAACTACGCCGCCCCATCACCGAACTCAACATGGTCAAGAGCGTCACGGCCGGCGCCGACGGCGCGGTGCACGTCGAGGTCTACCTGACCACCTCAGCCTGCCCGAAGAAGACCGAGATCACCGAGCAGGTGCGCCGGGCTGTCGCTGATGTGCCGGGCACCGGTGCGGTCACCATCACCCTCGACGTGATGAACGATGAGCAGCGCACCGAACTGCGCAAGATGCTGCGCGGCGATGCCGCCGAACCGGTGATCCCGTTCGCCCAGCCGGGCTCGTTGACCCGCGTCTACGCGGTGGCCTCAGGCAAGGGCGGGGTGGGCAAGTCCAGCGTGACGGTCAACCTGGCGGCGGCGATGGCCGCCCGCGGTCTGTCGGTCGGTGTGCTCGACGCCGACATCTACGGCCACTCGATCCCGCGGATGCTGGGCACCGACGAACGGCCCACCCAGGTCGAGTCGATGATCCTGCCGCCGATCGCCCACGACGTGAAGCTGATCTCGATCGCCCAGTTCACCCAGGGCAACGCGCCGGTCGTGTGGCGCGGGCCGATGCTGCACCGGGCGCTGCAGCAGTTCCTCGCCGACGTCTACTGGGGCGACCTGGACGTGCTGCTGCTGGACCTGCCGCCGGGCACCGGCGACGTGGCGATCTCGGTGGCGCAGCTGATCCCGGGCGCAGAGATCGTCGTCGTCACCACCCCGCAGCTGGCCGCCGCCGAGGTCGCCGAGCGGGCCGGTGCGATCGCTCTACAGACCCGCCAGCGCATCGTCGGCGTGGTCGAGAACATGTCCGGGCTACTGCTGCCCGACGGCACCACCATGCAGATCTTCGGTGAGGGCGGCGGCCGTCAGGTCGCCGAGCGCCTGTCCCGCGCGGTCGGCGCGGATGTGCCTCTGCTGGGCCAGGTTCCGCTCGATCCCGCCCTGGTCGCCGCCGGCGACTCCGGTGTGCCGCTGGTGCTTTCGGCGCCGGACTCGGCGGCCGGCAAGGAGCTTCGCGGTATCGCCGACAAGCTCTCGGCGCGCCGCCGCGGACTGGCCGGGATGTCGCTGGGCCTGGACACCACCCGCCGCGGCTGATCGCAGACTCGGCGAGCCTCAGGTGGCGTCGGCGTCGAACGGCGCAGGCGTACCGGGCGGCAGCGGCTCAGGCCTGGGAGGCATCGCCGCCGGCGGCGGTGCGCTGTGCGGCTTCTCCCCCGCCGGGGTGTCGGTAGGCGGCTGGAAGGCCTCGGTGAGCCAGGAGTCGTCGCCGTCGAGCAGGTGTTTGGTCAGCGCAGCGCGCGGTGTCATCCCCCGCAGCTTCTGCAGCTCACTGAGCGGCTGACGCAGATCGTCGAATTCCGGGCCGAGGTCGTCGCGCAGCTGGCTGGTGGCTCCACTGATGTACTCGCGCGCCTGGCGAAGTGTGTTCGACGTCCATCTGATGGCGCCGGGCAACCGCTCGGGGCCGAGGATCACCAGACCCACGACCACGAGCAGCAGCATCTCGCCCCACCCGACATTGGCGAACATGGCGTCAGTTGTCCGGCGCCGGGTTCACCGTCAGCACGACCTTGCGGCCGTCGCGCATGACCTCGATCGGGGCGTCCTGGCCGATCTTGAGCTGACGCACCGCGACCACGAACTCGTCGGCGTCGGCCACCTTGCGGTTGCCGACCTTGACCACCACGTCGTTCTCCAGGATGCCGGCCTTCTCGGCGGGTCCGCCCGCCTTGACGTTGGCCACCTGGGCACCCTGGGCGAGGTCGTTGCTCACCGAACGCGCCGACAGCCCCAGCGTCGGGTGCGTGATCTTGCCGTCCTTGATCAGCGTCTCGACGGTCTGCTTGACCTCATTGACCGGGATGGCGAAGCCCAGACCACTTGCACTGTCCGACAACGACTTTCCGGCCGTGTTGATGCCGATCACCTCGGAGTTCATGTTGATCAGCGGGCCACCGGAGTTGCCGTGGTTGATCGAGGCGTCGGTCTGGATGGCGTCGATCACGGTGTCGGTGTCGGAGCCTTCGCCGGACAGCGGGACCGGCCGGTGCAGGGCGCTGATGATGCCGGAGGTGACGGTGCTGCGCAGGCCGAGCGGAGCGCCCGCGGCGATCACTTCGTCGCCGACGTGGACCTTGTCGGAGTCACCGAACTTGGCGACGGTCAGGTTGTCGACGTTGTCGACCTTCAGCACGGCGAGATCGGTCTTGGGATCGCGGCCGACGAGGTTGGCGGGCACCACCTTGCCGTCGTTGAACACCACCGTCGTCTTGAACTTGCCCGGGTTCTGGGCGGCGTCGGAGATGACGTGGTTGTTGGTGACGATGTAGCCGCGGCCGTCGACGACGACGCCGGAGCCCTGAGCACCCTCGTCGGCGCTGACCGACTCGATGGTGACGACGGAGTCGGCCACCGACGCAGCGACCTTCGCGAACCGGCCGACGGGCACTTCACTGTTGCTGTCGGTGGACAGGGTGACCTTCGAGGTGGTGAACGCCTCGACGACCTCGGCCGTCTTACGTCCGACCCAGCCGCCGACCAGACCGATCAGCAGGGCGGTGATGCCCAGGATGGCCAGCGCGACATAGGACACCCGGCCGCCGAAGAGGACGTCGCGCACCCCGAGCTTGCCGGTCGGACCGGAGACCGCGACAGGCACCGGCTTCTCGACGGCCGGCGTGCCCAGCGCCGCGGGGGCATTCGGATCGCGCCACGGATCGTCAGGCTCTTCGGGACCCTCGGGACCGGCGTTGAGGGCGCCGGCGTCGGCGGGATGGCGCTGCAGCGACTCACCGCCGGGGAAGGGCCGGGAGAACGCCTCCTGCAGGACCGGGTCGGACGGCTTGTTCGTCGGCGTGAAGTCGACGTCACCGCGGTACTTGGCGGGGCGCAGCTCCTCGGCTACGAACGAACCGTCGACGCCCTTGGGCCGGCCGAAGGTACTGGTGGCCTGTGGATCGACCGGAGGACGCGAGATCGGGCGCGGGGCCAGGCGGGGGCTGCTGCCGGAACTGTCCTGATTGGGGCTCAAGTTCAACCTCTATCCAGGCGCTCAGAAGAGAACGCGTGCTACGGGACCGAGCACCTCGCTGCTCGCTGTCACATCCACCCTACCGGCGCTTACGACGGTCACGAGGCGTGCCGTCAGCTAACTGCTCGGCGAGTCCCGGCGGGGGCGGCGGGTCGTCGGGTGCGGAATGTGGAATCTGTGACAGCAGGCCCAACAAGCTGGTGGGAGTGCTGATCGGGCAGGAATCCCGCAGCGCCTCCCTGGCCTGGCTCTGGCCGTCGACCTCGGCGGCACACTGCGGACACAGCGACAGGTGATGCGCGGCGCGCAGATAGGACTTCATCCGCAGCTCGCCGTCGACATACGCGGCGATCGCCTCGGTCGACAGGTGCTCGGTGGAGCCGAACTGGCGCGGGGCGCCGACCGGGGCATCGCTCTGCGACGCGAACTGGGCGGGTAGCCAGGAGAAGGCCCGACGGAACATGTGTCCACGGTCGACCATCACCGGCTCCTCTCCATGGGTCGCGTCGAAGTTTCGCGGCGCTAGGTCGAATGTAGCGCGCGAACCCGTGAATGACATGCCGTGACGACCACTTCGGGCGGCTGTCCCGGTGTGCCGGCGCCGCGGACCGGTCAAGCCGATTCGGCGGTGAAGTCGCTGATGCTCCGCTGACCGGAGTGAGTGGCCAGGTAATCCCGCAGCGCCTGGCGGCCGCGGTGGATGCGGCTGCGCACGGTACCGAGCTTCACACCGAGGGTGGCACCGATCTCTTCGTAGGACAGACCTTCGATATCGCACAAGACCACCGCGGCGCGGAACTCCGGCGGCAGCGAGTCCAGCGCGTTCTGCAGGTCAGGGCCCAGTCGTGAGTCGTGGTAGATCTGCTCGGGGTTGGGCTCGTCGGCCGGCACCCGGTCGTAGTCCTCCGGCAGCGCCTCCATGCGGATGCGGCCGCGGCGACGGACCATGTCCAGGAACAGGTTGGTGGTGATGCGGTGCAGCCAGCCCTCGAAGGTGCCCGGCTGATAGTTCTGGACCGAGCGGAACACCCGGATGAAGGTCTCCTGCGTCAGGTCCTCGGCGTCCTGCTGGTTACCCGACAGGCGGTAGGCCAGGCGGTAGACCCGGTCGGCGTGCTGACGTACCAGCTCGTCCCAGGACGGCATGGCCGCCCTGTCACCCGTTGCGTCGAACACCGCGGTGCCCTGCAAGTCGTCGGACGGTTCAACCCACTCGGCATCAGCGAGCTGCTCCAGATGAGCCATGCTCGTGGGGGCCGTCAATGTGGTGGCCGTGGGATCCTCCTGGTTGATCTGCGATAACGGCTGTGTGCCGTCAAACGCATCATGCGTCACAACACGAGCGCCCTCGGGCGTATTCCCCGACCAGCGTTCCCGGTGTTCCATGCCCGCTACCGTTCCCCATCGCGGTGTGGGGAGGATGTGAGCAAACTGAGCTAGCTATGAGAAATACTTTCGTTACCTTTTGTGCGCTGGGCCGATGCCCGCACCTTCGAGGTTCCTGTGTGCCCACCAGCATCGGCGTGTCGGAGATCGCGTCGGCGCCGGTCCCCGGACCGGGCGCGCCTGCCCGCGTGGGGAACGAGTTGGCCCTACGCTGCTGAGAATGGCCACCACCGACGACAATTCAGGCCAGCGGGAGCCGAGCCAGGCCGATCGGATTCTCGCGCATGCCGAGGGATCGATCTCCGAGGACGTCATCGTCGCGGCCGCCCGGGAGCGGGCCGTCGACGCCGGCGCGGGCGCGGTGACACCGGCCGTCGGCGCACTGCTGAGTGTGCTGGCCCGACTGTCGGGCGGCAAAGCCGTCGTGGAGGTAGGCACCGGCGCCGGGGTCAGCGGGCTGTGGCTGCTCTCGGGCATGCGCGAGGACGGCGTGCTCACGACGATCGATATCGAACCTGAGCACCAGCGCATCGCCAAGCAGGCATTCTCCGAGGGCGGCATCGGCCCGTCGCGGACCCGGCTGATCGCCGGGCGAGCCCAGGACGTGCTGACCCGGCTGGCCGATGCGTCCTACGACCTGGTGTTCATCGACGCCGCCCCGAGCGACCAGGCTGATTTCGTGGCCGAGGGCATCCGGTTGCTGCGCTCCGGCGGCGTGATCGTTCTCCACCGGGCCGCACTGGGCGGCCGGGCCGGCGATCCGGCGGCCAACGACGCCGAGGTCTCCGCGGTACGCGAGGCCGCCCGGCTGATCGCCGAGGACGAGCGGCTGACACCCGTGCTGGTGCCGCTGGGCGACGGCATCCTGATCGCCGCGCGCGACTAGTTCCCTTTCTCTCTCCGGCGAGCGTGCGCTGGCTGCACGCTGCGTCGGCGTGTCTGCGTGCCGACACGCACGCTCGCGACGGATACCCCTTGACCGCTGATTGAACAAGTGTTTAGCGTACTGAACATGCGTTCAGCAGACTTGACCGCCGCCTCCCGAATCCGGGATGCCGCCATCGAGTTGTTCGGCTCTCGCGGGTTCGACGTCGGAGTACGTGCGATCGCAGAGGCCGCCGGGGTCAGCCCCGGGCTGGTGATCCACCACTTCGGTTCCAAGGACGGACTGCGCAAGGCCTGCGACGACTACGTCGCCGAAGAGATCCGCAGCGACAAGTCACAGGCCATCCAGAGCACCGACGCGGCCAGCTGGCTGGCACAGGTCGCCGAGATCGAGTCGTACGCGCCGCTGATGGCCTACCTGGTGCGCAGTATGCAGACCGGCGGGGAACTGGCCCGCCACCTGTGGAACACGATGATCGCCAACGTCGAGAGCTATCTGGACGACGGGGTGCGGGCCGGGACCATCCGGCCCAGCCGGGACCCCGCCGGGCGCGCCAAATACCTGGCCATGGCCGGCGGCGGGGCGTTCCTGCTCTACCTGCAGCTGCACGACAACCCGACGGATCTGCGCGCCGTACTGCGCGACTACAGCAACGACATGATGATGCCCGCCCTCGAGGTCTTCACCGAGGGCCTGCTGACCGACTCCACGATGTTGGAAGCCTTTGCCGCACAAGAAGATCTGGTTTCACCCCCCGCAGGAGACAGCGATGGCGACACCCCGCACTGACAACGCCGTGGAAATCCACGGTTTGGTCAAGACGTTCGGCCACACCCGGGCACTCGACGGCCTGGACCTGGTGGTCCGGCCCGGCTCGGTCACCGGATTCCTCGGTCCCAACGGCGCCGGCAAATCGACGACCATCCGGGTGCTGCTGGGCATGTTGCGCGCCGAGGGCGGCAGCGTGCACCTGCTGGGCCGCGACCCGTGGCGCGACGCCGTCGAACTGCACCGGCGGGTCGCCTACGTCCCCGGCGACGTGACCCTGTGGCCCAACCTCACCGGGGCGCAGTCCATCGACTTCCTGTGCGGGCTGCGCGGCGGGGCCGACGCGCGCCGCCGCGACGAGCTGATCAAACGCTTCGAACTCGATCCGCACAAGAAGGCCCGCACCTACTCCAAGGGCAACCGCCAAAAGGTCGCCCTGGTGGCGGCGTTCGCCACCGATGCCGACATCTACATCCTCGACGAGCCGACCTCGGGTCTGGACCCGTTGATGGAGCAGGCTTTTGCGCACTGCGTCCAGGAGGTCGCCGCGCGCGGTGCGGCGGTGCTGCTGTCCAGTCACATCCTCGCCGAGGTGGAAAAGCTGTGCGACAAAGTAACCATCATCCGCGCGGGACGCACCGTGCAGTCCGGCTCACTGGCCCAGTTGCGGCACCTGATGCGGACCACCGTGACGGCCCGCACCCGCGGGGACGCCACCGATATGCGCGGCTGGCCGGGGATACACGACGCGCAGTTCCGCGATGGGCAGATCCGATTCTCGGTCGAGCGTGAGCAGTTGGACCCGACGATGGCACGGCTGACCCGGCTGGGCATCCTCGACCTGACCGTGACGCCTGCCTCCCTGGAAGACCTCTTCCTGCGCGAATATCAAGGCGCGCAACGATGAACGCGCCCGTGGCCGTCGGCCGCCACCACGCCGAACCGGCGTCATCGCTGTCCGGGGTGGCCGCACTGCTGCGTTTCGCACTGCGCCGCGACCGAGTGCGGCTGTCGGTATGGATCGCGGCGCTCACCCTGATGATGGTGTACGCCCCCAACGGCATCAAACTGGCCTACCCGGAAGAGGCGCAACGACAGGCCCGCGTCAACCTGCTCAAGACCCCGGCCGGAATCATGCTGGGCGGCCCCATGTTCGGCGGCAACGAGACCGACCTGGGTGCCATGATGGCCAACGAGCTCATGCTGACGCTCATCATCGCGGCCTCGATCCTGGCCATCCTCACCGTCATCCGCCACACCCGCGCCGAGGAGGAGAACGGCGCCGCCGAGCTGATCCTGTCCTCGCCGGTGGGCCGTCACGCCCGCACCGCGGCCGCGCTGATCCTGATGGGCGCGGTCAACCTGACACTGGCCGTGACGATGACAGCCGCCATGGCGGCAGTGCCGGCAGCGGGGTTCGCCGTCGTCGACACCGCCGCGATGTGCCTCGGTGTCACCGCGGTCGCCACGGTCTTCGGAGCGACAGCCGCGCTGACCGCCCAGCTGTGGCGCCAGGCCCGCACCGCCACCGCGGCGGCCATGGCAGCGCTGGGCGCCGCGGTGCTGATCCGCGGCGCCGGAGACGTGATCGACAACTCGGGCAGCACGCTGAGCTGGTGCTCCCCCATCGCCTGGGCCCAGCAGATGCGGGCATTCGTGGCACTGCGCTGGTGGCCGCTGGGCCTTGTCCTGTTACTGATCGCCGGATTGGTCTGTGCCGCAGTCGTGTTCGAGAGCCGACGGCAGTACGACGACGCCGTGCTGGCATCGGTGAACGAGCATCCCGGCGCCCGGCCGGTCGGCGGGGTGTTCGGCCTGCAGTTGCTGACTCACCGCGGGTTGACGATCGGCTGGTCGGTGAGCCTGCTGGTGGCGGGCGCAGTCTTCGGTTCGATGACCAAGTCACTGCTCGAGGCCGCGCGCGGCAACGAGTTGATCGCCCGGGTGCTCTCGGCGCAGGGCACCGACGGGGTGTATACGACGATGACGCAATTCCTGGCCGCAGCGACGACGGCGTATGTGGTGACGGTGGTGGCCGGGCTGAGCCGCGACGAGCAGTCGGGGCTGGGCGAGGCGGTGCTGGCCGGTGCGGTGTCGCGCTGGGTGTGGCTGTTGTCGGCGGTCGGCGCGGCCGTCACCGGGGCGGCGGTGCTGCTCGCGTTCGCCGGGCTGGGCAACGGGCTGGGTGCGGGGCTCACTCTGGGCGAGCCGCAGACGATCCTGCGGCTGACACTGGCCGCGCTGGCGTTCCTGCCTGCGATGGCAGTGGTGGCGTCGATCGCCGCGCTGGGGGTGGCGCTGCGCCGCCCCGGTCTGGGCTGGGTCGCTGTCACGTTCGTGGCGGCGGCGCTCTATCTGGGTGCACTGCTGCGGCTGCCGCACTGGCTGATCGAGGCCTCACCGGTGGGGCGGACCACCGCGCCGTCCTCGGTTTCGGTTGCGGCACTGGGAGTTATGAGCGCGATTGCCGTCATGCTCACACTGAGCGCGGGGTGGCTCTACCGCCGCCGCGATGCCGTCTAGGAGTTGACCATGCCGAACACACTGCGGGTGACACTGTCGTCGCTGGCCAGCCTGGCCGGGTTCATGGTGCTGCTGTTCGTGCCCGCGGGCACGCTGCACTACTGGCAGGGGTGGCTGTTCCTGGGCGTGTTCGCGGTGGTCTCGCTGGTTCCGACGCTCTACCTGGGGCAGCTCGATCCCGCCAACGTCGAGCGCCGCATGCATGCCGGGCCCAAGGCGGAGACCCGCACGGTCCAGAAGCTCGTAGTGGTGGGAATCCTGGCGTGTTTCACCGGCATGCTCGTGGTGTCCGGCGTCGACCACCGGTTCGGCTGGTCCGATATGCCCGCCGCTCTGTCGGTGCTGGGCGCTGTGCTGGTGACCGTCGGGTTGGGCGTGGCCATGCTGGTGGTCGTCCAAAACCATTACGCGGCAGCCACTATCACCGTCGAAGACAATCAGCCGCTGGTCACCACGGGGCTCTACGGAATCGTGCGGCACCCGATGTACTCGGCCAGCGTGGTGATGATGCTCGGGATACCGCTGGCGCTGGGCTCCTACTGGGCACTGCTGATCGTGCCCGCGGTCCTGGCGCTGCTGGTGATCCGCATCGCCGACGAGGAGAACATGCTGCGCGAGGAGCTGGCCGGCTACCGCGACTACATGGCCGCGGTCCGCTACCGATTGATACCGCTGGCCTGGTGAGCCGTCTAGGGTGAACCTCGTGACAGGGCCCGTGGACACACCATGGCGGCGGCACGGCAGGCTGCGGTACGCCGCTACCCGATTACGCAGCGCGATACGCCCGCCGGTGACCGTGACCGACCCACCCCCCGACATCGTCGTCGAGCGCGACGTCGCGGTGCCGACCCGCGACGGAACTGTGCTGCGCGCCAACGTCTTCCGCCCACCTGGTGACAAGCCCCGGCCGGTGCTGCTGTGTGCCCACCCGTACGGCAAGGACGACCTCCCCCGTCGCAAGCGGGGCAGGTGGACGTTCTCGGCGCAGTATCGCGCACTGCGCCAGCCGAGTCCGGTGACCTTCTCGGCGTACACCTCGTGGGAAGCGCCCGATCCGGCGTGGTGGGTGGCGCAGGGATTCGCGGTGGTCAACGCCGACCTACGCGGCTGCGGCACCGCAGGCGGCACCGGCAAGCTGCTGAGCCCGCAGGAGGCCGAAGACACCTACGACATCGTGCAGTGGGCCGCCGAACAATCCTGGAGCGACGGCAAGGTGACGATGTCAGGGGTTTCGTACCTGGCCATCAGCCAGTACGCCGTGGCCGCCCTGCGCCCGCCCGCACTCAAGGCGATCATCCCCTGGGAGGGATTCACCGACGTCTACCGCGATCTCGCGTTCCCGGGCGGTGTGCGGGAGAAGGGCTTCATCAGGATCTGGGCGGCCGGGATCAGACGCACCACCCGGCAGAGCTACGACATCATCGCGATGGGTGACCAGCATCCGCTGCGCGACGAGTTCTGGCAGTCCCTGGTGCCCGACCTGTCGGCCATCACCGTGCCGATGCTGGTGTGCGGCAGCTTCTCCGACCACAACCTGCACAGCCGCGGCTCGATCCGCGCCTTCGCGCAGACCAGTTCGCGGTTCGCCCATCTCTACACCCACCGCGGCGGCAAGTGGGCTACCTACTACTCGGCAACCGCCAGGGCAGCGCAGCTGGCGTTCCTGCGTGCCGCACTGGACGGCACTGAATCCGAAAGACCGCCGCGCACAGTGCGATTGGAGGTGCGTGAGGATCGCGAGACCGTCGCCTCGGTCCGCGAGGAACTCAGCTGGCCGCTGGAGCGCACGGACTGGCGCCGGCTGCACCTCGCCGGGTCCGGCGAACTGAGCACCGAGGTGCCCGGTGGTCCGGGCAGCGTCGAGTTCGCCGTCCGCTCACGGGCCGCCGCGTTCACCTGGACCGTGCCGCAGGACACCGAGATCAGCGGACCGATGGCGGCGCGGCTGTGGGTGGAGGTCTGCGATGCACCAGACGCGGACCTGTTCGTCGGCGTCGAGAAGCTGCGCGACGGCCGGGTCGTCGACTTCGAGGGTTCCTACGGATACGGCCGCGACCGGGTCAGCACCGGCTGGCAGCGCGTGTCACTGCGGGCGCTGGACGCCGAGCAGTCCCGCCCCTGGCTGCCGGTGCCCGCCTGCACCGAACCGCAGCCCGTCTCCCCCGGACAGGTCGTCGCCGTCGATGTCGCCCTGGTGGACTCGGCCACCCTGTTCCGGGCCGGCGAGCAGCTGCGGCTGGTGGTGGCCGGGCGCTGGCTGGCACCGCGCAATCCGCTGACCGGACAGTTCCCCGCGAACTACCCCACATCCAAGCGTGGACGCATCGTCCTGCACTGGGGGCCGTCCTACGACGCGCACCTGTTGGTACCCGTCATCCCGGGCTGAGACTCGCTACGACAGGAGCAGAAGTGCGGCCGTGACGAGCATGACCGCCGCCGTGGCGCCGTGGACTCCCCAGGCGGTGGTCTTGGCGCCGCCGTTGCCGAGCACGATCGCAGCATCGGCGATCGGAATGATCGTGGCCGCCAACAACACCCAGCCGACCAGGTGGGCCGACCCGGCGATCATCAGGATGACGACGATCAGCCCCGAGGCGATATCGCGGACTCCCTTGACACTCAGGTAGGCGTTTCCGGGCGGCTGATCCTGAGCCCAGGCAACCCCGTAGCCGGCTGCGGCGACTCGGGGTGCAAGCAGGAATCGAGCACCGATGACGATGATTGCCGCCGCGATCACACTGGCGAGCGCATAGCCGACGACGATGGTGGACATGTCGAATCTCCTTGAATCGCTATTGAATCGGTGAACACGCAGCGGGGTCGAGCAGTACTGCCTCGACCGTGACGATGCCGTCGGCGGTGAAACCGGCCATGTCGGCGGCGAACTCGGGACTCGCCATGAAGTCGCGTGTGACGCGTTCGGGGTCGGCGCCGGGCGGATACCTGACCAATGCGGCGAGACGATGCTCCCCGCCGGATCGCTGCGTCCAGACGCCGACGGTTTCCACGCCGTAGGCGGCCAACGAGGTCAGGTGGCGGGGCCAGTGAACTGTCGCATACTGCTGCAACGCTTCCGGCGACCGCAGGGTATAGGTCCTGAGTTCGAACATGTGAATCACCGTTCCTCTCCGATCAGTGCTAGCAACGCTAACCCCGGATCGCAGCCGGGTCAATAGCATTGCTAGTGTCACTAGCAATGCTATAGTTCGGCATGGCCATCGAGGATCGCCGGGAACGGGAGCGGGCCGCCCGCCGACAGCTGATCGTCACCACGGCGCGCACCCTGGCCGAGGCCGAAGGCTGGGATGCGGTCACCACCCGTCGGCTGGCCACCGAGATCGAATACAGCCAGCCGGTTCTGTACAAACACTTCACCGGCATGGAACACATCGCCGACGCGGTCGCCGTCGAGGGGTTCGGGGAACTCGCCGATGCCATGCGGACCGCCCGCACCGGGGCCGTCGAACCCAGCGCCTCGCTGACCCGAATTGCCCACGCGTACCTAGACTTTGCCCGCGACAACCCGGCCGTGTACGACGCCATGTTCACCCGCCCGACCACGTTCGGCTTCGCGGCCGACGACACCCCGGCCCAACCGGCGGCGGCCTTCGCCGAACTGCGTCAAGCGGTCGCTCATACCGCAGGCGAACACGATGCCGACACTCTCACCGAAGTGTTCTGGGCCGCCCTGCACGGGCTAGTCACTCTCAGCCGCACCGGGCGATTACGGCCCAGCCACCATGAAGACCGTCTCGAAATTCTGATCAGTCGAGTCACCGGCAGCCAGCCGGCAGCCCACGCCGACTGAAACCATCGGCGGCGATGCGCCCCGCACGTCATCCTGTACTGGTGAACGTCCCGCGACGCGCGTCCGCCGGCGCCCGTCGACCCGGCCCGAGGAGGCCCGCGTGGAGTTGATGACCGGATTCGGGCTGGCCAGCGCCGCCGGGCTGAACGCCTACATCCCGCTGCTGGCGATGGGGCTGCTGGGCCGCTTCACCAACCTGGTCAACCTGCCGCACGGCTGGGCCTGGCTCGAGAACGGCTGGGTCATCGGCATCGTCGCGGTGCTGCTGCTCGTCGAGATCGTCGCCGACAAGGTCCCGGCACTGGATTCGGTCAACGACGCCGTGCAGACCTTCGTGCGGCCCACCGCGGGTGGCATCGTGTTCGGCTCGGGCACCGCGGCGCAGACCGCGGCCGTCACCGACCCGGGCGAATTCGCCCGCACCGGACAGTGGGTGCCGATCGCCATCGGTGTCGTCACCGCGTTGGTGGTGCACCTGACCAAGACGGCGGTCCGGCCGGCCGCCAACGTGGCCACCGCCGGGGTGGCCGCACCGGTGCTGAGCACCATCGAGGACGTCACCAGCGTCGGGCTGGTGTTCATCGCGATCCTGCTCCCGGCGCTCGTGCTCGTGGTGCTGATCGCACTCGCGTGGGGCGCGTTCACACTGCTGCGAAAACGGCGCCGCAAGAAGCGCGCCCGCGCCGGGACCGACACCTGACGGTGCTCACAGACCGAGGTGGATCTGCACCCCGCGCGCACGAAGCTGACCGAAGCTGTAGCTGAACTCCCCGCGGTGGCCCACCGAGATGACGTAGCGGTCCTGGCCCTCGGTGATGGTGAAGCTGAACGAGAACGTGCACGTGGCGGTGTCGCCCTTACCCGCGCCGAGCGCCGTGGTGGCCAGGATCTCGCCCTTGCCGTTCTTCACGGTCACCGCGGTGCTGGGGCCGACGTCGGCGTATCCACCCGCCCCCGAACACGAACCCCCGTCAGTGCTGATCGCCTGTGTGCCCATGCTGTCGGTGAGCACGAAAACCCCTGGCACCGTTGCTGATTCCAGAACACGGAAGCCCTTGTTGAACTGGGGGCAGAACGCGTCGACCGCGATCTTGTCGGCCGGTAGCCCCTGCTGCGGGCCACCGTCGTCGAGCGCACGACACACCGCACGGCCATGGGCGATGGCATTGGCCTCGGAGCTGAACTCGTTGCTCAGGTCGGCGCTCTTGAGCGCCTCGAGATAGCCGACTTCCGGTGGCGGCGGCGATGTGTGGCGACCCGTCCACAACACCCACTCGACCGCGGCCACCATGACGATGATCGCGGTGGTCGCCCCGGTCGCCAGCCACGTAGAACGCACACTGGATCGGGCGGCAGGCAGTTCGACGTAGTCCGGCAGCATCGCACCGCCGACCGGATCCGTCGACTGGGCCCGGCCGTTGCGCACCCGGTTGGTCGGCCGGCCGGTGACGTAGTAGCGGCCCTCATGCCGCGCGGTCGGGTCCGGCCGCCAACCGGTCGGCGGTGTGGGCGCGTGCAGACCGCCGCAGCGCGCACACGTGCCACTGGCATCCAGGGGCGACTGGCAGTACGGACAGGCCGGCGGCCCACCCTCGGCGGAGCGGCGACGGCGCCAGCGGATCATCGTGTACCGCGCTGCCGCAACGGGCTAGATCCAGACGCCCTTGCCGACGGCGACGATGCCGCCGGAGCTGACCGCGAACCGCTCACGGTCCTTCTCCAGATCGACACCGACCATCTCGCCGGGGCCGACGACGACGTTCTTGTCCAGGATCGCCTTGCGAACCACCGCGCCGCGGCCCACCCGCACGCCCGGCATCAGCACGGAGCCTTCGACGATCGCGCCGTCGTCGATCACGACATTGCTCGACAACACCGAGTTACGCACCGAGGCCGCCGAGATGATGCTGCCCGCGCCGACGACCGACTCCTGCGCGGAGCCGCCGTTGACGAACTTCGCCGGTGCCAGGTTGTCCGACTCACCCCGGATCGGCCAGCGCTTGTTGTACAGGTTGAACACCGGATGCACCGACACCAGATCCATGTGGGCGTCGTAGAACGCGTCCAGCGTCCCGACGTCGCGCCAGTAGCCGTGGTCGCGTTCGGTGGCGCCGGGCACTTCGTTGTTCTTGAAGTCGTAGACCGCGGCCATCCCGTCGGACACCAGGCGCGGGATGATGTCGCCGCCCATGTCGTGATCGGAATGGTCGTCGTCGGCGTCGGCGCGGATGGCGTCGATGAGCACCTTGGTGGTGAAGATGTAGTTGCCCATCGAGACGAACGTCTGCTCCGGGTCATCCGGCGTGCCCGGCGGGTCGGCCGGTTTCTCGACGAACTCCTTGATGCGCCCGGACTCGTCGGCGTCGATGCAGCCGAACGCGTGCGCCTCGGCCCGCGGCACCCGGATGCCGGCAACCGTTGCGCCGGCACCGCTCTCGATGTGGAAGTGCAGCATCTGCTCGGGGTCCATCCGGTACACGTGGTCGGCACCGAACACCACGATGTAGTCGGGGTCCTCGTCGTAGATGAGGTTCATCGACTGATAGATCGCATCGGCCGAGCCGGTGTACCAGCGCGGGCCGAGCCGCTGCTGGGCGGGCACCGGGGTGATGTACTCGCCGGCCAGACCTGAGAGCCGCCAGTTCTGCGAGATGTGGCGGTCCAGCGAATGCGACTTGTACTGGGTGAGCACGCAGATACGCAGGTACCGGGCATTGACCAGATTGGAGAGCACGAAGTCGATGAGGCGGTAGGCACCGCCGAAGGGAACCGCAGGCTTGGCTCGGTCAGCGGTCAGCGGGTACAGACGTTTGCCCTCCCCGCCGGCAAGGACGATGCCCAGCACGTGTGGCAATTCCCTCATGATGCAAACCTAATGGCAGCTGCCGTAGACGGCTAGGCCATTGGCACTTTTGCGCGCCGGTGTCGCGCCGGTGTCGCGCGGAAAGACAGACTTCCGCTCAGCCTCAACCACGTTGACCACAAAGCTGCAATCGCGCGCCGGGCCTACTACGGTCGGTTCCATGCGGGTGGCGATGATGACTCGGGAGTACCCACCCGAGGTTTACGGCGGGGCCGGAGTGCACGTGACAGAGCTCGTCGCGCAGCTGCGGCGGCTCTGCGAAGTCGATGTGCACTGCATGGGAGCCCCTCGCGCAGGGGTTTTCGTACACCAGCCCGACCCCGCCCTGCGGGGCGCCAACGCCGCGCTGTCGACGCTGTCGGCGGATCTGGTGATGGCCAACGCCGCGGCGGAGGCGACGGTGGCGCATTCGCACACCTGGTACACCGGCATGGCCGGCCACATCGCCTCGCTGCTGTACGGCATTCCGCATGTGCTGACCGCACATTCGCTCGAACCGCTGCGGCCGTGGAAGGCCGAACAGCTCGGCGGCGGCTACCGGGTTTCACTCTGGGTGGAGCGAACCGCCGTCGAGGCCGCCGACGCGGTGATCGCGGTGAGTTCGGGAATGCGCGAGGACGTGCTGTCGGTGTACCCGGGCCTGGATCCCAACCGGGTGCACGTCGTCAAGAACGGCATCGACGCCGACGTCTGGTACCCGGCACCGCCCGAGAGCGGCGAGTCGGTGCTCGCCGAGCTCGGTGTCGACCCGTCGCGTCCGATGGTGGCGTTCGTCGGCCGCATCACCCGCCAGAAGGGTGTGCCGCACCTGATCGCCGCCGCGCACCGCTTCGACCCCGAGGTACAACTGGTGCTGTGCGCTGGCGCCCCCGACACCCCGGAGATCGCCGCCGAGGTCAGCGCCGCGGTGCAGGAGCTGGCGGCACAGCGCAGCGGTGTGTTCTGGGTGCAGGAGTTCCTGCCGATCGGCAAGATCCGCGAAATACTTTCGGCGGCCACGGCTTTCGTGTGTCCATCGGTGTACGAGCCGTTGGGGATCGTCAACCTCGAGGCGATGGCGTGCGGCACGGCGGTGGTGGCCTCCGATGTCGGGGGCATTCCGGAGGTGGTCGATGACGGGGTGACGGGCACGCTGGTGCACTACGACGCAGCCGACCCGGCGGGCTTCGAAGTCCGCATCGCCGAGGCCGTCAACTCCCTCGTCGGGGATCCGCAGCGGGCGAAGCGCTACGGGCAGGCGGGCCGACAGCGCTGCATCGACGAATTCTCCTGGGCCCATATCGCCGAGCA
Source organism: Mycobacterium sp. DL592 (assembly GCF_011694515.1). Lineage (NCBI taxonomy): Bacteria > Bacillati > Actinomycetota > Actinomycetes > Mycobacteriales > Mycobacteriaceae > Mycobacterium > Mycobacterium sp. DL592. The sequence goes on along the minus strand of NZ_CP050192.1, from coordinate 1,163,030 downwards.
GACGCTGGAGATCTACCGCAAGGTCTCGGCGTAGGCAGCACAAAACCCCGCGACATCACGCGGGGTTTCGTGGACTGATCAGTTAGCTGGTGACGCCTTTGAGTTCGTCACCGAGCGCGGCGGCTTCCTCCGGCGTCAGCTCGACAACGAGCCGGCCACCGCCCTCCAGTGGTACCCGCATCACGATGCCGCGCCCCTCCTTGGTTGCTTCCAGCGGACCGTCACCGGTCCGGGGCTTCATCGCCGCCATCGAGTACTCCCTCCAGATTCGAGCCGGCCCGCGAACACGGACCCGGATCGGTGCCAGACCGCCTGGCTGGTGCGTCCCGGCACTGAACTGCCTGTTTTCAGATTCCATTGTTCCTTATTCGGGCGCATGCGTGTGGAAGACCCGTGGCAGCAAGTGCGATCAGGGCCGATTCGGCACTCCCGACGGGGGCACCCAGCACGCCTGGACGTGGTCGTCGACCATGCCTGTGGCCTGCATCAACGCGTACGCCGTGGTCGGTCCGACGAACCGGAAACCGCGCTTCTTGAGGTCCTTGGCCATGGCCTGGGACTCCGGGCTCAGCGAGGGCACGTCGGCCAGTGTCGCGGGCCGGGGCCGCGCCGGCGGGGCGTAGGACCACAGCAGATCAGACAGGTCGACGTCGCGGTCGGCGGCCACCCGGGCGTTCGTGATGGTGGCCTCGATCTTGGCGCGGTTGCGCACGATGCCGACGTCGGCCATTAGCCGGGTGACGTCGCGGTCGGTGTAGCGGGCCACGGTCTCGATGTCGAAGCCGTCGAAGGCCGTCCGGAAGTTGTCCCGCTTGCGCAGGATGATCAGCCACGACAGCCCGCTCTGGAAGGCCTCCAGGCTCATCCGTTCGAACAGCGCGACACGGCCGCGCAGCTGCCGTCCCCACTCCTGGTCGTGGTAGTCGCGGTAGAGCAGGGTTTGCCCGCCCGCCCAGCCGCAGCGGATACGCCCGTCGTCGTCGGGCTCGCTCACACCGATTCCTCGTCGGCGGCGTGATGGGTCACCGCGGGTTCGTCGAGGCCGGCGACGGCGCGCACCGCGGCCAGCTCGGCACGCAACTGGTCGAGTTCGGCGCCGAGCCGATCGAGCACCCAGTCCACCTCGCTGGTCTTGTAGCCGCGCAGCACCTGGGTGAACTTGACGGCCTCGACGTCGGCGGCGGTGACCCCGGAGGCCGGCAGCACGCTCGCGGTGGTGGCCCGCGGCAGCGGCGGCAGCTCCTCCCCGCGTCCGAACACCAGGCTGGCCACCCCGAACAGGACGGTGCCGATCAGGATCAGCACCACCAGGTACAGCAGGATCAACGTCACGACACGAGGTTACTTCGTGCCGAGATCGACGTTATGCACGCTTTCACTCGAACTTTCGCGCCCGTTTGTCGGTTTCGGCGGTAGGGCGCCGTCAGCGCAGGGTGTTCATCGGCGGGCGGTCGGCCAGCGAGACCGACGTGGTGCGCGGCAGGTACTCGTCGCCCTCCGGTAGGAACTGGGTGAGCCCGACACCGGAGTCGGCGATCCCGCAGCGCGACAGCAGGGTCGCGATGACCTGGCGGCTCATCGCCCCCAGATCGGTCAGCGGCCGGTTGCGGTGCGCCCGCACACCGAGGTTGACCTGGGCTATCGCGTCCAGCCCCAGCTTGTCGTAGGTGTCGATCAGAATGCCGATCTCCACGCCGTAGCCCGGGGCGAACGGCACCGAGGTGAGCAGTTCACGGGTTCCGGCGTATTCGCCGCCCAGCGGCTGCAGCACACAACCCAGTTCGGGGCGCAGCGCCGCCAGCAGCGGGCGGGCGACCAGTTCGGTGACGCGGCCGCCGCCGTTGGGGTCCTCGCCCTTGCCGACCGTCAACGGCCGCCGGTAGAAGCCCTTGACCAGGTGGATGCCGTCGCCGGTGAGGATCGGGCCGACCAGCCGCGGCACGAACATCGGGTCGGGGTCGATGAGGTCGGAGTCGACGAACACGATGATGTCGCCGGTGGTGGCGGCCAGCGACCGCCACAACACCTCGCCTTTGCCGGGCTGCGTCTCGATCTCCGGCAGTGCCTGCTCGCGGCTGACCACGCGGGCCCCGGCCGCGACGGCCACGATCTCGGTGTCGTCGGTGGACCCGGAGTCCAGCACGATCAGTTCGTCGACGAGGCTGCCGAGCATCGGGCTGATGGTCTCGATGACGGACCCGACGGTCTCCTGCTCGTTGAGCGCGGGCAGCACCACCGAGATGGTGCGGCCGCGCTTGGCGGCCACCAGATCCTCGATCGTCCAGGTGGGATGCGACCAGGTGTGGTCGGAAAGCCAGGTGTCACCGGGGAGGGTGTCTTTGGCCGCGAGTTCGGTCATGCCAGTCCCCTCACCGTTCGCGTCGGCGGACGATCCCCCCGGATCGACGCGACCATCTCCAGCACGCGCCGGGTGGGCCCCACCTCGTGCACCCGGAACATCCGGGCGCCGTCGGCGGCGGCCAGGGCCGTTGCCGCCAGGGTCCCCTCCAGCCGTTCGGTCAGCTCCACACCTAGAGTCTCCCCGACGAAATCCTTGTTGCTCAGTGCCATCAAGACGGGCCATCCGGTCTTAACGAGATCGTTCACATGGCGCAACAAAGTAAGGCCGTGATAAGTGTTCTTGCCGAAATCGTGGGTCGGGTCGATCAGGATCGCGTCGCGGGCCACCCCGATGGCCACCGCCCGTTCAGCGGCGGCGGTCACCTCGGCGATGACGTCGTCGACGACACCGGTCACGGTGGTGCCGTAGTTCACCCGGAACGGCCTGGTTCGCGGCACCGCGCCGCCGGTGTGCGAGCACACCAGCCCGGCCCCGAATTCGGCGGCGACCTCGGGTAATGCCGGGTCGGCGCCGGCCCAGGTGTCGTTGATCAGGTCGGCTCCGGCGGCGCAGGCCTGTTTGGCCACCGAGGCCCGCCAAGTGTCCACGCTGATCAGCTGATCAGGGAATTCGGCGCGCAGCCACTCGATGAACGGGACGACGCGGGCGACTTCCTCGTCGGCGTCGACGACCGTTCCCGGTCCGGCCTTGACCCCGCCGACATCGACGACGTCGGCTCCCTCGGAGATGACGCGGTAGGCGGCCGCCTTGGCGGCCTCGTCGGTGAACGTCGCGCCGCGGTCGTAGAACGAGTCGGGGGTGCGGTTGACGATCGCCATGATCAAGGCGCGATCGCCGGCCACCGGCCGTCCGCAGAACGTCGACTTCACTCCACCATGGTGCCTGGTCACGCCGAGATCGACGAAATGGTGTGATCCAGTCGAGGGCTCAGCCCTTGGGGCGTTTGCCGGCCGCGACGTCCCCGGGGTACTCGTCGTAGAACGGCACATAGCCCTCGTCACGGCCGTTGAGCACGTACAGCGGGTCCTCGACCTCGGAGCCGTAGGCCTGTTTGCGCAGGTCGACTTTGCGGCTCTTGAAGGTCGAGGTGGTCTCGAGCGACTCGACCACCCGCACGAACAGCGGCGCCGCGTAGCCCGGCAGGTTGCTGTACACCGTCTCGGCCAGCGCCTTGCCGTCGAACTCCACGCCGTCGCGCAGCTTGACCGCGGCCATTCCGGCGCGCCCGCCGGTGTCGGGCACCTCGACGCCGAACACGGTGGACTCCTCGATGTTCTTGTCCGCCCCCAGCGCGGCCTCGACCTGGGTGGTGGCGACGTTCTCACCCTTCCAGCGGAACGTGTCGCCGAGCCGGTCGGAGAACGCGGCGTGGCCCATCCCCTGCGGGCTCATCACGTCGCCGGTGTTGAACCAGACGTCGCCCTCCTTGAAGACATTGCGCACCAGTTTCTTCTCGCTGGCCGCCTTGTCGGTGTAGCCGTCGAACGGCGAGAGCTTGCTGACCGGGCTCAGCAGCAGCCCAGGTGTGCCCGACGGCACCCTGCGCACCCGGCCGTTCTCGTCGCGCACCGGCTCACCGGTCTCCGGGTCGTATTCGACGTAGGCCAGCGGCAGCGGGCTGATGCCGGTCGTCTTCGGGATGTTGAAAATGTTGATGAAGGCGGTGTTGCCCTCACTGGCGGCGTAGAACTCGGCTACCCGGTCGATGCCGAAGCGGTGGGTGAACTCCTCCCAGATCTCCGGGCGCAGCCCGTTGCCGGCGATCACCCGGATCTTGTGCGCGCGGTCGGTGTCCTTGGGCGGCTGGTTGAGCAGATACCGGCACACCTCGCCGATGTAGATGAAGGCGGTGGCCTCCATCTCGATGACGTCGTCCCAGAACTTCGACGCCGAGAACGACTTGCCAAGCGCCAGTGTGCCGCCCGCGTTGATCACCGACGACACCGCGACCGTCAGCGCGTTGTTGTGATAGAGCGGCAGCGGGCAGTACAGGGTGTCGTCGGCCTTGAGCCGAAGCCCCAGCCCGCCGAACGCCGCCAGCGCACGCAACCACCGGTGGTGGGTCATCACGCTGGCCTTGGGATGGCCGGTGGTGCCCGAGGTGAAGATGTAGAAGGCGGTGTCTTTGGCCTGGACCTCGGCGGCCGACGCGGGGTTGTCGGCCGGCTTGCCGTCGGCCTGCTGTGCCACGTCCTCGATGGTCATCAAGTTGGCTAATTGCGCGCCGCTGTCGGTGATCGCCTCGACGAGGTCGGATTCGGCGACGAGCACCTTCGCCTCGAGCAGACCGATGCTGTGCGCCAACACATCTGAGCGCTGGTGGTAATTCAGCATGCCGGCGACCGCGCCGCACTTGACCGCGGCCAGCATCATCAGCACCGCGTCGGGCGAGTTGCGCAACATGATGCCGACGACGTCGCCGCGGCGAACACCCTTGTCCGCCAACACCGCCGCGTAGCGGTTGGCGGTCTCGTTGGCCTGCCGGTAGCTGACCTTCTGCGCACCGAACCGGATGAACACCCGGTCGCCGTAGCGGGCGGCGCGATCCTGGAACACCTTGCCGATCGAGGCCTTCGACGTCGGCAACGCCAGCAGCCCGGTCAACGCACCCCGCACGATCACCGGGGCGTCCATCACCACCGCAGGCAACCGGGTCGCCAGATCGAGCAGACCGACCGAATGCCTCCGCGATCCTGAGTCCTCACCAGGCACCAGCGTCACCTCTCATCGATGGGGTGGGAAAAGCCAGCCTATCCCCGGCCAGGACGACCCCCGGCCGAGCAGAGTGCCAGCGCGGCTTCGACGTCGTCGGCCACCAGGAGCCGGTCGAGTGCCGCCGATGCGACGTAGCCGGTGTCGACCAGCGACGCCAGCCAGGTGCGCAGGCCCTCGTAGTGGCCGCCGGGGTCGAGCAACACCACCGGCTTGTCATGCATCCCCAGATACCCAGCCGTCCACGTTTCGAAAAGCTCTTCCAGCGTGCCGATTCCACCGGGCAGTGCGATGAAGGCGTCGCTGCGGTCCTCCATCACCTGCTTGCGCTGGCGCATGGTGTCTGTGACGACCAATTCGTCGGCGTCGACGTCGGCCAGTTCCCGGTGCACCAGGGCCTTGGGGATGACGCCGACGGTGCGGCCGCCGCGCGCACGCGCACCCTGGGCCACCGCGCCCATCGCCGAGACGTTGCCGCCGCCGGAGACCAGGGTCCAGCCGCGGGCCGCGATCCCCTCACCCACCCGCCGGGCCAAGTCGAGCAGTTCGGGATGGCGCGGGCCAGATGCGCAGTACACGCACACCGCCCAGTCGTCGCGGGTTTCGGGTTGGGGCGTCACCTGAGCAACCTAGCGCAGAGCGGCTCGCGCCGATGAGCGCTGGCGCGCGGAGCATTTCGCTTTGCCTGGGGCGGCCGAGTCATACACTGCGGCGGTGTCACTGTCGCTGGAAGCCACGCTCGCCAAAGCGCAGGAGCTGGCGTGGCAGGGCCTCGGACGGGAGGCCGCCGATGTGCTCGCCGGCGTCGACCCCGCCACCCTCACCGAGTCCGAACTGATGGCGTGGGCGCTGCCGCGGGCGGCCAACCAGTTCTGGATGCTCGACGAGCCTGAACGCGCGACGGCATTCCTGCGCACCCTGCGCGGCCGGGTGTCCTCCGGCCCGTCGGTCGCGACGGTCGACGCACTACTAGGCACGTTCGCGATGAACGCGGGCAGTCCCGGACGGGCGATGGAACTGGCGCGTGCGGTGCTCGCATCCGACGAGGCCGACGACCAGGCCATCGGGTGGGCGGCCGCGGCGGCCGCGCTCTGCGCTGCCCGCACGGGCTCCTTCGCCGACATCGACGAGCTCGCCGAGCGGGCCATCGCTGCCGGGCATCCGGGGCTGCTGCGGTTCACCTCCGCCTACGGCCAGACGACGGCGCTGGTGCTCTCCGGTGAGCTGGACCGGGCCCAAGCGCTGGCGCAGCAACTAGTAGACGCCGCAGAGCGCGGGCAGCCCGCACACGCGATCGGCACGCTGCTCGTCGCCGACGTGCTGATCGCCCGCGGTGATCCCGCGGCGGCCGCCGACCTGCTCGAGCAGTCGGCCGCCGCACTGGCCCCGACCGGCTACTCGTGGGGACCGCTGGCATGGATGCTGTTGGCCCGCGCCCTGGCGCAGGCGGGCCGCCTCGCCGATGCCGGCCGGATCCTCGCGCGTGCGGAGTCCAAGCACGGCCTGAAGTCGATGCTGTTCGCACCGGAGCTCGGCCTTGCGAAGGCGTGGACGGCGGCCGCCCGCCGCGACGGCGCGGAGGCGATCGCCGCAGCCCGCGACGCCGCCAAGACCGCGGAACGCGGCGGGCAATCAGCCGTCGCGCTGCGGGCACTGCTCGACGCGGTGTGCCTCGGTGACACCCGGGCAGCCGATGCACTCGAGCGGCTGAACCTTGACACCCTCGTCGGACGGCTGGCCGTCGGCTACGGCAGGGCGCTGCGCGCACGGGACGCCGACGGGCTGCGGGCGGCGTCGGCGGCTTTCGCCGGAATCGGGATGGCGGGCGTCGCCGCGGACGCCGCGCGGCAGGCTCAGGACCTCGAAGGTTAACCCGCCAGGTAACGCCGCAGCACCTCGGTGACCGCGGTGATCTGCGCGACGGCGACCCGTTCGTCGCGCCGGTGCGCCAGGTTCGGGTCACCGGGGCCGTAGTTGACCGCCGGGATTCCCAGGGCCGCGAACCGCGCGACGTCGGTCCACCCGTATTTCGCGCGCACCATCCCGTCGGCGGCCGCCACCAGCGCCGCGGCGGCCGGATGCTGCAGGCCGGGTAGCGCACCGGCGGCCACGTCGGTCTGCTCCAGAGTCACGTCGAGCCCGTCGAACACCTCCCGCACATGGGCCAGCGCGTCCTGCGGCGAGCGGTCGGGGGCGAAGCGGAAGTTGACCGTCACCGACGCCGCGTCCGGGATGACGTTGCCGGCCACTCCCCCGTCGATCCGCACCGCCGAGAGGCCTTCGCGGTAGGTGCAGCCGTCGATGTCGACGATGCGCGCCTGATAGCCGGCCAGCCGGTCCAGGACGGCACCGAGTTTGTGAATCGCGTTGTCGCCCAACCACGATCGCGCGGAATGCGCACGGGTTCCGGTGGCCGAGATGACCACCCGCAGGGTGCCCTGGCAGCCGGCTTCGATGTAACCGCCGGACGGCTCGCCGAGGATCGCGACGTCGGCGGCCAGCCAGTCGGGCAGCTCACGCTCGATGCGGCCCAGACCGTTGGCCGCGGATTCGATCTCCTCGCAGTCGTACATCACCAGCGTGATGTCGTGCGCCGGGTCGGCGATGGTGGCAGCCAGGTGCAGGAAGACGGCGTCACCGGACTTCATGTCGGAGGTGCCGCAGCCGAAGAGGTGATCACCGTCGAACCGCGAGGGCAGGTTGTCGGCGATCGGCACGGTGTCGAGGTGACCGGCCAGCAGCACCCGCGACGGGCGACCCAGGTTGGTGCGGGCCAGCACCGCGTCACCGTTGCGGACGATCTCGAACCCGGAAGTCTGGGCGCGCAGGGCGGCCTCGACCTCGTCGGCGATGCGGGCCTCGTCGCGCGACACACTGGGGATGTCGACGAGGGCGGCGGTCAGCGCGATCGGATCGGCACTCAGGTCTAGTAAAGGGTCCGGCACAACTTCCCAGGCTAGCGGGCCTGCGCCATCGACTACCCTCTAGCACCGTGACTTCTGCTGCAGGTTTTGGACTGGCCACCGTTACCGAGGACGGCACCGTTCTGGACACCTGGTTCCCGGACCCGGAACTGGGCGCCTACAGCCCGGCCGGCACCACCCGGCTCTCGGACGCCGATGCGCCCGACGAATTCGCCGACCTGACCGGGCCCGACGCCGCTCGCGGTGTCGAGGTGGTGGCGGTGCGCACCGTAATCGCCGACCTGGCTGACAAGCCGGCCGACACCTACGACGCGTATCTGCGGCTGCACCTGATCTCGCACCGGCTCGTCGAGCCGCACGGCTGCAACCTCGACGGCATCTTCGGCGCGCTGACCAACGTGGTGTGGACCAACTACGGCCCGTGTGCCATCGAGGGTTTCGAGCAGACCCGGCTGCGGCTGCGCCGCCGCGGAACGGTGACGGTCTACGGCGTCGACAAGTTCCCCCGGCTGGTCGACTATGTGGTGCCCACCGGGGTGCGCATCGCCGACGCCGACCGGGTGCGCCTGGGTGCGCACCTGGCCCCGGGAACCACCGTCATGCACGAGGGATTCGTGAACTTCAACGCCGGCACCTTAGGCGCCTCGATGGTGGAGGGCCGGATCTCGGCCGGTGTGGTGGTCGGCGACGGCTCCGACGTGGGCGGCGGCGCGTCGATCATGGGCACGCTGTCCGGCGGTGGCACCGAGGTGATCTCGGTGGGCAGGCGCTGCCTGCTGGGCGCGAACTCCGGTCTGGGCATCTCGCTGGGTGACGACTGCATCATCGAGGCGGGGCTGTACGTCACGGCGGGCACCAAGGTCACCACCCCGGACGGCACCGTGGTCAAGGCACGCGAGTTCTCGGGCGCCAATAACCTTCTGTTCCGCCGCAATTCGGTGACGGGCGCAGTCGAGGTGGTGGGGCGCGACGGCAAGGGCATCGCGCTCAATGAGGCGCTGCACGCCAATTAGGCGGAGGCGTTGCACGCCGATTGGGCACTCATCGATTCTGCGCTCAGATCGCAGTTCACCGCCCCGAACGCGATCTGTGCGCAGAATCGGCGAAGTCGGGCGCTATTGCGCTGACAGGATGCAGAATTCGTTGCCTTCGGGGTCGGCGAGCACCACCCAGCTCTGCTCCCCCTGGCCGATGTCGACGCGCCGCGCCCCGAGAGCGAGCACCCGGTCGACCTCGGCCTGCTGGTCGGTGGGCGTGAAGTCGAAATGAATCCGGTTCTTGACGACCTTGTCGTCGGGGACTTCGAGGAACAGCCAGTCCGGGCCTGCCCCCGCGGGGGCACGCAACGCCACATCACCGTCGTCGGTCGGCTCGGCCGGCCAACCCAGCACACCCGCCCACCAGGCCGACAAGCCGTCGATGTCGTGCGCGTCGATGCAGATCTCGCTGAGCCTCAACCCCATGTCATCAGCTCCTTCTTGACGACCTTGCCCATCGCGTTGCGCGGCAGTGCATCCACCAATCGAACCTCGCGTGGTCGCTTATGCGCCGAAAGCTGTTCGGCCACAAGGGAAATCAGGGCAGCCGGGTCGGCGTCACCGACCACGAACGCGACGATCCGCTGGCCGAGATCGGCATCGGGCAGGCCCACGACAGCGGCCTCGGACACCCCCGGATGGCCCAGCAGCACCGTTTCCACCTCGCCGGCGCCGATCCGGTAGCCACCCGACTTGATCAGGTCGACCGACTCACGGCCCACGATCCGGTGCATACCCGCCTCGTCGATCACCGCGGCGTCACCGGTGCGATACCAGCCGTCGGCATCGAAGGCCGCAGCGGTGGCGTCCGGCCGGTTGAGGTAGCCGTCGAACAGTGTCGGAGCCTGAACCACAAGGCTGCCAATGGTTTCCCCGTCGTGCGGCACCGGCGAGTCATCCTCGGCGCGTAGCCCGGTCTGCACCCCGGCCAGCGGCAGGCCCACCCAGCCCGGGCGGCGCTCGCCGTCGGCCCGGGTGGACATGGTGATCAGCGACTCGGTGCTGCCGTAGCGCTCGACGGGCGCGTGCCCGGTCAGTTCGGTGAGCCGGTCGAAGACCGGGACGGGCAGCGCCGCCGAACCCGACACCAGCAGCCGGGCGCCTGCCAGCGCGGCGGCGGCCGCCGGGTCGGCGACGACCCGCGACCACACCGTCGGTACGCCGAAGTACAGCGATCCGGCAGCGGCGGCGTAACTCTCCGGCGTCGGTTTTCCGGTGTGCACGAAGCGATTTCCCACCCGCAGCGATCCGAGCAGCCCCAGCACCAGGCCGTGGACGTGGAACAGCGGAAGCCCGTGCACCAGGGTGTCCTCCGGGGTCCACTGCCAGGCCTGCGCCAGCGCATCGATGTCGGCGGCGACGGCGGCGCGGCTGATCAACACGCCCTTGGGCAGCCCGGTGGTACCCGAGGTGTACATCACCATCGCCGTGCTGCGCGGCGAAGGTTCGGGGTAGCGGTGCCAGGACCGGGCATGCAACCGCACCGGCACATGTGGCAGGCCGCCGGTGTCGGCGGGGCACTCCCCCAGCCACGCCTGGGCGCCGGAATCGGTGAGCATGTGGGCCCGTTCGGCCGCGCCGACGTCGGCGGGCACCGGTACGAACGGCACGCCGGCGATCAGGCAGCCGGTGACGGCGAGCACCGTCGCCGCCGTGGGTGTCGCCAGGATCGCGATCCGCTGCGCACCACCGACCCGCTCGGCGACCGAGGTCGCTGCGCCGACCAGATCACTGCGCGACAACGTCGTACCGTCGATGCGCACCGCATCACCCAGATCAGCCCCGGCGGCCACCGCGGCCGGGTTCAGCGAGGCCAGAAGCACAGCAGGGAGGCTACCCCGATACTGTTCGGGTGAAGCCCATCACCGCGATCTCCTCCCGCGAGGTCTACCGCAACGCCTGGATGACGGTGCGTGAGGACGTCGTTCGCCGTCCGGACGGCTCGACCGGCATCTACGGCGTCGTCGACAAGCCGTCCTACGCCCTGATCATCGCCGTCGACGGTGACCGGATCGCGCTGGTGGAGCAGTTCCGCTATCCGCTCGGCGAGCGGCGCTGGGAGTTCCCGCAAGGCACCGCGCCGGAGCGCGCCGAAATGGAACCCACCGAACTGGCGGTCCGCGAACTGCGCGAGGAGACCGGGCTGAGCGCCGCATCGTTGGTCAAGCTGGGAACCCTCGACATCGCCGCCGGGATGAGCAGCCAACGCGGCTGGGTGTTCCTGGCCACCGAGCTCACCGAGGGCGATCCCGACCGTGAACACGAGGAGCAGGACATGCACTTCGCCTGGTTCACCAGGACCCGGGTCGAGGAGATGATCCGCAGCGGTGAGATCACCGACGCGCAGTCGATCGCCGCCTACGCGCTGCTGCTGCTCGCCGAGGGACGGTAACGATCCGGTCAGGGTTGCGTCACGATCGGACGTGACACCCCTTGGGGCGCCACGGGTTCGGTCCTAACTGACGCCTAGGCTACTTCTCCGGAGGACAAGACGTTAGAGGGGTTATGGGGACCGGCCAGCGCAGCATGGGTGTCACGCTCGTCACCCTGGCGACCGTCTGCTCGGCAGGTCTGGTGAGCCCGGCGTCCGCGCACGGCCAGCCACAGGCGTGGAGCGGTCGGTACCAGATGATCACCTACGCCTCGCAGAAAGCGGGCACCAGCCCGGCGACGCATCAGAAGGAGAACGACTTCGGCGCCACCTTCACCCTGTCGACAGCCTGTTCGGGCGGTGCCTGCGTGGCGACTGTCGTCGACGGCCCGGCGCCGGGGAACCCGACGATCCCGCAGCCGACGCGCTACACGTGGAACGGCTCGGAGTGGACCACCACATACGACTGGGCCTGGGACTGCTTCCTGGGTGACGGCTATCAGAAGCAGTGGAGCCCGGCGACATCGTGGGCGTTCTACGCGCCCCAGCCCGACGGCTCACTGCGCGGCACCTGGCACACCGACATCGCGTCTGGCCCGTGCCGCGGGAGTGTCGTGATGCCGGTCGTCGCGTTGCCGGCCTGACCGATGACGGGCACCCGTAACCACGCCGCCGACCTCTATCGGGTTCTGGCCCTGGTGATGGTCGTCATCGGGCACTGGATCGCTGCGGCCCTGACGTTCCGCGACGGTGCCTTCTATCGGGAGAACCCGCTGGTGGAGCTGCCGTGGACCCAGTGGCTGACCTGGCTGTTCCAGGTGGTTCCGGTGTTCTTCGTGGTGGCCGGCTATGCCAGCGCGGTGTCGTGGAGCAGACTTGGCGACGACGGCCAGTCGCGGCAGGCGTGGATCCGCCACCGGCTGACCCGGCCGCTGGGCCCCACCGCGGTCTACGTCGTCATCGTGCTGCTCATCGTGGCGGCGCTGGCCGCGGCCGGGGTGGCCGGCACTGAACTGGACTTCGGCGCCTGGGCGGTCGCCATGCACCTGTGGTTCCTCGGCATCTACGTGCTGGTGATCGCGTTGACACCCGTCGCAGTGGCCGCCCACCGGCGCTGGGGTCTGTGGGTGCCGCTCGGGCTCGTAATGGCCGTCGCCGTCGTCGACGCGGCGAGCATCGGCGCCCACGTCCCGTACGTGGCCTGGCTGAACTACCTGCTGCCGTGGGCGGCGCTCTACCAACTCGGCATCGCCTGGCAGGACGGGCTGGTGGGCCGCCGCGGCGCGCTGGTGGGAGCCGCGGTGTCGGCGGTCGCGCTGGTGCTGCTGGTGACCGTCGGGCCGTACCCGATCAGCATGATCGGGGTGCCAGGCCAGGCACTCAACAACACCTCGCCGCCGAATCTGGCGCTGCTGGCCCTGGGCCTCACCCAGAGCGGGTTGGCGCTGGCCGCCGCGCCCGCAGTGAACCGGGCACTGAATTCGGCTTGGGCGCAACGTATTCTGGCGGTGGCCAACGACAACGTGATGGCGCTGTACCTCTGGCACATGATCCCGGTGGTGGTCGTGGCACTCGTCGGCTATCCCACCGGACTGCTGCCCAGGCCGGAGCTGGGCACCGCCGCGTGGTGGTGGTTCCGGTTGGGCTGGGTGGCGATCCTGGCCGTCGTCGCACTTGTCGAGCTGGTCTTGCTGTGGCGGGGGCGGGCATTCTTCGCGGCCCCACTGCCGTCGGTGACGGTTCCGATACCCGCGCCGCTGGGCGCGGCGCTGATGGCGGCAGGCACACTGGCGATCGCCGCGGCGCTGACGAAGATCTCAATCGGCGGCTTCGCCCCCGACGGCCGCGTTCCGGTCGGGACGGCCGCATGGTTCGCCGCCGGCCTGGTGCTGGTGGCGCTGACGCCGTCGGTCAGCGATACGCCTCGACGCCGAGCTTGATCGCCAGGATCACCCCGGCGACGCCGATCAGGATCCGCAGCGGTGTGGCCGGGGCGTGGCGCACCACGATCGGGCCCAGCCGCGAACCGACCAGGCCGCCCGCGCCCAGCGCGATCATCGCCGGCCAGTTCACCGGCGCCAGGAACACGAAGAGCACCGCGGCCACCGTATTGGCCAGCCCCAGAAGAACGTTTTTGGCCGCGTTGGCGTGAGCCAGGCTGTCCGCGCCGGCATTGAGCAGCAACGCCAGGAACATCACTCCTGCCGCGGCGCCGAAGTACCCGCCGTAGACGGCGATTCCGACGATCGCGGCCATCTCCGCGATCACCACTGAGCGCCGCCGCGCGCCGCTGCGGTGGCCGGGTCCCCGGGGGATCACGATCGCCGCCGACGCCACCGCGAGCAGGATCGGCACCAGCTTCTCGAACGCCTCCGGCGGGGTGGTCAGCAGCAGCACCGCGCCGATGCCGCCGCCGAGCGCGGCCAGCGGGGCGCTGCGCGCCAGCCAGCGGCCCTGCCCGGCCAGCTCCGGCCGGGATCCCCACGCGGATCCGACCCCGTTGAACACCAGGGCGACGGTGTTGGTCACGTTGGCCGCCACCGGCGGCAGGCCGACGGCAAGGAGCGCCGGATAGGTGGCCACCGACGCGAAGCCGGCGATACTGCCCGCCAAACCGCCCAGCACACCGGCGATCACCAGGGTGACAACGTCCAGTGCGCTCAGGGTGCCTTCTCTAGCTAGCTTCTGTGGGCCAATGCTCGTAGGAAGAACATCAGGTTTGCCGGTCGTTCGGCAAGTCGGCGCACGAAATAGCCGTACCACTGCGTGCCGAACGGGACGTACACCCGCATATGATCGCCGCCGTCAGCGAGCCTGCGCTGTTCGCCGTCGCGGATGCCGTAGAGCATCTGGTATTCGAATCCGTCTGTGTCACGGCCGAATTCGTGTGCCAGCGCAGGGACTGCCGCGATGATCGCCGGGTCATGGGAGGCCACCATCGGGTATCCGGTGCCGGCCATCAACGTCCGCAGGCAGCGCAGGTAGGACTCGGTGACCTCGCCTGCGTCGCGGTAGGCCACCGACGCCGGCTCGTCGTAGGCGCCCTTGCACAGCCGGATGCGGGCGCCGGAGGCCGCGAACTCTGCGCAGTCGGCTTCGGTGCGGCGCAGGTAAGCCTGCAGAACCGTGCCCAGCCAGGGAAAGTCGGTGCGGAGTTCCCGCACGATCGACAGTGTCGAGTCGGTGGTGGTGTGGTCTTCGGCGTCCACGGTGACCCAGGCGCCGACCTGTTGGGCCCGCGTGCAGATCGTATGGGCGTTCTCGTGCGCGATCTTGTCGCCGTCCTTGGGCAGCGCCTGGCCCAGTGCGGACAGTTTCAGCGACACCTCCAGGGCGCGCACCGGGCCGGCACTGTCGAACCGGGCGCCGAGGGCGTCGAGCAGGCTCAGGTAGGCCGTGACGGTGGCCTCGGCCGCCTCGGCGTCGGTGACGTCCTCGCCGAGGTAGTCGATGCTGACCAGCCGGCCGGTGTCGCGCAGCACGGTGACGGCGGACAGCGCGTCCTCGACCGTCTCACCGGGGACGAACCGCCGCACGACGTCGCGGGCGATGGGCATGCGTTCGGCGGTGTGGCGCAACCGGTCTGAGCGGCCGGCAGCGAGGATGGCGGGCCGGGCGGCCTTGGTGAAGACGGCACTCATGTCACTGCACCTCCATATGCGGGTAGCGGTGTTCGGTCGGCGGGACGAACGTCTCCTTGATCGACCGGGCCGAGGTCCAGCGCAATAGGTTCAGCGGGGAGCCGGCCTTGTCGTTGGTGCCCGAGGCCCGCGATCCGCCGAACGGCTGCTGACCGACGACCGCTCCGGTGGGCTTGTCGTTGACGTAGAAGTTGCCTGCCGCGAACCGAAGTCGCTCGGCGGCCTTGCCCACCGCGGCGCGGTCGTCGGCGATCACCGCGCCGGTGAGCGCGTAGCGGGAGCCGCCGTCCACCACCGGAAGGATGTCGTCGAACTGGTCGTCGGGGTAGACGTGCACGGCCAGGATGGGGCCGAAATACTCGGTGGAAAATGCCTCATCGCCCGGGTCGTCGGACAGCAAGACGGTCGGACGGACGAAATAGCCTTCGCTGTCGTCACATTCGCCACCGACGGCGATCGTGACCCCCGGTGCGCTCTTGGCACGCTCGATGGCCTGGGAGTTCCTGGCGAAGGAGCGGGCGTCGATGACCGCACCGCCGTAGTTGGCCAGATCGGTGACGTCGCCGTAGGTCAGTGCCTCGGTGGCGGCCAGGAACCCGTCGCCCATTCGACGCCACAGCGAGCGCGGGATGAACGCCCGCGACGCCGCCGAACACTTCTGGCCCTGGTAGTCGAAGGCGCCGCGAATCAGGGCGGTGCGCAACACATCCGGATCAGCTGAGGTGTGGGCGAGCACGAAATCCTTGCCGCCGGTCTCACCGACCAGACGCGGGTAGCCGTCGTAGTCGGCGATGCGGGTGCCGACCTCACGCCACAGATGCTGGAACGTCGCCGTCGAACCGGTGAAGTGGATGCCGGAGAGCCGGCGGTCGGCGAGCACCACGTCGGACACCGCGTAGCCGTCACCGGCGACGAGGTTGATGACGCCGGGCGGCAGGCCGGCCGCCTCGAGCAGCTGCATCGTGAGATAGGCGGCGAAGGTCTGGGTGATCGACGGCTTCCACACCACGGTGTTGCCCATCAGGGCCGGCGCGGTGGGCAGGTTGGCGGCGATGGCGGTGAAGTTGAACGGGGTGATCGCGTAGACGAAGCCGTCCAGCGGCCGGTAGTCGGTGCGGTTCCACACCCCGGGGCCGCTGATCGGCTGCTGGGCCAGGATCGAGCGGGCGAAGGCGACGTTGAACCGCCAGAAGTCGACGAGTTCGCAGGGCGCGTCGATCTCGGCCTGGTACACCGTCTTGGACTGGCCGAGCATGGTCGCCGCGGCGATCTTCTCCCGCCACGGCCCGGCCAGCAGGTCGGCGGCGCGCAGGAACACCGCGGCGCGCTCGTCGAACGGGGTGGCGGCCCAGTCGGCCTTGGCGGCCATGGCGGCCTCGACCGCGGCAGCGGCGTCGGCGCCCGTCGCGTTGGACAGGGTGCCCAGCCGGGCGCTGTGCCGGTGCGGCTGGACGACGTCGATGCGTTCCCCGGTACCCATCCCATGCCGACCACCGATCACGTGCGGCAGGTCGATCGGGGTGGCGGACAGGTCGCGCAGGGCCGCGGTGAGGCGGCTGCGTTCGGCGGAGTGCGGCGCGTAGTCGTGAACCGGCTCGTTGACCGGGGCGGGTACATCGGTGCGGGCGTCCATCGCATAAGGATCACCCGGCCGACCCGCCAAACTGTTGGCTGATCAGCTAAGGATGGCGGGTATCGCTAGTAGGATCGGACAACATGCGGGCGACCGGTGTCGGGCTGGGCCAACTGGTGTTGGCCCTGGATGCGACGCTGGTCCGGCTCGTCGAGGCACCGCGCGGGTTGGACATACCCGTCCGCTCGGCCGCCTTGATCGACTCCGACGACGTGCGGCTGGGCTTGTCGGTGAGCGCCGGCTCGGCCGACGTGTTCTTCCTCCTCGGGATCAACGCGGCGGACACGGCCCGCTGGATCGACCGGCAGACCGCCGCCCACGGCGCGCCGGCGGCGGTCTTCGTCAAGGAACCGTCCGACGCGGTGGTCAACAAGGCCGCCGCGGTGGGCGCCGCCGTCGTGGCCGTCGACCCCAAGGCTCGCTGGGAACGGTTGTATCGCCTGGTCAACCATGTTTTCGAGGCGCGGCGGGCCGATCCGGTGTCGGACTCCGGCACCGATCTGTTCGCGCTGGCCCAGTCCGTCGCGGACCGCACCCACGGCATGGTCAGCATCGAGGACGCCCAATCCCACGTGCTGGCCTATTCGGCGTCCAACGACGAGGCCGACGAACTGCGCCGGCTGTCGATCCTCGGCCGCGCCGGGCCGCCGGAACATCTGGCGTGGATCGCCCAGTGGGGCATCTTCGACATCCTGCGTGCGGGCAGCGAGGTGGTCAGCGTCGACGAGCGGCCCGCGCTGGGGCTGCGGCCCCGCCTGGCGATCGGCATCCACCGGCCGGACGCCCGGTTCATGGGCACCATCTGGGTGCAGCAGGGTTCCCGGCCGCTGGCCGACGACGCCGAGGATGTGCTGCGCGGCGCCGCGGTCCTGGCCGCCCGGATCATGGCCCGGCTCGCGGCGCGGCCGTCCGCTCATCTACTGGCCGTACAGCAGGTCCTCGGCCTTGCCGAGGCCGACAACGACACCGCCGCACTGGCCCGCGAGCTCAGCGTGACTGCCGACGGGCGGGTGGCGGTGATCGGCTTCGACAGCCACACCGAACATCAGCGGCTCGTCGATGTTCTGGCGTTGAGCGCCAGCGCTTTTCGGCCCGACGCCCAGGTCGGCTCGAACGGTTCGCGGGTGTACGTGCTGCTGCCGGATTCCGGGCGCCCCGCGCCGATCGTGTCCTGGATCCGCGGGACCATCGCCACCCTGCGCACCGAGCTGGGGCTGGAACTGCGAGCGGTGATCGCCGCGCCGGTGGCGGGGCTGGCCGCGGCGGCGGGCGCCCGCCGCGAGATCGACCGGGTCCTCGACAGTGCCGAGCGGCATCCGGTGGCTATCGGGCAGGTGACCACGCTGGCCGAAGCGCGCACCACGGTGCTGCTCGACGAGATCGTCACCATGGTCGGGGCCAGCGACCGGCTGGTCGACCCGCGGGTGCGCCGGTTGCGGGAGCGCGAGCCGGTGCTCGCCGCGACGCTGGAGGCCTACCTGGACAGCTTCGGCGACATCGCCGGGGCCGCGGCGGCCCTGCACGTGCACCCCAATACCGTGCGCTACCGGGTGCGCCGGATCGAGCAGGTGATGGCCACCTCGCTGGCCGACCCGGACGTGCGGCTGCTGCTGGCGCTGAGCCTGCGGGCCACCGCCTGAGAGTCCGCTGAAGAAAATTTCTTCATGTAGGTAACGATGTGGTCAATGGTGCCGATGAGGCTTTTGTCATGACTGGCTGTGAGCCCGCTCACGCGCACCGTCAGTTGGGGCACCATACAAAAACCTCGGTGAACGCGGGTCGCTGCGACTCACCGTCGAAGCACTAAGGGGTCAGCATGAAATACATGGGTCGAGTGCTGGTGGCGTTGATCGCCGCCATGGCGGCGCTCTTCGTCGGAAACGGCACGTCGAACGCGGGCCTGGACAACCAGTTGAGCCTGGTCGACGGCGGTGGCCGTACGTTGACGATTCAGCAGTGGGACACCTTCCTGGACGGCGTGTTCCCCTTGGACCGCAACCGGCTGACCCGTGAGTGGTTCCACTCCGGCAAGGCTGTCTACAGCGTCGTGGGCCCGGGTGCCGACGAGTTCGCGGGCACCTTGGAGCTGGGCTACCAGGTGGGCTTCCCGTGGTCACTCGGTGTGGGTATCAACTTCAGCTACACCACCCCCAACATCCTGCTGGATGACGCGAACATCTCCCCGACGGGTTTCAATCCGCTGGGCTCGATCATCACCCCGAACCTGTTCCCCGGTGTGTCGATCAGCGCTGACCTGGGCAACGGCCCGGGCATCCAGGAAGTCGCCACCTTCTCGGTGGACGTCTCGGGCCCCAACGGCTCGGTGGCGGTGGCCAACGCCCACGGCACCGTCACCGGTGCGGCCGGCGGTGTGCTGCTGCGCCCGTTCGCCCGGTTGATCTCCAAGGCCGGCGACAGCGTCACCACCTACGGCGAACCCTGGAACATGAACTGACGCAAGCGCTCTGACTCCGCTTCGCAGTGGAGCGGCTGGGCCGGCCAGGACTACTGGGACTACTGGCTCAGCCGCTCCGCCGCGGCGGAAATGCGTTCGTCGGTGGCTGTCAACGCCACCCGCACGTGTTGGATCCCCCGCTGACCGTAGAACTCCCCGGGCGCGACGAGGATGCCGTGCTCGGCCAGCCACGCCAGCGTGTCCCGGCAGGGCTCACCGCGGGTGGCCCACAGATACAGGCCGGCCTCGGAATGGTCGACGGTGAAACCGGCCGACCGGACAGCGGCGAGCAGGACCTCGCGGCGCCGGGCGTAGCGCTCCCGCTGCACGCGTTCGTGCTCGTCGTCGTCGAGGGCAGCCACCATCGCCGCCTGCACCGGGGTCGGCACCATCATTCCGGCGTGCTTGCGCACCGCGAGCAGCTCGGCCACCACATCGGCGTCACCGGCGACGAACCCGGCCCGGTACCCGGCCAGCGACGAGCTCTTCGACAGCGAATGCACCGCGAGCAGCCCGGTGTGGTCACCGCCGCTGACGTCGGGATGCAGCACCGAGACCGGCTTGTCGTCCCACCCCAGCCCCAGATAGCACTCGTCGGAGACCACCAGGACGCCACGCTCGCGGGCCCACTCGACGACCTTGCGCAGATGGTCGATTCCCAGCACGCGCCCGGTCGGGTTGCTCGGCGAGTTGATGAAGACCACCGCCGGTGACTGCGGGCCGAGCTGGGTCAGCGAGTCCGCCGCAATCACCGCAGACCCGGTCAGCAACGCACCGACCTCATAGGTCGGGTAGGCCAGCTCGGGGACCACCACCACGTCGTCGGGGCCGAGGCCGAGCAACGTCGGCAGCCACGCGATGAGTTCCTTGGTGCCGATCACCGGCAGGACGGCCTGCTCGGGCAGGCCGGTGATGCCATAGCGGCGCTGCAGCGCCGCCACCGCAGCGGCCCGCAGGGCCGGGGTGCCTGCCGTGGTCGGATAGCCCGGCGCGCCGCTGGCTGCGGCCAGGGCTTCGCGGATGACCGGGGCCACCTCATCGACGGGGGTGCCGACCGACAGGTCGACGATGCCGCCCGGATGGGCCCGGGCGGTCGCGGTTACCTCAGCCAGGGTGTCCCAGGGAAAGACCGGAAGTCGTCCGGAGACCCGCCGGGCACGCAGGGGGTGCGCCGTCAGTCTTCTTCCTTGGGCGGCAGGTCCTTGACCACCTGCGGATCGTTATCGGTCTGGCCGACCTTCGATGCGCCGCCGGGCGAGCCCAGCTCGGCGAAGAAGTCAGCGTTGATCTGGGTGTACTGCGACCACTGGTCCGGGACGTCGTCTTCGTAGTAGATCGCCTCGACAGGGCAGACCGGCTCGCAGGCACCGCAGTCGACGCACTCGTCGGGGTGGATGTACAGCATGCGTGCGCCCTCGTAGATGCAGTCGACGGGGCACTCCTCGATACATGCCTTGTCTTTGATGTCGACGCAGGGTTCGGCAATCGTGTACGTCACGAACGTTCTCCTCGGTCTGCTGTTGGCTGTAGGTCTCTGGCGCGGTACTGAGGGCCCAGTATCCGATGTCGACACCCGGAACGCTGACTCAGTGTGCCCTAACTTACGGGTGGTTACTGATACTAGACGTTGCGTATATTAGCCACCCCTGGCCAGGAAGTTCGATCCGAATAGGCCGCGACTCGCCGGGGCCGCAGAAAGGGGACGGATGAGCCAGCCCTACCCCACCCTGTTGTCACCTCTGGACCTCGGCCACACCACCGTGCCCAACCGGGTGGTGATGGGCTCGATGCACACCGGCCTGGAAGACCGCGCCCACCACATCGACCGGCTGGCCCGGTACTTCGCCGACCGAGCCCGCGGCGGCGTCGGGCTGATCATCACCGGCGGTTACGCACCCAACCGCACCGGCTGGCTGCTGCCGTTCGCCGCGCAGCTGACCACCGCCGCACAGGCGCGCAGGCATCGCCGGGTCACCGGCGCCGTGCACGACGCGGGCGGCAAGATCCTGCTGCAGATACTGCACGCGGGCCGCTATGCGTATCACCCGCTCTCGGTCAGCGCGTCGTCGATCAAAGCTCCCATCAACCCGTTTCGGCCCCGCGCCCTCTCGCAGCGCGGCGTGCGCACGACCATCGACGACTTCGTGCGCTGCGCCCGGCTGGCCCGCACGGCCGGATACGACGGGGTCGAGATCATGGGCAGTGAGGGATACCTGCTCAACCAGTTCCTGGCGCCCTGCACCAACCGGCGCACCGACGCCTGGGGCGGCACCCCGGAGAATCGCCGCCGGCTGCCGGTCGAGGTCGTCCGGCGAGTCCGCGAGGCGGTCGGCCCGGACTTCATCGTCTGCTATCGGATGTCGATGGCCGACTACGTCGAAGACGGCCAGAGCTGGGACGAAATCCTCACGCTGGCAAGCGAGGTCGAGGCAGCCGGCGCCACCATGATCAACTCCGGCTTCGGCTGGCACGAGGCACGGATCCCGACGATCGTCACCTCGGTGCCCGGCGGCGCGTTCGTCGACATCTCCGATGCGGTGGCCCGGCACGTCGGTATCCCGGTGATCGCCAGCAACCGCATCAACATGCCGGAGGCCGCCGAGCAGATCCTGGCCGACACCGCGGTGTCGCTGGTCTCGATGGCACGCCCGCTGCTGGCCGACGCGGACTGGGTGGCCAAGGCGCGGGCCGGGCGGGCCGAGGAGATCAACACCTGCATCGCCTGCAATCAGGCCTGCCTGGACCATGCGTTCGCACACCGGACCGTGTCGTGCCTGCTCAATCCGCGGGCCTGCCACGAAACCGAGCTGGTGCTCTCCCCCACCCGGCGGGCACGCTCGGTGGCCGTCGTCGGCGCCGGACCCGCGGGGCTGGCGGCGGCGGTCAACGCCGCCCAGCGCGGCCACCGGGTGACGCTGTTCGAGGCTGCCGACGCCATCGGCGGCCAGTTCGACCTGGCCCGCCGCATCCCGGGCAAGGAGGAGTTCAGCCAGACCGTCCGGTACTTCACGGCGATGCTGGCCGTCCACCGGGTCGACGTCCGGCTGGGCACCCGGGCCGACGTGCAGGATCTCGCCGGTTTCGACGACGTGGTGCTGGCCACCGGGGTCAGACCGCGGGTTCCGGCGATTCCCGGTATCGACCACCCGATGGTGCTGTCCTATCCCGAGGCGATCACCGGTGCCAAGCCGGTGGGCAAGCGGGTGGCGGTCATCGGCGCCGGCGGAATCGGTTTCGACGTCGCCGAACTGCTCACCACCGCCGAGTCACCGACACTGAACCTCAAGGACTGGAAGTCACACTGGGGTGTCGTCGATCCTGCCGAGGCGCGCGGTGCGCTGAGCACACCCGTTGCGGCCGAGCCGGTCCGCGAGCTCTGGCTGCTGCAGCGCGGCAAGGGCCCCCAGGGTCGTGGGCTGGGCAAGACCAGCGGCTGGGTGCACCGCGCGTCCCTGCGGGCCAAGGGAGTCCACCAGCTGTGCGAGGTGAACTACGAGCGCATCGACGACGCGGGGCTGCACATCAGCGTCGGCGCCACACGTGCCCGCCCGCAGGTACTGGCCGTCGACAACGTGGTCATCTGCGCCGGCCAGGAGTCGGTGTGCGACCTCGCTGATGCGCTGCGCGCCAAGGGGATTGAACCGAAGATCATCGGTGGCGCGGCACTGGCGGCCGAACTGGACGCCAAACGGGCGATCAAGCAGGGGACCGAGCTGGCGGCAACGTTGTAGGTTCCGGCATCGCGACCGCGACGCCGAGAGCGACGACGAAGACCACGAACAACGCCCCGCCGAGGATGAGGTTCATCGGCCCGCCCGGGGCGATGAAACTGCCCACCGGGCCGATGATCGTGACCAGTTCGACGAACTGCTCGACAGCGAACACCGCGGCGATTACGGCCAGCCACTGCGGGAACCTGCCCTGGCGGGCGCCCCACACGATCGGCCCGGCCAGCATCAGGTCGGCGATCGTGAGCAGCGGGCCCCACATTGCCGCGACATCCATGACGGCTCGGGCAGTGGCCGGTTCCAGTCCGCCGGGGTGCAGCGTCAGTCCGGCGGTGAACCACACCTCGATGCCGACCTGGCCGACGAACACCGCGGCGCCGATGATGAAGATGTGCCCGGCAGGGCCGTCCAGGCGCTGCCGGGCGAAGCCGACCACGACCACCATGGCCAGCAGGCTCAGCGCAGTGAGCAACGCCTGCCATCGGATCGCCGATGCATGGCTGGTGAGGTGGTCGACGACGGCGCTGCCGGGCCGGTCGACCCCCGGCCCCGGCGGTGCCACGAGCAGGGCCGCGACCGACAGGACGGCGAATGCAACCCCCGCCGTCAGCGGCAGCCGATTCGTGCCCTCAGGCGGCACGCGTGGCGTAGGTCGTGGTGCGCTGACGCGCAGGCCTGCCGATGCCTTCGGCGATGGCGACCAGTTCGGCGACCGTCTTGGCCGAGCCGTACTCGGAGCCGGCCATCCGGGAGATGGTCTCCTCCATCAAGGTGCCGCCCAGGTCGTTGGCACCGCCGTTGAGCATCACCTGGGTGCGCTCGACCCCGAGCTTGACCCAGCTGGTCTGAATCTGGGAGATCCTGCCGTGCAACATGATTCGGGCCAGGGCGTGGACCGCACGGTTGTCGCGGTGCGTGGGCCCTGGCCGGGAGGCGCCCGCGAGATACAGCGGTGAGGACTGGTGCACGAACGGCAACGGGACGAACTCGGTGAAGCCGCCGGTGCGGTCCTGGATGCCGCGCAGCACGTTGAGGTGGCCCACCCAGTGCTTGGGGGTGTCGACGTGGCCGTACATCATCGTCGACGAGGACCGCAGCCCCACCTCGTGGGCGGTGCTGACGATCTCGACCCACAGCGAGGTGGGCAGCTTGCCCTTGGTGAGCACCCAGCGCACCTCGTCATCGAGGATCTCGGCGGCCGTGCCGGGGATGGTGTCCAGGCCGGCCTCCCGCAGACCGGTCAGCCACTCGCGAATGCTCAACCCGCTCTTGGTGACTCCGTTGGCGATCTCCATCGGGGAGAACGCGTGCACGTGCATCGAGGGCACCCTCGCCTTGACCGCACGCACCAGGTCGGCATAACCCGTCACCGGCAGCTCCGGGTCGATACCGCCCTGCATGCAGACCTCGGTGGCGCCGGCGACGTGGGCTTCCCACGCCCGGTCGGCCACTTCGCTGGTGGACAGCGAGAAGGCATCCGCGTCACCCTTGCGCTGCGCGAACGCGCAGAACCGGCAGCCGGTGTAGCAGATGTTGGTGAAGTTGATGTTGCGGTTGACCACGAACGTGACGTCGTCGCCGACGACATCCTTTCGCAGCGAATCAGCCAGTGCGGCAACGGCATCCAGCGCAGGACCGTCGGCGGTGGCCAGCGCCAGGTACTCGTCGTCGGTGCAGCCACCGGGGTTGCGTTCGGCGGCGCGCAGCGCGGCCATCACGTCGGTGTCGATGCGCTCGGGGGCGCGGGCGGCGAGCTCCCCCACCTGGGTGCGGATCGACTCCCAGTCACCGAACGCGCTGCCCAGATCGCTGCGGGTCTCGGTGAGCCGGCCCTCGCCGTCGATCGCGGTGTGCAGATCCGTGCGGCCCAGCGACTCGGCGGCCTCGTCGGGCTCCTGCCAGGGCCGCCCGACCGGGTTGACGTCGAGGGCCAATCCGGTGTCCGGATCTGCCAGTGCGGCAACGTGAGCGGCCACCCGGGGGTCGATCCAGGCCGCACCGCCCTGCACGTAGCGGGGCTGCGCGGTCAACCGCTGCACCAGGTCGAACCCGCCTTCGGCGGTCACCGCGGCGAGCTCGTCAAGTGCGGGCCACGGACGCTCAGGGTTGACGTGGTCCGGGGTCAGCGGGGAGACGCCGCCCCAGTCGTCGACGCCGGCGCCGAGCAGAGCCAGGCATTCGCTGCGCGACACCAGATTCGGCGGCGCCTGTATCCGCATACCGGGGCCGAGCACCAGCCGGCTCACCGCCACCGTCGCGACGAAGTCGTCGAACTCGGCGTCGGGCGCGGCCGCCATCGCGGTGTGGTCCTTGGCGCGGAAGTTCTGCACGATCACTTCCTGGATGTGCCCGAACTCCTTGTGCAGCCGCCGAATCGCTTGCAGTGTCTCGGCCCGTTCGGTGAGGTTCTCCCCGATGCCGACCAGCAGGCCGGTGGTGAACGGAATCGACAGCCGCCCCGCGTCGGTCAGCGTGCGCAGCCGCACCTCGGGGTCCTTGTCCGGGCTGCCGTAGTGCGCCAGACCTTTGGTCTCGAACAGCCGCCGTGAGGTCGTCTCGAGCATCATCCCCATCGACGGCGCGACAGGTTTCAGGCGCGAAAGCTCCGTCCAGCT
Organism: Mycobacterium sp. DL592; assembly: GCF_011694515.1. Lineage (NCBI taxonomy): Bacteria > Bacillati > Actinomycetota > Actinomycetes > Mycobacteriales > Mycobacteriaceae > Mycobacterium > Mycobacterium sp. DL592. The sequence continues at coordinate 1,137,552 of NZ_CP050192.1, read as the reverse complement.
CATCACCCCGGGGTTCAGATGCGGCAGCAGCCCGGTCTCCTCGAGCACCCGGATCGCCATCGCGCGCACGTAATCCAGCGTCGAGTCGTAGCCGCGTTCGTCGAGCCACTGGCGCGCCTCCGGCCAGCGGGTCTCAGGGCGGTCACCGAGGGTGAACAACGCTTCCTTGCAACCCATTTCGGCGCCGTTGCGGGCGATCTCCAGGATCTCGTCGGGTTCCAGGTACATACCCTTGCCCTCGGCGCGCAGCTTGCCGGGCACGGTCACGAATGTGCAGTAGTGGCAGGTATCGCGGCACAGGTGGGTCACCGGGATGAAGACCTTGCGCGAGTACGTCACCGGCAGTCGGCCGCCGGGCCCGCGCCGACCTGCCGTCTCCAGCCCCGCGTCACGCACGCGGGCAGCGCTGGTGCACAGGTCGGCCAGGTCCTCGCCGCGGGCCGTCATCGCGACCGCCGCTTCGTCGACGTTGAGCGCAACCCCGTCGCGGGCGCGTCTGAGCACGCGTTTCATCGCGGCCGGTGAGGGTGTGTCAGTCCGCGGCGGAACCGCAGGAATGGGCAGCGGACTGGGGTGCTGCGGGTTCAGGGCCACTCCCCGGTAACCATCGGCAGCAGGGAAATCATCCGCACGTCTCACAATCTGAAATTGGAGCGACTGACATGGTCCACACAGTAGTACCCGCGGCGGGCCCGTCGATCTCCCTACCGGGACTCGCGGCCGAATCTGTAACAACCAGCCGACGAGAACGTAAGTTACTGGTGTTCGCTGCACAGATGCTGGGAGTATGCACCATGACCGTCACCGCTCGTTCCTACCTGACCGCCGGTATGGCCGCCGTCGCCGTGAGCGCCCTGACCATCGCGCCGGTGCATGTTGCGGCACCCCAGACGTTCTCCGTGGAGACGCTCCGACTGAGCGCCGCGGTCGCCCCACTGGTCCAGCCCGTCACCACCGCTGCCGCCGCATTGGGCCTGGTCAGCGAGGCCCCCAAGCCTGCCGCCGCCGCGCCGTCCACGTCCACGCCGCAGGCGTCGGTGACGGCGTCGGCAACATCGGCGGGCTCGGTCATCATCAATGCCTACAACGCAATCGAACCGTGGGTTGCCTACGGCTTCGAACTTGGGCAGTACGTACTGGGCTTCATTCCGGGGCTGTGGTGGGTGGCCCCGGGCATCAGCCTCGTCTACTACACCGCTGAGCCAGTCGTACAGAGCCTCGTGTACAGCTTCGCCTACCTTATCGACGGCAACCTCGCCGCGATCGGGCCTGAGCTCGCCGCCGGCCTGAACCAGGCGGCGACCAACTTCATCAATTACGGCATCGCGTGGATCGGCAGCCTGGTGCCACTGCCGCCGCTGCCGCCCTTCCCGCCGCTGCCGGGTGCCGCGCTGACCTCGCCGCTGGCCGCGGCCGCAGGCGGCAAGTCGGCGGACAGCCAGACCGACAGCACTGCCCCGGCCGAGGCACCCAAGGCCGCCGGCCACTCCGCCCGCGGGCTGGCCGTCAAGGACACCCCCACGGTCGCGGCGGCCCGGTCCGCCCAGGTGGCCGACACCGCCTCGACGGAGCCCACCTCCACCGACACCAGCTCCCCCGCTGCCCCCAAGGCCGGCGACAACTCGTCGGACAACGGCGGCACCGGACAGGTCAGCACCGGCACCACGAAGAAGTCGGGTTCGACGGGCGGCTCGGCTCGCGCCCACAAGGCGAAGTCGTCGGGCGAGTAGGCGGGTCCTACCGCGCGCGGTCGCGCCGCCAGAGCAGCCAGCCTGGCGGCGCCGCACCGAGAACGAGGAACAGCAGCAAGCCGTAGGCCATCACTCCCGAGCCGCCGAACACGATGTCGCCGCCCGGCCCACCCAGCGTCAGCGCGGCGACCGTGAACAGCCAGGTGATCAATGGCAGCGCCGCCAGCCGGGTCGAGTCGGTCCAGTACATGGCCGCCCACACCAACACCGCGTTGAGCAGGCCGGTGCCGACGGCGCTGAGGGGAAACGGCACCGAACCCAGGTAGAGCGGCAGCAGCAGGGCACCGACCACGGCCGAGATCACCCCGTCGATGGCGAGCAGAACCAGCACGACGGTGCGGATGACGGGGTCCTCGTCGGCCACGGGCTAGGTCAAACCGGCCAGCAGGTCGGTTTCCCAACCGCGCGCGTCGGTGGGGCCGGGCTCGCCGTGCACCAGCACGTAGTGTTCGGCGCCCAGCACCGGCAACACCATCTTGTTGGACAAGGTGAAGGTGCGGCCGGTGGGCCCGACCTCCATCTGGGTGGCGTGCTCGGCGATCGCACCGACCTTGGCAGGCACCTGTTCGGGGGCCTCGACAACGGCGGTGATGCGATCGTCGGTGAAGCCGAACTCCAGCTCGGTGGGCGGCCAGATCCAGCCGGGCCGGATGTCGTCGTCACCGAGGGCGTCGATACCGGCCCGAAAAGCGCTGGCGCTCATGACAGTCCAGTAGAACTTGGGCACTTGCCAGGAGGAGGCGGCCAGCGCCGCCGTGGTGATCCGGTGGGTCTGAATGTGGTCGGGGTGGCCATAGCCGCCGTTGGGGTCGTAGGTCACCACGACGTGCGGGCGCAGTTCGGTGATGATCGCCGCGAGCTCGGCGACGGCTTCGTCGACATCGGCGTCGACGAACCGGGTGTGCCGGCGCGGCGGAGTTCCGGGCATTCCCGAATCGCGCCAGCGTCCGGCCCCGCCCAGAAAGCGCGGCCCCGCCAGACCCAGCCTGCCCAGCGCCGCGGTGAGCTCGCCGATGCGGTACCCGCCGAGCTGGTCGGACTCCTCGACCCCCAGGCGCAACCAGCGCTCGTCGATGATCTCGCCCTCTTCGCCCAGCGTGCAGGTGACGACGGTGACCTCGGCGCCCTGTCCGGCGTAGCGGGCGATCGTGACGCCGTTGTTGATGGTCTCGTCGTCGGGGTGGGCGTGTACGAATAACAGCCGCGGGGTCTCCTGCATTGCCACGGCGCCACCCTACCCAGAGATTCCGGTTAGATTCGGCCAGTGACCCGGCGCAACCTCGAGTTCGGCTGTGGCGTCGTGATGGTCGGCCTGCTGGCCGGGGTCGCCGGTGCGGCAACGACGTTGCTACTGCACTACGTCGAGCACCTGACCTACCACTACAGCTTCGGCACCCTGCTCGACGGCGTGACGGGCGCCAGCCCGGTGCGCCGCATGCTCGGTCCGATGATCGGCGGGGCGCTGGCCGGCCTGGGCTGGTGGCTGCTGCGGCGACGCGCCCGAATCCCGTCGCTGACCGCGGCGATCACCGGACATCAGCCGATTCCCCGGCTGGCGATGTCACTCGATGCCGGTCTGCAGGTGCTGCTCGTCGGGTCGGGGGCCTCGCTGGGCCGGGAAGGCGCCCCGCGGCAATTCGCCGCCGCGCTGGGCGATCTGGGCACCTCACGATGGGCACTGACCCCGGCCGACCGCGAGATACTGCTGGGCTGCGCGGCAGGCGCCGGACTGGCAGCGGTGTACAGCGTGCCCGCCGGCGGCGCGCTGTTCGCCCTGCAGATCGTCCTGCGCACCTGGCGCCTGCGAGCTGTCGGCACGGCGCTGATCACTTCGGCACTGGCGACCGCGGTCGCCGCACCGGTCACCCACCTGGCGACGCCGCTGGCGTGGCCCGCACCGGACCTGTCCTATGCCCTGACCGCGTTCGCGATCCTGTTGTCGCCGATCGCGGTGGTTGTCGGGCGCGGCTTCAACCGGCTGATGGACTACGCCCGGACCCGCACCGTCGGCGACTCGTGGCTGTTGATCCCGGCGATCGCCGCCGCAGGCCTTCTCGTCGGTGTGTGCTCCCGGTACTGGCCGGAACTGCCGGGCAATGGCAAGAGCGTGCTGACCATCAGCGTGAACAGCAGCCTGACCTTGGCATCGGCGGTGGCGCTGGTGGTCCTCAAGCCCCTGCTGACGGCGGTGTTCCTGCGGGCGGGAGCAGTCGGCGGCATGCTCACCCCCGCCCTGGCCACCGGAGCCGCGATGGGTTCGGTGGTGGCGCTGTGCCTCAACACCTGGACGCCCCTGCACGTCAACCTCGCGGCGGCATCACTGGCCTGCGCGGCGGGCGTACTGGCCATCACCCAGGGCGCTCCGATGTGGGCGGCGCTGTTCGTCTGGGAGTTGGCGCGACCACCGCTGTGGATGCTGATCGTCTTTCTCGCCGCGGCCACCGCCGCGCACCTGCTCGACAAGCAGCTGCACGCGCGCCGGGCGGCAGCCCACTGAGAGCTACCGGCAGAGGTCGGCGACCTGCTTGCGGGCCGAGTCACCTTCGGCCAACCGTGCGGCCTGCCCCGGGTCGCTGTTCTGCACACCTGCCAGAGCATTGATCCCGATGTCCTGGAGATCGCGGGCGAAGGCACTGACCGCGTCCGCAAGTTGGGCCGGCGTCGCCGAATCAACCTGGTGCAGAAGGTATTCCCCGCCGCCCACGAGCGCGAGGCGGGCATTGCCCGCCACTGCGGCCTGCGCGATGGGATCCTGCCCGAGGTCGTTGTGCGTCTGCAGGGCCACGCCCCTGCTGACGGTCTCGAATGCGTTGCACACCCGCATCTTCGGATCGCCCGGCAATGCGGTCATCGCCGGCTCCTTCGACGCCCCGGCTACCACTGCCCAGATCGACAGCCCGACGGCCACCACCCCGAGCAGAATCGCGAACGGGACGCCCCAGCGGGCCAGCCGCTGCAAGCCCGTCGGCACTTTGTACGCGGGCGCAGAATGGGTTTGGACATCTTCAGTGGTATCCGGCATGAGGTGATGATAGCGGCCGGTACTGGCGATTTGAACAAACCGGCGACATTTGCGCAGGCGAAAATTATTATCTGTCAACGTATTTCATTGCATACGCCGCTACATCGTCATTGCTGTGATGCGCCGCCCCCGACCGGTGACGGCCACGGTCGCGTCTTCAGCGCAGGCCGCAACACCGTCACCATAGTTTGCCAGGCAGCCGATTTCGCTTTTCCCGCAGCTTGTTTCCCGCCGGTCGAACCTGACAATGGTGCCCGACTGGTGTAGAAGAATTCTGTGGACCCTCAACCGCTCAATGTGATCCAGACACCATTGCTCCACGCGGCAATGGCGCGCCGCCTGCACCGACGCTCGATCGTCACCGGAGAGATCACACTGCCGGCTGTGCCAGGGCTCATCGACGAGTATGTCTCGATGTGCGCCAAGATTTTCGGCGCTGTCGGGCGGCCGTTCTCCGACGAGCAGCTGGCCCACCTGCGTGCGGTTCTCGAGAACCAGCTGGCCGAGGCGTACGGCGCCTCACCGCGGTCGAACATCGTCATCACCTACAACGCCCCGGTCGGCACCCTGCTGAACTACCACGTGAACTCGCAGTGGTTCACCGTCGAAGGGGCCTACGAGAACTGGACCGCCAACCGCCAACCACCGCTGTTCGGCTCCGAGCCCGACGCCCGGGTCGTGGCGCTGGCCGCCGAGGCGCTCGACCCCGGTGCCCATCCGGTGCTCGACATCGGTGCGGGCACCGGCCGCAACGCGCTGGCCCTGGCCCGCCGTGGGCATCCCGTGGACGCCGTCGAGATGACGATCTCGTTCGCCGACAACATCCGTGCCGACGCCGCGCGGGAGTCGTTGAATATCAACGTCATCCAGCGCGACATCTTCACGACCCTCGACGATCTGCGACGCGACTACAAACTGATCCTGCTGTCCGAGGTGGTGTCCGACTTCCGTTCCACCCGGCAACTGCGCGGCGTGTTCGAACTGGCTGCGCACTGCCTTGCACCGGGCGGTCGGCTGGTCTTCAACTCCTTCGTGGCCCACCGGGAGTACACCCCCGACGACGCCGCGATCCAGATGGGCCAGCAGTGCTACAGCACCATCTTCACCCAGCAGGACATGGCCGAGGCGCTGTCCGGCTTCCCACTGGTCCTGGTCTCCGATGTGCCGGTGTTCGAGTACGAGCAGGCGAATCTGCCCGACGGCGCCTGGCCACCCACCGGCTGGTACCCGGAATGGGTCAGCGGACAGGACGTTTTCGACGTCCCGCGCGGCGACCGGCCCATCGAGATGCGCTGGCTGGTCTACGAGAAACCGGATCGCATCACGCTCTAGAAGACCACTGTCTGGTTGCCGTAGCGGATGATCCGGTCCTCGCAGTGCCAGGAGACCGCCCGCGACAGCACCGCACGCTCGACATCGGCACCAAGACGCACCAGGTCCTCCACGCCGTGGCGGTGGTCGACGCGGACCACGTCCTGTTCGATGATGGGCCCCTCGTCCAAGTCATCGGTGACGTAATGTGCCGTGGCGCCAACCAGTTTGACGCCACGCTCCTTGGCGCGCCGATACGGTGCGGCGCCGATGAACGCCGGCAGGAACGAGTGGTGGATGTTGATCAACGGACAGCCGACCTCGGTGAGGAAACGCGGCGTGATGATCTGCATGTAGCGAGCCAGCACCACCAGGTCGACGTTGCCGCGTAACAGGTCGAGCTGACGACGCTCAGCCTCCTCGCGGATGTCCTTGGTGGCGGGAATGTGGATGAACGGAACCCCGAACGGCCGGACCTGGTCGGCCAGGTCTGGATGGTTGGCGATCACCATCACCACCGTCAGGTCCAGCTCGCCGCGGCGGTTTCGCCACAGCAGGTCCAGCAGGCAGTGGTCTTCCTTGGAGGCCAGGATCGCGACCCGTTTGGGTTTGTAGGCCTCGGTGAGCCGGAAGTCGATATCGAAGGGCTGGGCCACCTGCTCGGTGAAGTCGCGCTCCAGCGCGTCCCGGGCCGCAGCCAGACCCGGGAGGTGAAATATCGTGCGCTGCATGAAGGTTCCACCGGTCTGCGCGGTGGCGTGTTGGTCGAGGGAGACGATGTTGGCGCCGGCGCCGGCCAGGAAGGCACTGACCGCGGCCACCAGGCCTGGGCGATCCGCACACCGCAACAGCAGCCGTCCGACGTCCTTGGCCGCCAGCGCGTCCGGACCTTGCGGGTATTCGAGCGTCGACATGCCGTTGATGCTGACTGCACTCGTGGCAATCATCAACTCTTCCCTCATCTGTTGGGTGACCAAAGCAGGACACCGGGCCCACCGAAGTGGGCCCGGTACCTGTTGACAGTGCAATTACGGGGAACTCCCGGGAGCGCCGGGAACACCGACGCTCCCGGGGCCGATCCAGTATGGGACTCCTCCCAGACCCCAACCGGATCGAGCGGTGTTAGGCAGCGCCGCCGCCCGTACCCCCGTTGCCGCCGGTTCCACCGGTGCCACCGGCAGTCGACCCCGGTGCCGGAGCGCTACCGTCAGCGCCGGCCGTTCCCGAGGTGCCTGCGGTGCCGCTGCCGCTCAGGCCGCCCTTGCCGCCTGCGCCGCCCTTGCCGCCGGTGCCCGGGGTGCCGTCAGTACCGACAGTGCTTCCGGAGCCGCCCTTGCCTGCGCCGCCACCGTTACCGCCGGCGCCACCGCCACCGCCGCCGCCACCGATACCCGGGTTTCCGGGCGAGGTGAGGAAGGGCAGGAAGCCACCGGCACCCGGTGCGCCACCGTTACCGCCGTCGCCACCCTTGCCGCCGTCGGCGCCGAGGCCGCCGTTGCCGCCGGGTCCGCCGGCACCGACACCCGTGGTTCCGAGGCCACCGGTACCACCGTCGCCGCCGCGGCCGCCGTTGGCGCCGCTGCCACCCTGGCCACCCTGACCACCGTTGCCACCGCTACCACCGGTGCCGAAGATCAGGCCGCCGGTGCCACCGGCACCGCCGCTGCCGCCCTTGCCGGCGTCGGTGCCGTTGGCCGTCGAGGCTGCTCCGTTGCCGCCCGCGCCGCCGGCACCACCGACACCGGTCAGGCCGAGGCCACCGGCCCCACCGGCGCCGCCGTTGCCGCCTCCGGCAGTGGCGTCACCACCGTTGCCACCCTGCTGTCCGGTGGGTCCGGGCAGTCCTGCCGCGCCGTCGCCACCGTTGCCGCCGGCGGTCCCGCCGACGCCACCGGCCTGAGCCTGGGCACCCAGGGGCACAGCCCCCGGCAGTCCGGGCAGACCGTTGGACACGTTCGGGTCCAGCGGGGAGTTGAGCACCGTCGGGTTCTGGCCGTTGAGGCCCGGACGACCCGCGCCGCCCTGGCCACCCTGGCCGCCGCTTCCGATGAAGAACGACGCGTTGCCGCCGTTGCCGCCGTTGGTGGCCTCGACCGCCTTGCCGGTGGCCGAGTAGCCGCCGCTGACGCCGCTTCCACCGTTGCCGCCGCTTCCGAAGAAGAGGCCGGCGTTGCCGCCGTTGCCACCGTTGGTGGAGGTCTGGGTGAGCGGGTTGTAGCTGCCGTTGAGGCCGTTTCCGCCGTTACCGGCGAAGAAGCCCGCGTTGTACCCGTCCGGGTGCAGCGCGTTCCCGTCGGCCCCGTTCCCGACGAAGATGTTGAAGATCGGGATGGCACCGGCGATGTCGAGGAATCCGTTCGCGATCTGGTTGAACGGATCGACCGCGACAGCGAGCAGCGCGTTCGGGGACGGCGACGCCGCGCCGGCCCCGAAGATGCTGCCGAAGCTGCCGAGCAGGTCGTCGATCGGTGCCTGCGGCGCCACGATCGGAGCGGCCTGTGCAGCCGGAGCGAGCAGAAGCCCGGCCGCCGGAGCGCCCAGGATCATTCCGGCGCCGCCGATTGCGGCCGCCGTCGCCATCAGCGGGCGAGCGCGCCGGGAGCCGGTACCTCGCTTGCTGGTGACTTTCTCTGAATGGATGGACATGTAGGAAGTTCTCCCTTCGGGTGGTGCTCGAATTCCAAGCAGCAGCAACGTAACACCGCGGACTCTGGAGACGCGATATTTTTCACCGCCCAATACCGGGATACTTTCGGACCGAAAATAGCCGATTGTTTCCGTCGCAAAGGTCCGCTGAGAATCGCCCCGTAGAAACACAACTTCGCCCTTGCTCACGTTAAAACCACGTGAACTGCCAAGTCACAGAGTGTATTTACGCGAGAGTCATCGTGTTGCCAAGAACGTATCCCTAGGGAAAGTAGCGAACTTGCGCGGCCTTTTATCAGCATCTCCTCAGGGAGAAAAGGTCGCTGAGATTCGAATACGACCCGCCTGGACACGCCAGTAATCGTTGCGTTCGGAGGTCCTCGGGAAAGTCCTGGATAACGAGAGGCAAACGGCGCACAATAAATTGACAATTGCGACAAACTATCGCTTCTGCTAATTAATTCGACAATTGCCGCACCGTTGCCGGGATCACCCTGCAGCGCGCCCCGCAGCCTGGGTACCAACACAAATCAGCACGCCACCGCCTCCGCTTTACGCCTGCCGACCCCACCACCGGCAGGCGCGATACTTAGCGGCGGCCACACTGTGTGATCGCTCAGCTGACACTCAGTCTCGGACGCAACGATCGAGGGTGTGCTGACAAGGCGTTTCGCAACTCAAGAATCCCCGGCACCGGCCGCCGACCCGGTCAGATTCTCAGGATCGGAGTGCGTACTTATCAGCCTGCTCTCAGGTATGGTTGCTCGATAGCCGAGCCGCGACAGCGGGAGGAGGCGGCGTGCGAAAGGCGATGGGGCCAATCCTGACGACAGGAGTGGCGTTGGTTGCGGCCGCAGTGGTCGTTGCCAATCCCGTCGTACCCCCGATCAGGGACATGCAGATCTCCACCACGCAGTTGTCCACCAGCCCGCAGGCCCTCATCCCGTTTGATAAATCGCTGCTGAACTCGATCTCTCAGCAGACCGCACCGTTTGGTTCCGCGCTGGCTCAGATCCTCGGGGCCCTGGCCGCCGAAGCGGACCGGATCGGCAACGAGTTCAACTCGGCGACCTATTACGCAGCCCCCGCCGCCGCCGGCGCGCTGGTGCCGCCCGCGTACAACACGGCGCCCGCAGCGGAACCCATGGTCGAGCCCAGCGGCACGCCGTCGGCGGCGGCCGCCGCTGATACCCTGCCCGCCGCCAGCGTCACCGCCGACGTCCAGCAGGTGGTGACAAACCTCGTGCAGGACACCACCTATCTCGGCAGCAAGGTGGTCGAGGCCGCGTACGCCGCCGTCGACGTCCTGGTCAACACACCGAACCTGATCGTCAAAGCCATCCTGGCCCTGGTCAAGGGTGACCTCGTCTCAGCGCTGACCACGATCGTGCAAGCCATCAAGGCGTTCTTCAGCCCCGGCCTGATCCTCATCGGCGGCCTCCAGGACATCATCGACAACCTGACCGGCCAAAGTTCGATCCCGCTCACCCCGACGGCCGCCGCAAGCCAGCTGCCGGGGACCGAAACCGGCAGCGCTCCGGCGGGTACCGGCGGCACAGGAGCGAGCGCGACCGGTGAGGAGCCGCCGACCACGGTCGGTCAGAGCGGCCGTAGTCGCACTCCGAAGGCGCCACGCATCGTCGCCCGGGCAGCACAGACCGATCCGGCCGCGGGCGCCGCCGATCCGCAGAACAGCACCGACAGCGCCCCGCAACCGGGCTCCACGCCAACCCGCACCTCGGTTGCCGAAAGCGCCCGCG
>NZ_CP050192.1:1017649-1126962 GCF_011694515.1 Mycobacterium sp. DL592 | reverse complement strand
GCCAGGGAGCCACTGCCGGTAACTAGCCTCGGCGCGAATTGACGTCGGAGTCACGCCGGGTCGGCGACGGCACCGTACTGCGCCACTGGCGACACAACGTCCCTGAGCAGGGCATATCTCGTCAAGAGGGCCCTGTCGGACAGCTCCGCCCACCACCCAGGTAATTGCAATGAGAAATATGTCTTACCACTGATGGACAACCGACCATCTCTCAGGCTGTTCTCAGGTAGCTTCCGCTCGTAAGGATGTCCACGGGCAAAGGAGCTCGCATGTCTGCCGCCGTCAATTCCGTGTTCAAGACCACCATCGCACTCGCCGGTGCCGCCGCCATCGCGATGAGCCCGATCGTGCCCACCCAGGACGTCCGGGTCCCCACGGTCCACCTGCCCGCCATCGAACTCACCAGCCTGCCGGTGCCCGCACTCGGGGCGATCCCCTACCAGATCGGCATCAACACCCTGAGCAACCTGCTGGCTCTCGCGCCGATCCTGATCGGCAGCACCGATCAGTGCACGGTGTGCCTCGGCCCGGCCGGAGCGCCGCCGGTGCCCTTCACCGGGTGGGGCCTGATCGGCATGGGTGCGGGCCTGATCGCCAGCCCGATCGCCTTCATCAAGACCCTTCAGGCTGACGGCAGCGTCGCCCAGGCGTTCGGTGCCGCTCTGTTGGCCCTCCAGACACCGATGACCAACACCTTCTCCCTTCTAGGGGCTCCCCGCGCCGTCGGCGGATACGCCCTGCAGGCCGTGCTCGACCGCGCCTTCGCCGCCACCAAGCACACCGTCGACTACGTCGTGAACATCTTGGCCCAGGCGCTGGTGACCGGACCGCTGACCGTACTCGGCGGCGCCGTCAAGGGCGCCCAGATCTTCGCTGGAACATTGGCCGTCTCAGGCGATTTCAGCACCGCGTTCAACGCAGGCCGGGTCCCGTTCGAGCAGGCCGTCACGACGTCGCTCAACGCGCTCACCGCCGAGGTCGACGAGGCCCGCGCCACGATCTACGCCGACCTGACCGCCGGCCCCGGCGTGGCCACCTCACCCATCCCGACGGTCACTCCCCCGCCGCTGGCGACGTCCGCGGTCGCAGGCCCGGTGAGCAAGAAGGTCGTGTCCTTCAAGGCAGTGCCCGGCACGACAGCGGGATCCGCCGCGGCGAGTACCGACAACGGCTCGGGCGCAAAGGATTCCGATGGGGGCTCGCCGGCCGCTTCGCCCAAGGCCGGCAAGTCCACCGGCGGCTCCAAGCGTCAGCACTCGGCGGACTGAGCGCTACTGGGCGGTCTTGACCCAGCGGCCCGCGTCGCCGACGATCCCGACCGGGACCGCCCCGGTCAGGCTGACATTCTGCACGCTCGGGCCCGCCGCCACGATCGTCGCGTCCTGCAGGATGGGCAGCACTGTCGACAAGTTCCACAGCCGCGGCTCGACCTGGGCGATCACCGTGTTGATGTCGGCCGAACCATCAAGGGCCGCAGTGATACTGGGCTGAATACTGCGGTCGCAGATACCGGTGATGTTCGACGGCGCCTGCACCAGCGCGCCGCTCTCGGGAGCCGGCAGCGGGGGCGGTGCGGTCGTGGTCGTGGTGGCGGCCCGGGTGGGCGGCGGAGAGGGAGCGGGACCCGCCGTCGGGGTCGGACTGGTCGAGACCGGGATGGCCTCCAGAGCCGGGCACCCGTAGCGCGAGGCGAGCAGTGTCGCGAGGTCGCCGCCGGCCGCGTGCCAGCCGACGATCGCGTCGACGCTGTTGTTGGCCAACGCATCCGAGTACAACACCGGCGGGTCGAGGGCCAGCACGGTCGCGGCGATGCCGACACTGCGTAACTGGTCGGCCGCGGTGTTGGCCACCGCCACCGAGGTCGGGTCGTTGGCGGCCACCCCGATCACCAGCGACAGCGTCTCACCGTCCTTGCTGATCCGCCCGCGGGTGATCTCCGGCGGGCCGGGCGGCTGCGTCGTGGTGCGCGATCCGGCCGACGGGGGCGGCTGCACCGGTGACTCGGTCGGGGTGCGATCAACCTGAAAACCGGCCTGCTCCAACAGCTCCAGCGATCGTTCCTTACCCAGTGCCGGCGGCGCGGTGGGCACATAGCCGGGGTCGCTGGGGGCCCGGATCTGCGCCTGGGCCAGGGTCACGGTGTTGTCACTGCCCGCCCCGACCGCGGCCAGCAGGTCGACATCCAGCAGGCCCAGGATCGCCTTACGCACGTGCGGGTCGGAGAGCTTGTCCTCCTGGGCGCGCAGCGTCAACTGCATGATCCGCGGCGTGTTGATCCGGTTGGTGCGCACGTCAGGTATCGCCGAGAGCTGTGCGAAAGCGGCTGCGCCGCCGTGCACCTGGGCTACCTGGGTGTCGCCGTTGCGGATCGAATCAGCCAGTGCGGCAGGCGCACCCGCGCGCCGGAACAGGATCTGGTCCGGCGAGGCCGGCGGGCCCCAGAACCGGTCGTTGCGGGCCAGCAGAATCTCGTCGCGCTGCGGGTCGATGTTGTCGACCCGGAACTGGCCGCCGGTCACCGGCAGCGTGCGGGCCAGACCCGCCGGGAAACCCCCGGGCACGTCCTTGACGATGTGGGCGGGCAGCAGGTCGTTGAACAGTTCACGCCAGGCCGGGTACGGCTGGGAGAAGGTCACGACCGCGGTCTTGCCACCGTCGATCGACTGCACACCGGTGATCAGGTCGTAGCCGGCGGGATCGACCACACCAGGCTGGCTGACCATCTGCCGCCACAGATACCAGAAGTCGTCGGCGGCGATCGGAGCGTTGTCGGTCCACGACGCCTCGGGCCGGATCTTGTAGGTGACGGTGAACGGGCTGTCGTTGGTCACCTCGGCCGAGACCAACAACGTCGGGTCCATCTCCCAGCGCGACCCCGTCGGCGTCGCCGGATCCGGAACGGGCCGAAACGAACTGGGTAGCACCAGGGACGCGATGGCCGCGTTCACCGGCGACTGGTCGGAGAGCAGATGCGGGTTGAAGCCGGCCCCGATCGAGTCGATGCCCATGATGATCTGGGTGGCCTTGGGCGGCGGCGGCGTCAGGGTCTGCGAGGTCTCGGTGCTCTGCGGCGCGGGCGGCGGACTCACCGTGCACGCCGCCGTGAGCAGTACGGACAGCAGCGCCGCGACGGTATAGAGGCGCTGTGGTCCGGTCGGCACGCCCTTCAGCGTATCCACCCCTGCCGTGGCTTCCCGGTCAGTTGCGAGCCTTGGCCCGCGACCGCGCCCTGGCGCGCAGCGTGGCGTCGAGTTCGACCTTGCGCACCCGAACGATCTCCGGGGTGACCTCCACGCATTCGTCCTCCGCGCAGAATTCCATCGCCTGCTCGAGCCCGAGTTCCAGCGGGCGGGCCAGCGTCTCCATGACGTCGGCGGTCGACGACCGCATGTTGGTGAGCTTCTTCTCCCGGGTGACGTTGATGTCGAGGTCCTCGGCGCGCGGGTTGATGCCCACCACCTGGCCCTCGTAAGTGTCGTCGCCGGGTTCGACGAAGAACTGGCCGCGATCGGCGAGCTGGATCATCGCGAACGGGGTGACCGTGCCGCTGCGATCGGACACCAGCGAGCCGGTGTGGCGGGCCCGGATCTCGCCTGCCCAGGGCCGGTACCCGTCGAACACGGCGTTGGCGATGCCGGTGCCGCGGGTCAGCGTCAGGAAGTCGGTGCGGAATCCGATCAGGCCACGGCTGGGCACGATGAAGTCCATCCGCACCCATCCAGCGGCGTGGTTGGCCATGTCCTCCATGCGGCCCTTGCGGGCGGCCATGAGCTGCGTGACGGCGCCGACGAATTCTTCGGGACAGTCGATGGTCATCGCCTCGAACGGCTCGTGGATCTTGCCGTCGACCGTCTGGGTGACCACCTGCGGCTTGCCCACCGTGAGCTCGAAGCCCTCGCGGCGCATCTGCTCGACGAGCACGGCCAGCGCGAGCTCACCACGGCCCTGCACCTCCCAGGCGTCGGGCCTGCCGATGTCGACGACCTTGATCGAGACGTTGCCGACGAGCTCCTGGTCCAGCCGGGACTTGACCATCCGGGCGGTCAGCTTGTGTCCGGAGACCTTGCCCGCCAGCGGCGAGGTGTTGGTGCCGACGGTCACCGAGATGGCCGGCTCGTCGACGGTGATGCGCGGCAGCGCATGCGCGTGCTCGGTGTCGGCCAGGGTATCGCCGATCATGATGTCCGGGATACCGGCCACGGCGACGATGTCACCGGCGATCGCCTCGTCGGTGGGGGTGCGCTCGACGCCCTCGGTGACCAGAAGCTCGGTGATCTTGGCGTTGGTGATGACGGGGTGCCCGTCGACCTCCCGCATCCAGGCGACCTGCTGGCCCTTGCGGATGCGGCCCTTGTAAATGCGGATCAGCGCGAGGCGGCCCAGGAAGGCTGAGGCGTCGAGGTTGGTCACCAGCGCCTGCAGCGGAGCCTCGGGATCGCCCTGCGGCGGCGGGATGTGCTCGAGCAGCACGTCGAAGAGCGCATCGAGGTTCTCACCGTCGGGGTTCTCCCCGTTGGCCGGCTCGGTGGTGCTGGCGATACCCGCGCGGCCCGAGGCGTACAGCGTCGGCAGCCCGAGTGCCTTCTCGGCGGCCTTCTGGGCTTCCTCGTCGAGGTCGGAGGCGACGTCGAGCAGCAGGTCGTGGCTCTCGGAGACGACCTCGGCGATGCGGGCGTCGGGGCGGTCGGTCTTGTTGACCACCAGGATCACCGGAAGGTGCGCCGAGAGCGCCTTGCGCAGCACGAAGCGGGTCTGCGGCAGCGGCCCTTCGGAGGCGTCGACGAGCAGCAGCACCCCGTCGACCATGGACAGGCCGCGTTCGACCTCACCACCGAAGTCGGCGTGCCCGGGCGTGTCGATGACGTTGATCACCGTCATCGAGCCGTCCGGGTGGTGCCGGTGCACGGCGGTGTTCTTGGCCAGGATGGTGATGCCCTTTTCCTTCTCCAGGTCACCGGAGTCCATCAGCCGTTCGATCGCGTCGTCACCGCGGTGCGTCAGCGCACCGGACTGCCGCAACATGGCGTCCACCAGAGTCGTCTTGCCGTGGTCGACGTGCGCCACGATGGCGACATTGCGGAAATCCTGCGTATTCACGCTGGTGATTGTCGCAGTGCGATGCCCCGATCGCGAAAACGAGCCGGTTCGTGCTGCACCGTCACGCTGGGCGGATACGGCCGGGCAGTGTGGGCAGGATCTCTTTTGGCCAAGGATCGGGACCGCAGCACGGCCACTGTCTCAGCTGGTGACCGGAGCGGTCGGGGTGAATTCGACCGGCATGGCTTCCAGCCCGCTGACGAAGTTGGCCGGGCGCAGCGGCAGCTGCGTGCCCTCGGCCAGGCGCAGGTCCGGCAGCCGCTGCAGTACCTTTTGGGTCATGGTGGTCAGCTCGAGGCGGGCCAGCTGGTTGCCGAGGCAGAAGTGGGTGCCGAAACCGAATGTCACGTGGTTGTTGGGATTGCGGTCGATGCGGAATGTGTCGGGATCGCCGAAGACGGTCTCGTCGAAGTTGGCCGACTCGAACAGCAGCATGATCTTCTCCCCGGCGTGCAACTGTGTGCCGTGAAAATCGTTGTCCGCGGTCAGGATTCGGCACATGTTCTTGATCGGGGAGGTCCAGCGCAGCATCTCTTCGACGGCGTCGGGCAGCAGCGCCGGGTTGGTGCGCACCGCCTCCCACTGGTCGGGGTGGCGGGAGAGTTCGGCGGTCCCGCCGGACAGGGTGTGGCGGGTGGTCTCGTCGCCGCCGATGAGGATCAGCAGGGTTTCGGAGATGATCTGTTCGTCGGTGAGCTGTTCACCGTCTACCTCGGCGCCGATGAGCACGCTGACCAGATCGTCGGTCGGCTGTTTGCGGCGTTGCTCGATGGTGGCCGCCATGAAGTCGTTGTAGGCCAGCAGTGCGTTGACCGAGGCGGCCAGGATCTCTTCGGAGGCCGTCGAACTCAGCGCGACGACGAGGTCGTCCGACCACGCCAGTAGTGTCTCGCGATCCTCGGGAGCCACCCCGAGCATGTCGCCGATGACGGCCATCGGCAGCGGCGCGGCCAGATCGCGGACGAAGTCGCACTCACCGCGTTCGCAGACCGCGTCGATCAGCGTGTCACACAGGGCCGCAATGGATTCCGACTTGTCCCTGACCTGCTTGCGGGTAAAGCCGGCGTTGACGAGCTTGCGCCGCAACAGGTGCGCCGGGTCGTCCATGTCGATCATGTGGGGCAGCGCCGGCGTGCTGGGCCGGATCCCGCCGGCATTGGAGAACAGTTCGGGGTTGCGTTCGGCGTCGATCACCGCGCGGTAGGTCGCGGCGGCGGCCAGGCCGTTGCGGTCGCGGAACACCGGCTCGTGGGCGCGCATCCAGCGGTAGGCGTCGCGGGCGTTGCCGCCGGCGTAGAACCGGCCGTCGGTCAGGTCGATGTCCGGCTTGTCTGGCACGCCCAGATCATAGGGCGCGAACGCTCACTGTCCGAGGCGTTTCGAGAGCTCCGGCAGCCAGGCCCGGTCGGCCGGTACCCACGGCAGATCCCCGAGTTCGGGCGCGGTGACCCAACGCAACTCACCGTGATCGTGGGGGTGCAGGGTGCCGCCGATGTGGGTGACGAGATAGGCGCGCAGGATCAGCCCGTCACCGACGGGGACATCGACGCCCAGCCGTTCGCCGACGGCCACCTCGACACCGAGCTCTTCGCGGAGCTCGCGGGTCAGTGCCTGCGCCTCGGTCTCCCCCGCCGCGACTTTGCCGCCGGGCAGTTCCCACAGGCCGGCCAGCTCCGGCGGTCGCCGGCGCTGGGCCACCAACAGCGCGGCATCGGCGATCAGCGCACCGGCGACGACGATCTGGGTGGGCATGGCGTCCGACGGTATACCGTCGAAGCATGGCTGTGTTGACCGATGAACAAGTGGACGCCGCTGCCGAGGATCTCGACGGCTGGCATCGCCTCGACGGTGCGTTGCGCCGTTCGGTGACGTTCGGCGCCTTCCTCGACGGTATCGAGGCGGTGCGCCGGGTGGCCGAGCACGCCGAACGCGCCGACCATCATCCAGATATCGATATCCGTTGGCGGACTGTCACTTTCGCGCTCGTCACACATTCCGAGGGCGGGATCACCGACAAGGACGTTGCGATGGCCCGGGAGATCAACGAGATTCTCGCCGACCGCTAGCGGCGATCCAGCCCAGCGTCGCCAGCGTCGCCACGATGTAGATCAGCCCGGCCCAGGCCAGATACCACGGCCGGCTGATCTGCCAGATCGTCGGCTGGGCGAAGCTCAGCAGCCACGGCACCCCGATGAGGGTGAGCACCAGCCAGCCCCAGCCCAGCAGCCGCGCGCCGGGGCGCAGCCGCCACGGGCCGTGGATGAGCCAGATCATCAAGGGCACCAACCACACCCAGTGATGGGTCCACGAGATCGGCGAGATCAGCAGGCCGAACAGTTGCACCACCAGCAGCGAGCCCAGCCGGTCGCGGTCGCCGTCGGCGCCCAGGGCCCGCCAGGCCAGTACCGCCAGCACGGCCGTCACCGCGATCGCGGCAAGCACCAGTGGGCCGTAGCCGGCGTCGTGGCCGAGGATGCGGGAGATACCGCCACGCCAGGACTGGTTGAACGACGTGCCGATCGGCCCGATCCGGCCGGCATCGCCGAGCAGGTCGGTGAAGTAGTAGCGGGCCTGCTGGCCGATCACCAGCATCGACAGTGCGACGGTGGCGACGAAGACCACCGCCGAGAAGATCGCCGCACCCCAGCGGCGCATCCCCAGGAAGTACAGCCCGGTGACCGCCGGGGTGAGCTTGATGCCCGCGGCCACCCCGACCAGCAGACCGGACAGCCACCAGCGGCTGCTGTAGGCGGCGTAGAGCACTCCCAGCACCAGGATGACGTTGACCTGGCCGTAGTCGAAGGTGCTGCGCAGCGGCTCGATCCAGATCGCCACGGCGGTCCACAGCATGGCGGTCGGGCGCCCGTCGGTGATGCCGAGCAGTCGCTGACTCACCCGCACCACGCCGTAGAGCGCGGCGATGATGCCGACCTGCCAGCAGAACGCGACGAGACCGAACGGCAGCAGGTGCAGCGGATAGAACAGCAGCGCGGCGAACGGCGGGTAGGTGAACGGCAGTGGGAAGTCGGGGGTCTGGTCGGCGTAGACGTAGGAGTAGAGCGTGCCGGGGTGATCGAGTGCGGCCGCCCCGCCGATGTAGACGTGGAGGTCGACGAAGTTCGCACCGTTGGGCACCAGGTAGGTCCAGGCCAGGCGGGCGGCCACGCTCAGCGCGAGCAGCAGAGCCGATGAGCGCGTTCTACCCACCTCGCGACAGTAACGCCACGGCGGTTTTCCGGCGGGATCACCGCCGTGGCGTTACTGCCGGCGCGGGGCTTGTCCGACGCGGCGCATCACCGTAGGCCATCACTGCCGTAACGGTTGCATAAACGCCACACGTGTCACTTGAGTAACTCTAGTAACGGACTACCTTCGGGTGCAGACCTGCCATCGAAGGATTGGGATCACCATGTCACGTTTCACAAAGCTGTTCGCTGCCAACGCGATTGCGGCCGCCGGACTGTGCTCGGCGGCGCTTGCACTGAGCCCCGCCGCGGCCGCCGACCCGGCCGTTTCGCCGGCCATTCCCGGCGTGCCGGCGCTCAACATGCTCCAGCAGTTCGCCACCAACCCGGCCAGCGCCGCGGCGTTGCTGCAGACGGCGGCCACCGCGCTGACCGGGGCATCGGCCATCACCGGCGCGCCCGCGCAGACGGTTCCGGTCTCGCCGATCGGCGGCGCACCGGCGGCCACCGCGCCGCTGCCGGGCATGCCCGCCCCGGCCCCGGCCCCCACGGCCGGCGGTATGGCCGGACCGATCATCCCGCTGCTGAACCAGCTCGGCGTGCCCGGCAACCTGGCCAACCTGACCCCCGAGTCGGTGCCCTTCCCGGTGGCCATCGGCAACACGCCGGGCATCGCGAACGCGCCGGTGAACGCACCGGGCGAGGTACCGCCGGCCAGCAACCCGCCGATCGCGCCGACCACCCCGGGCGGCGCCGGCCTGGGCCAGCTGTTGCCGCTGTCCGCTCTGCCCTGACCGTCAACGACCCGATAAGGGAGCACACCGTGCAGATTGCCAAGCTGTCCGCCGGCCTGACCGCCGCCGCGCTCGTCGCGGCCATGAGTCTGACGCCGGTCGCGACCGCCGACCCGACCATTCCGCTGGATCCCGGCCAGCTGCCCGGCCTCGACGCCGTGCAGAGCCTGAGCCCGGTGATCCAGCAGGCCGCTGGCAATCCCTCATCGGCGCAGCAGCTGCTGCTGGCCGCTGCCTCACAGCTGGCCGGCAATGCCACCACGCCGGCCGGTTCGGCGGCGCTGGCTCAGCAGGTCACCAAGTTCGTGCAGGAGGGCGGGGCCGCGGGCCCGTCGGCCGCGATGCCTGTGGGGGCACCCCCCGCCGCCCAGGCGTTGACCGGCGTCGCACACGGCACCACGCCGTTGATGACGCCCGGCACCGGCAACGGCCCCGTCCCCCTGCCTGAACACCTCCCGGCACCGGGCGCCGCCTACGGCGGTGAGGCTCACCTGCCCGAGGGCATCGACCCGACGCATGCCGTCGGGCCGGCTCCCGACGCGCTGCCGGAAATCCCGACCCCGGTCACCTCCGTCACCCCGGCCGCCCCGGCTGCCGTCCCGGCCGCCAACGCCATCGCGGCGCCGGCGCCGGCGCCCGCAGCTGCGCCCGCCGCGCCCAACTACGACCCGGCCAGCCCGCCGACCCAGGACTTCATGTACCCGTCGATCTCCAACGGCTGCCTCAAAGACGGCGGCAACGTCATCGCGACCGCGATCTCGGTCGCCGGGCCGGCCAAGATCCCCACCCCCGGACCGGTCGCCGGCCAGACCGCCTACGTGTTCACCGCGGTGGGCACACCCGCCCCGGCCGCCGAGCAGAAGCTGCCGCTCAACGTCACGTGGGTCAACCTGACCACCGGCAAGTCGGGCAGCGCCACGCTCAAGCCCAACCCGGACATCAACCCGCAGGGCCCGACCACGCTGACCGCCGTCGCCGACACCGGCTCGGGCAGCATCATGTCGACGATCTTCGGCCAGGTGACCACTGTCGACAAGCAGTGCACCTTCATGCCGACGATCGGTTCGACCGTCGTGCCCTGATCGGCGAAACACCGCGCTAGGGTTGGCAGTACGCCCAACCCCAGGATCGGCCCGCCAATGGAGACGCTCGACCCGATCGACGCCCTGATGCTCACCGGCGAGTTGCTGTCGAGCCCGATGCACGTCGCCGTGGTGATGATCCTGTCCCCACCTCCTGGCGTCGATACCCGCAGCTATGTCGAGACGCTCTACGCGGACAGCCTGAGCGCCACCGCACCGATCGACCCGCGGCTGCGCCGCAGGCCCTACCGCGGTATCGACACCGCCGGGGTGTGGGTGTGGCGCGACGCCGACGACATCGACCTGCGCCACCACATGCAGCGCCGCACGCTTCCGCAGGGGTCGGGCCCGGAAGCGTTGTGGGAGTTGGTCTCTCACCTTCACGCACTGCCGCTGGACCGCTCGGCGCCGATGTGGATGGCGTATCTGATCGACGGCCTGGCCGATGGGCGCTTCGCCTTCTACCTCAAGGTCCACCACATCGTCGTCGACGGGGTGGCCGGGCTGAAGATGATCGGCGACTCCCTGACGTCTGACCCCGAGCAGCGCGACATGCCGCCGTTCTACGCCTGCACCGCCGCACCCGAGAAGCGACCGCCGACCAGGCGCCTGCCCAACCCGCTGTCGGCGGTCAAGGCGGCAGCCGGTGTGGCGGCCTCCGGGCTGAGCCTGACCCGCCACGTGGTGGCCGGCGAGCTCGCCACCATCCTCGGCAGCCTCACCACCCCGGCGGTGGCACCGCCGTTCGGGGCACCGCACACCCGGTTCAACACCAAGCTCGGAGCGCACCGATCGGTGGCGGCAACCAGCTTGGACCGCAACAGGATTCGCGCCATCCAGCAGGCCGCGGGGGTGACCGGCAACGACGTCGTCACCGCGGTGATCTCAGGTGTGGTGCGGGACTGGCTGGCCGAGCAGGACGAGCTGCCGCGCCAGTCGCTGGTGGCGATCTGCCCGGTGACGGTGCGCGATCCCGGCGCGGCCGACGATGACGAGCACGGCAACCAGTTCGGGCTGGGGTTGTGCCCGCTGGGCACCAACATCTCCGATGCCGGGCAGCGGCTCACCCTGGTGCACTACGCGATGGGCAACGTCAAACACCAGGTGGCGGCGCAGGGGCCGGGGGCCATGCTGGTGGTGCTGATGCCGGCGATCGGCCCGACCGTGCTGGCGCCGCAGTTGCCGTTCGCGTCGTGGATCCGGCCGAGCTACAACCTGCCGATCTCCAATGTGCCCGGCCCGCAGGAGCAGCGGTACTTCAACGGCGCGCACGTCGACGAGATCTACCCCGTGTCGGTGGTCTACGACGGGATGGCGCTCAATGTGACGGTGTGCTCGTACGCCGATCGCATCGGGGTCGGCTATGTGGCCGACCGCGACGTGATCGCCGACATCGACGACCTGGTTCCGCTGACCGAGAAGGCGCTGGCCGACCTGGAGGCCGCCGTGGGCGTGGCCTAGTAGTCCCCCCCTGTCGCCCAGACTGACACCACGCAGAAGAACTGCGAGTGAGCGTCTGCCTGGCTTCAGTCTCGGTGTGGCCTAGTAGGCCATGAAGAGGATCTCGTCGCGGCCGTAGTCCATGCCCGGATGCGCCGAGGCCAGGTGCGCCTTGGTGAGCTCGACGAGCTCGTCCTCGTCCTTGCCGCGGATCGCCTCGCCACACGGACAGTTCAGATGGGTCTTCATGGTGCCTCCTGCGCTAGTGAGCTCAGGCCTTCGCCTTCGCTGCGGCCTTCATCTTCTTCTTGTACGCCCTGACTTGGTCCAGCGACCCCTTATCGACGACATCGGCGATCGACATGTGGGTGCCGGCCTTGCCGTAGTCACCGACGGCGGCCCGCCAGCCCTGCGGGGTGACGCCATACTGCTTGCCCAGCAGCGCCAGGAAGATTTTGGCCTTCTGCTCACCGAAGCCGGGCAGTGCCTTCAGGCGGCGCAGCACCTCGGCACCGTCGGGGTCGCCGTCGAGCCACAGCCGCGCGGTGTCGCCGTCGTAGCGGTCGACGATCTCGCGGGCCAGATCCTGCACACGCTTGGCCATCGAACCCGGGAAGCGATGCACCGCAGGGGTTTTCGCGAACTCCTCGGCGAACTTCTCCGGGTCGTACTCGGCGATCAGACGGGGGTCGATGCCACCGAGGCGCTCGAGCAGCTTGCGCGGGCCCGCAAAGGCGACTTCCATCGGGATCTGCTGATCAAGCATCATGCCCATGAGAAGAGCAAACGGATCCTCGGACAGGAGGCTGTCTGCCGCGGGATCCTGGGTCAGTTGCAACTGCGCCATGGCGACAGTGTAGGTCGAAGCAGGAGGCGAGATGTCGGGAGCGGTGGCGATCGCGCTGGCGGCTTCGCTGGCCGCGGTCGCGCTGATCATCGGCGTGCTGGCGGTGCTGACCCGCCGCCGGGTCAGCACACCCGCCGAGCGCGCCGTGCACGCCACCCTGCACACCGCCTCACTGGCCGCCCGCTCACTGCGAAAAGGCCTCGACGCCGACTCCGCGCAGGGAGCCGCGCCCCACCTGCGCACCCTGACCGGCGCCGACGGCGTCGCGCTCTACGACGGCGAGGGCACCCTGCTGGCCGCCGACCCGGGCGGAGACCTGTGGGCACCGCCGACCACGGCCGTGTGCCACCAGACCGCGCGCGAGGCGATCGCCGGCCAGCGCCGCGTGCTGGCCCGCGACCAGACCCCCGCGGTGGTCGCCCAGCCGCTGCTCGACGACGACGGGATCGTCATCGGCGTGCTCGTCGCGGTCAACGCCGCCGAGCCGGCCCCGGGCATGCTCGGCGCCATCGGTGAGGTCGCCCGCTACGCCGCCAGCCAGCTCGAGCTCGCCGAACTCGCGGCATCGCGGGCCCGCCTGGACCGCGCCGAGGTGCTCGCGCTGCGCGCCCAGATCAGCCCGCACTTCATCTACAACGCGCTGAACACCATCGCCTCGTTCGTGCGCACCGACCCCGACCGTGCCCGCGACCTGATCCTGGAGTTCGCCGACTTCACCCGCTACTCGTTCCGCTCGGCCGGCCCGTACACCGTGCTAGCCGACGAGCTGCGCAACATCGACCGCTATCTGACGCTGGAGCGTGCCCGGTTCGGCACCAACCTCTCAGTCACTCTGCAGGTCGCCCCCGAGGTGCTCACCGTGGTGGTGCCGTTCCTGGCGTTGCAGCCGCTGGTCGAGAACGCCGTGCGGCACGGCCTGGCGGGCCGCGCCGGCGGCTCGGTCGAGATCGTCGCGCGCAACGAAGGATCCGACTGCGTGATCACCGTCGAGGACGACGGCATCGGGATGGATCCGGAGATCCTGCGCTCCGGGCACGGCGACGTGCTGGCAGACGGCGAGCAGGCCGCCCACGTCGGCTTGACGAATGTCGATCATCGCCTGCGCGCGGCCTTCGGCAACGACTACGGTCTGGTGGTCGAGACAGCCCCGGGCGCGGGTACCAAAGTCATCATGCGGGTGCCCAAGTTCCGGGCGGGCGTGCGGGCCTAGAGCCCGAGGGAGGTGGGATGGCGCTTTCGGTGCTCGCGGTCGACGACGAAGCCCCTGCCCGCGACGAACTGGCGTATCTACTGGGTGAACACCCCGACGTCGCCGACGTGGTCGCGGTCGGCGACGCCACCTCCGCACTGCGCATCCTCAACGAGCGCACCGTCGACGCGATCTTCCTTGACATCAACATGCCCGGATTGTCCGGGCTCGAACTGGCCAGCGTGCTGGGCAACTTCGCGCACCCGCCGTCGGTCGTGTTCGTCACCGCGCACGACGACAAGGCGGTGGCCGCCTTCGAAGTCGGGGCCTTGGACTACCTGCTCAAGCCGATCCGCACGGAGCGCCTCGACGAGGCTGTCCGCCGGGTCGTCGCGGCCCGCAGCGCCGAACCCGCAGCGCAGCAGGACGAATCGATCGGCGACACCGTCCCCGTCGAACTCGCCGGGGTCACCCAGCTGGTGCGCGCCGACACCATCGGCTGGGTCGAGGCCGAGGGCGACTACGCCCGGCTGCATGCGGCTTCGGGATCGCATCTGGTCCGAATCCCGTTGACCACCTTGGAAGACCGCTGGCGCAGCCGGGGCTTTCAGCGCGTGCACCGCTCGTATCTGGTGGCGCTGAACATGGTCACCGGCCTGCGCACCTCCGGTGCCTCGACGCTGGTGCGGTTGCGGGCCAACGGATCATCACCACCGGTGGAGCTGCCGGTCAGCCGCAGGCAGGCCCGCGAGCTGCGCGACCGGCTGATCCGCGACCCGATGCGGACCTTCCGGCCCGGCAGCGGCGATGACTAGATCCGGGCGCCCGCAACGCGAGCGGGTGGTGCTGGCACACCGCCGGGGCACCAGGGTGGTGCACACCCGCGTCGAGGTGCAGGAGCAGACCGAGGTCGGCGACGCGCTGGTGCGCGGCCTGGTGCGCGCCCAGCTCGGGCTGGCGCTGCGGCTGGCCGCGCTGGTCGCCGGCGGGATGGCCGCGCTGCCGTTGCTCAACGCCGCCTTCCCGGAACTCGCCGCTGTCACGGTGTTCGGGATGCGGCTGAACTGGCTGATCCTGGCCGTGCTGGTGTACCCGGCGATGTATGGGGTGGGCCGGCTGTTCATCCGGCTGGCCGAGCAGGGTGAGCGCGACTTCATGGGTGTAGTCGACGAGGACGGGCCCGACCGGTGAGCACCGCGACCGCCCTGACGGCCGGTGGCTTGCTGGCGTCCGCGGTGGCGACGGTGGCCGTCGGGGCCTGGGGGGTGCGGCTGGCGCGGACCACGTCGGACTTCCTGGTGGCCTCGCGCACCGTCGGGCCGCGGTGGAACGCCGCGGCGATATCGGGTGAATACCTTTCGGCGGCATCCTTTCTCGGCGTCGCCGGGCTGATCGCCAAGTACGGGGCCGACGCCCTGTGGTACCCGGTCGGCTTCACCGCAGGCTATCTGGGCCTGCTGCTGTTCGTCTCCGCACCGCTGCGCCGCTCCGGCGCCTACACGGTTCCGGACTTCGCCGAGTTCCGGCTCGGGTCGACGCGCCTGCGCCGGGTGGCCATGCTGGTGGTCGTCACCGTGTGCATCCTCTATCTGGTTCCCCAGTACCAGGGCGCCGGGTTGACGCTGAAAACCCTTCTGGGCGTGCCGGTCTGGATCGGTCCGCTACTGGTGGGCGGCATCGTGGTCGTCAACGTGGTCGGCGGCGGCATGCGGTCGATCACGTTCGTGCAGGCGTTCCAGTACTGGCTCAAACTCACCGCCGTCGCAGTGCCGGCACTGGTGCTGGCCGTCCACTTCGGCACCGAGCACCCGCAACTGGGCGGGCCGCTGCCGCCCACCGTGGACCGCCAGACCACCGTCGCCGTCGACACTGCCGTCGTCGTCACCGTCACCGACCCGACCGGTGTCACCGTCACCGGACCAGCCCGCAGCGGCGCCCTGCCCGGCCCCGGCCAGTACACCCTGCCCGGGGGCAGCACCCTGACCCTGGCCGCCGGCGCCCAGACGCCGGTGGTCGCAGGGGCGCCGCCCACCGGTGAGCAGTGGATCGCCAACGGCGGCGGCTTGGGCGGCAAACACCCGCTTTACCAAGTGTTCTCGATCATGGTGGCCACCTTCCTCGGCGCCATGGGCCTGCCGCATGTGCTGGTGCGCTTCTATACCAATCCCGACGGCCGGGCCGCGCGACGTACCGCACTGGCAGTGATCGCGCTGCTGTCGCTGTTCTATCTGTTCCCCACCCTGCTCGGGGTGTTCGCCCGGCTCTATGTCCCGCAACTTCTGGTCACCGGCAAGTCGGATGCGGCGGTGCTGGTGCTGCCGTCGGCCACCATCGCCGGGCTGCCCGGCGAGCTGATCGGCGCGCTGGTCGCCGCCGGTGCCATCGCAGCGTTCCTGGCGACCTCCTCGGGCCTGCTGGTCAGCATCGCCGGCGCGCTGTCCACCGACGTAATGCGCGGCCGGGTCCGGGACTTCCGGCTGGTGGCTGTGATCGCCGGGGTGATCCCGATTCCGTTGTCGCTCATCGCGTCCTCGCTGGAGCTGTCCCGCGGCGTCGGGTTGGTGTTCGCCGTGGCCGCCTCGACGCTGTGCCCGCTGCTGGTGCTGGGTATCTGGTGGCGTGGGCTGACCGCCGCGGGCGCGGCGGCGGGCCTGATCGTCGGGGCGCTGTCGTCCGGTCTCGCCGCCCTGCTGGCGGTCACCGGCTGGGTCGACGACACCGGACTGCACGGCTGGCCGGCCACCCTGATCGGGTATCCCGCCGCAGTGACGGTGCCGTTGGCGTTCGCGACGATGGTGATCGTCAGCCGGGCGACCCGTGCCGACGTCCCACCGGACGTGGCACGGATCTTCGCCCGCATGCACGTGCCCGAACGCCTTGGCATGAGCGTGGAGCGTGTCCCCCGCGGCTGAGCCGGCGGGCAGGAGCGGAGCGACCCGGGGAGCTGACAACCGCTCGTCGCCGCCGGACAACCGTTGGGCGCACGCTCCGACAGTTCAGCTCGTGACCCTAGGAACTGTGACCCACCTCTCAATAGCCTGTGAACACCATCGAGTTCACAACCACAGGAGCGTGCGGTGCCCTCAACTGACATCCCGCCGCGGGAAACCCAACCCAGCGGCGCCCAATACCTGGCCGTGCAGGCCAGCCCGGAGTTCCAGGAGCTGCGCCGCACCCTGCGCCGCTTCGTGTTCCCCACGACGGCCTTCTTCCTCATCTGGTACGCCAGCTACGTCCTGCTGGGTGCCTTCGCCCATGACTTCATGGCGATCAAGGTGTGGGGCAACGTCAATGTCGGCCTGCTGCTCGGGCTGGGCCAGTTCCTGACGACGTTCCTCATCACCGGTCTCTACGTCCGCTTCGCCAACCGCGAGCTCGACCCGCGTGCCGAGAAGATCCGCAACGAAATGCATTGGAGCCAGCAGTGAATCACGTGACCTTGCTGGCCGAGAGCACCAAGATCGGCAATCCGGTCGTCAACATCAGCATCTTCGTGGCCTTTGTGATCATCACGTTGTTCATCGTGATTCGGGCCAGCCGCTCCAACACCAATGCCACCGAGTTCTTCACTGCGGGCCATGCGTTCTCCGGCCCGCAGAACGGCATCGCGATCGCCGGCGACTACCTGTCGGCGGCCAGCTTCCTGGGCATCGCGGGCGCGATCGCGGTCTACGGCTACGACGGCTTCCTGTACTCGATCGGCTTCCTGGTGGCCTGGCTGGTGGCACTGCTGCTGGTGGCCGAATTGCTACGTAACACAGGCAGATTCACGATGGCCGACGTGCTGAGCTTCCGGCTCAAGCAGCGGCCGGTCCGGCTGGCCGCGGCCACCTCGACGCTGACGGTGTCGCTGTTCTACCTGCTGGCCCAGATGGCCGGCGCCGGTGGTCTGGTGGCGCTGCTGCTCGACATCCACGGCCGCACCGCGCAGTCGTTCGTCATCGCGGTGGTCGGCGTGCTGATGATCGTCTACGTCCTGGTCGGCGGTATGAAGGGCACCACCTGGGTGCAGATCATCAAGGCGGTGCTG
This sequence comes from Mycobacterium sp. DL592, assembly GCF_011694515.1. NCBI lineage: Bacteria > Bacillati > Actinomycetota > Actinomycetes > Mycobacteriales > Mycobacteriaceae > Mycobacterium > Mycobacterium sp. DL592. The sequence continues at coordinate 1,109,298 of NZ_CP050192.1, read as the reverse complement.
CTGATCGCCGGGGCCGCGCTCATGACGATCATGGTGCTGGCCAAGTTCGGGCTGAACTTCTCCGAAATCCTGGGCTCGGCGCAGAACATGGTGCACCAGGCCACCACCAAGGGAGTGGCCAGCCGCGACGTGCTGGCACCCGGCGCGCAGTACGGGGCGTCGACCACCTCGAAGCTCAACCTGCTTTCGCTCGGTCTGGCGCTGGTGCTGGGCACCGCGGGTCTGCCGCATGTGCTGATGCGCTTCTACACGGTGCCCACCGCCAAGGAAGCACGCCGTTCTGTGGTGTGGGCGATCGCGCTGATCGGCGCCTTCTACCTGTTCACCCTGGTGCTGGGCTACGGCGCCGCGGCGCTGGTCGGGCCCGACAAGATTCTGAAGGCTCCGGGCGGGCAGAACTCCGCGGCTCCGCTGCTGGCCTTCGAACTCGGCGGCGTGATTCTGCTCGGCGTCATCTCCGCGGTGGCCTTCGCGACGATCCTCGCGGTGGTGGCCGGCCTGACGATCACCGCGTCGGCGTCGTTCGCCCACGACGTCTACGCCAGTGTTCTCAAGAACCACAAGGTGACTGAGGACGAGCAGGTGCGGGTCTCCCGGATCACCGCGGTGGTGCTCGGTATCGCGGCGATCGGGTTGGGAATTCTGGCCAACGGGCAGAACGTCGCCTTCCTGGTGGCACTGGCGTTCGCGGTAGCGGCCTCGGCCAACCTGCCGACGATCGTCTACTCGCTGTACTGGAAGCGGTTCAACACCCGTGGCGCACTGTGGAGCATGTACGGCGGCCTGATCAGTTGCATCGTGCTCATCGTCTTCTCCCCCGCGGTTTCGGGGACCAAGACTTCGATGATCCCCGGTGCCCACTTCGACTGGTTCCCGCTGGCCAACCCCGGCATCGTGTCGATCCCGCTGGCCTTCATCCTCGGTGTCATCGGAACGCTGACGTCCTCGGACACCGGCGATCCGGAACTCAATGCCGAGATGGAGGTGCGCTCGCTGACCGGCGTCGGCGCCGAGAGGGCGACGCACCACTAAATGAGGTGAGAATCTCGCCGGGTGCGGGAATGGTGAAGGCGTGTCGACGACGTTGACCTTGGTTATGATCCCCGGTCGCTTCGCTCCAGCCCGCCGCGTCTTATGACCATGACCCCCACCCGGCGAGTGTTCTCGTTCGCGTTACTGGCCTACGCGTTCGCCGCTGTCATGGCCGGCACCACCCTGCCTACGCCGCTGTACGCGCTCTATGGGCAGCGCATGCACTTCGAGGTGCTGACCACCACCGTGATCTACGCCAGTTACGCCGGCGGTGTGCTGGCGGCGCTGCTGGTGTTCGGGCGGTGGTCGGACGCCGTTGGCCGCCGCCCGATGCTGCTGGCCGGGACGGCGTGCGCGGTGGCCAGCGCCGCGGTGTTCCTGGCCGCGGACTCGGTGCCGGTGCTGCTGGTGGCACGGGTGCTCTCCGGGCTGTCGGCGGGATTGTTCACCGGCACCGCCACCGCTGCCGTCATCGAGGCCGCCCCGCCGGCTTGGCGGGACCGGGCGCCTGCGGTGGCCACCGTCGCCAATATCGGCGGCCTGGGGGCCGGGCCGGTGCTGGCCGGCGTGCTCGCGCAGTACGCCCCCGCGCCACTGCAGTTGACCTTCGTCGTACACATTGTGCTCGCGGCGCTGGCCACGGTGTCGGTACTGCTGGTTCCTGAAACCTCACGCCGAACCGGACGCATTGGATTCCAACGTCTTTCGGTGCCACCGGAGGTGCGTTCGGTGTTCGTCACCGCGGCGCTGGCCGCGTTCGCCGGGTTCTCGGTCACCGGGCTGTTCACCTCGGTGGCACCGGCGTTCCTGGCCAAGGTCGTCGGCATCGACAACCACGCGCTGGCCGGTGTGATTGCGGGGACGATCTTCGGGGCCTCGGCCGTGGCGCAGATCGTGGCTGCCCGGGTCGCCCCGCAGCGGGCGGTGGCGGTCGGCTGCGCGATCCTTGCCGCGGGGATGGCGATTCTGGTTGCCGCCCTGGTGTTCTCGTCGCTGGCCGGGCTGATCACGGCGGCCGTGGTGTCCGGCGTGGGGCAGGGCATCAGCTTCAGCCGCGGGCTGGCCGCCGTCGCTGAACGCACTCCCGCGGACCGGCGCGCGGAAGTCAGCTCCACCTACTTCGTGGTGGCCTACATCGCGATCGCGGTGCCGGTGATCGGCGAAGGCTTCGCCGCCCAGGCATTCGGCTTACGTCCCAGCGGCATCGCGTTCGCCATCGCTGTCGGTGTGCTGGCGCTGGGCTGCCTGGCCGGCATCCTGCGCCAGGAGTCCCGTTCGGGAAATCCCTCGGCGGCAACGCTTTCCGCAGCGCGCAGCGACTAGCCGCTCTTGCGGCGGAACTCCCGGCGGTTCTCCACCGGTCCGTGCGCGCGGGGCTGCTTGCTGGCGCCGTCCTTGTGGCCGGCATTGCCCGCCGACTTCGCCTTCTTGCGCTCCAGCGCCTCGCGGAACTTGCGCTTGGTGTCGTCCTGCGGTTCGGACTCTGACTCGGCCATCCTCGCAGCGTAGCGGTTCAGCGCTTGCCCGGCGGCATCCCGTACAGGTGTGTGATCGGCAGCCGCAGCAGCACCCGCCGGTCGGTGACCATCGCCTGGCGGTACTCGTCCCAGTCCGGGTGCTCACCGGCGACATTGCGGTACAGCGCGATCAGCCCCTCGACGGTGTCGTCGTCCGGCGCGGCCGCCGGCGCGCTGAGCACGGCGTCACCTTCGGCGACCGCGTACGACCAGCCGTCGTCGGAGGCCACCAGCAGCGATGCCCGCGGATCTCGGCGCAGGTTGCGGGTCTTGGCCCGCGGCTCGGTGATCGACACCTCGATCGCCAGGTCTCGGGTGTCGAAGTGATAGGTCACGTTGGACAACTGGGGCCGGCCGTCGCGCTTGATGGTGGCCAGCACGCCCAGCGAGTTCCCCGCGATGAGCGCCAGCAGCTTGTCGTCGAACACGTCACGGCCCATAACGTCGACACTACGTCGGTAACCTCGGGTCATGACGCGCTACGCGGCTTTCCTGCGCGGGGTCAACGTCGGCGGCGTCACACTAAAGATGGCCGACGTGGCAACCGCATTGACCGACGCCGGATTCGGCGCCGTGCGCACCATCCTCGCCAGCGGCAACGTCGTGCTCGACGCGTCCGGTTCGGCGGCCACGGTGCGGATGAAGGCCGAAGCCGCGCTGCGTGAGGCGTTCGGCTACGAGGCGTGGGTTCTGGTCTACGACCTCGACACCGTGCGCGCCATCGCCGAGGCCTATCCGTTCGAGCCCGAGGTCGAGGGCCACCACTCCTATGTGACGTTCGTCAGCGACCCGGCGGTGCTCGACGAACTCGCCGGCTTGGCCGACGGCGCCGGCCCGCACGAGAAGATCGCCCGCGGCGACGGAGTGCTGTACTGGCAGGTGCCCAAGGCGGCGACCCTGGACTCCACCATCGGCAAGACGATGGGCAAGAAGCGCTACAAGTCCTCGACCACCACCCGCAACCTGCGCACGCTGGCCAAAGTCCTGCGCTGAGCCGCGCCGGTAGTGTTTTCAGTGATGAACCAGCCTGTCGAACTCACCGGCGTCTCCGAGACCGCACTGCTAACCCTCAACGGCCGCGCCCACCAGGCGAGCCTGCCCGGGGCGATCCTGCACGACCCGATGGCCATCGAACTGCGCGACGCGATCGCCTTCGACTACGACAAGTTCGGGCGCAAGGGCCAGGAGATGGCGCTGCGGTCGCTGGCGGTGGACCGCTGCGCCGTCGACTACCTGCGCACCCACCCCAAGGCCACGGTCGTGGCGCTGGCCGAAGGTTTCCAGACCAGCTTCTGGCGGCTGACCGAGGCCCTGCCCAACAGCGAGTTCAGCTGGGTGTCGGTGGATCTGCCGCCGGTCATCGAGATCCGCGAACGCCTGCTGCCGCCGGACCCCCGCATCACCAACCTGGCGCAGTCCGCACTGGACTACAGCTGGATGGACAAGGTGGACAGCAGCAACGGCGTGTTCATCACCGCCGAGGGCCTGCTGATGTACCTGCAGCCGCACGAGGCGATGGAGCTGATCACCCAGTGCGCCAAGCGTTTTCCCGGCGGGCAGATGTTCTTCGACCTACCGCCGGTGATGGTCAAGAAGCTCGCCCCGAAAGGGATGCGTTCCTCCAAGCACTACCGGGTGCCCCCGATGCCGTTCAGCCTGTCGGTGGACCAGCTCGCCGATCTGGTCCGCACGGTGCCCGGCGTCAAGGCCGTGCGCGACATCCCGATGCCCAGGGGCCGCGGCTTCTTCTTCGAGAAGGTGTTCCCGGCGATCTGGGGCTTTCGCCCGGCCAGGAACCTGCGCGGGGCCTACACGGTGCTGGAGTTCGGCTGAGGGCTCAGCCGAAGGCGGCGTCGAGGTAGCGCAGCGCCTCGGACTTACCCAGACCCAGCGCCCGCGCGGTCTCGGCATAGGCGTTGGCCGCGGCGGCCATCGCCGCATCGGCCGGGTCAGCGCGGGCCACGAACGTCCCGAACCGGCCCCTGGTTTCGACGATTCCCGCCGTCTCCAGCTCCCGATAGGCCCGGGCGACGGTGTTGACGGCCAGTCCCATGTGCCCGGCCAACTCGCGCACCGTCGGCAGCCGAGTGCCCGGTGGCAACCGACCGGTGCGCACACCGTCGATGATCTGAGTCCTCAACTGATCAAATAGCGGTTTCGGCGCGTGGGTATCCACGCGCAACCAATCCCCCAACTCCGACACCCGCTCAGTATCGCTGAGACCGGCTATTTTGGTGGATGTGCGTATCGCGGTGCTCAGCGGGGCGGGGATCTCAGCCGAAAGCGGAGTACCGACGTTCCGGGACGACAAGAACGGTTTATGGGCCAAGTACGACCCCTATGAACTCTCCAGCACCGACGGCTGGCAAAGGCATCCCGAACGGGTGTGGGCCTGGTACCTGTGGCGTCATCACCTGGTTGCCACCGTGGAACCCAACAACGGCCACCGCGCGGTCGCGGCATGGCAGGACTACGCCGACGTCACCGTCGTCACCCAGAATGTCGACGATCTGCACGAGCGGGCCGGCAGCACGCCGGTGCACCACCTGCACGGCAGCCTGGCCGAGTTCTGGTGCGACACCTGCGGTTCGCGCTATCACGGCCCGCTGCCGGACATGCCGGAGCCGCAACTGGAGAAGATGCCGCCGACGTGTGAGTGCGGCGGCCTGATCCGGCCCGGCATCGTGTGGTTCGGCGAGCAGCTACCCGACGAGCCGTGGCAGGCCGCCGTCGAGGCGGTCGCCACCGCAGACGTCCTGGTGGTGGTCGGCACCTCGGGCATCGTCTACCCGGCGGCCGGTCTGCCCGACGTGGCACGTGCCCGCGGTGCGATCGTCGTCGAGGTCAATCCCGAACCCACACCGCTGTCGGATAACGCGACGCTCGTGATCCGGGAGTCGTCGAGCACGGCGCTGCCCACCCTGCTGCAGAAGTTGCCCGAACTTCTAGGTAGCTAACGCCCGGCCCAGCGCGACTTCCTGCACCGGCAGCGGCACCCACGCCGGGAATGTCGCCTCGTGCCGGGCGGTCTGGATGGAAAAGCCCGCGCCGGCGATCGCCCGTTCGGTCTCCCGGTGAGTGTGGCAGTTTCCCGCCATCCGCGGCCAGATCGTCGCGTCGGCCACCCGCTGCAGCCCGCCGCGCCAGCCCGGCTGGGCGATGTGCTCGAAGTAGCGCAGTTCACCACCGGCCTTGAGCACCGACTTCAATTGGCGCAGAACAGCTTCCGGATTATCCACCGAGCACAGCACCAGTGAGCAGACCACCGCGTCGAACGGTTCAGTGGCATGCATGGTCTCGACCGTGGTTTCGATCACGGTGATCGGAACCCGCCCGGCGGCGGCAGCCGCCCTGGCTTGCGGGGCCAGCCGGGTTTCGGGCTCCAGGGCGACGACCTCGGCGACGGTGTCGGGGTAGAACTCGAAGTTGGTTCCGGTCCCGGCGCCGATCTCGAGCACCCGCCCGCTCAGGCCGGCCAGGTTCTGGGTGCGCATCTTCTTCATCGCACCCGACTCGTGGGCTGACATCACCGTCCAGAACCGGGCGAAGAACGGATTGTCGAAAGTCTGTGCCGTCATCGTCGAGGGTCCTTTCGCCGACTGTCCCTCAACGCTAACCGCCGCCGCGTGCCCCGACGGCGGCGGGCACCGGCTCCGGTGGCGCCTCGCTGAAACCGAACCGCTGGTGCAGCCGGACCAGCGGCTTGGGAGCCCACCAGTTCCACCGGCCCATCACGTGCATGAACGCCGGCAGCAGCGCCATCCGCACCAGGGTGGCGTCGACCAGAACGGCCAGCGTCAGCCCCACCCCGAACACCCGCATGAACGACACCTGGGCGGCAATCAGCGCGGCGAAGGCAATGGCCATGATGAGCGCGGCGGCAGTGACCACCCGGCCGGTGCGGGCCAGCCCGAGCGCCACGCTCTCGTCGTTGTCCTCGCGTGTCTTATTGGAAGCCAGCCAGTACTCCCGAATGCGGGCCACCAGGAACACCTCGTAGTCCATCGAGATGCCGAAGGCGATGCAGAACAGCAGCACCGGCATGTTGGCTTCCATGGTCCCGGTCGGGGTGGTGCCGAAGGCGCCGAGATGGCCTTCCTGGAAGATCCACACCAGTGCGCCGAAGGCCGCCGACAGCGATAACACGTTGAGCACCAAGGCTTTCAGCGGCAACACCACGCTGCCGGTGAGCAGGAACAGCAGCGCAAACGTGATGATCGCGATCAGCCCGAGCACCAACGGCACCCGCGAGACGATGGCGTTGACGTTGTCGCGGTTGACCTGTGCGCCGCCGGTGATCAGCACGTCGCGCCCGGCCGGGGCCGGCACGGCGTGCAGCCGGTCGAGTTGAATCTTGGACGCATCGGAGAACAGCGGGGTGGTGCTGCGCACGGTGAGATAGGCGCTGCCCTCGGCGATCCCCGACGGCGCCGAGGCCGGGCCGACCTTCTTGCCGTTGACGAACGTCGCGGTGGGCGCCGACACCAGCGCCACGTCCGGGATCCGGGACAGGTCGCCGGCGTAGCGTTCCATCTCCACCGGGGCGATGCCGTCGGCGTCGGGGATCACCATGGACACCGCGGTGGAGAAATCGCTGGCGAAGTCGTTGCGCAGCTGGTCGCCGACCTGGTGGGTGGACGCGCTCTTGGGCAGCACCCGGTCATCGGGGTTGCCGAACTGGATGTGCAGGAACGGAACACCGAGCAGCACCAGCAGCGCGACGATCGCGGTGCCGATCGGGATGGCCCGCCGCATCACGAATTTCGTTGAGCGATACCAGAAGTGGAGTTCCAGGGGCTTGTCGACGGGTTCGGGTCGCTTGAAGACCCGGCGCAGGAACCGGCGAATGTCCAGCGCGTCGAGCCGGTCGCCCAGCAGCACGATGGCAGCGGGCGTGACGATCACCGCCGCGGCGGCCGCGAAGGCGACGGTGGCCACGCCGGCGTAGGCGAACGACTTCAGGAAGTACATCGGGAACAGGATCAGCACCGACATCGACAGCGCGACCGTGATCGCGGAGAACAACACGGTGCGCCCGGCGGTGGCCATGGTGCGCCGCAGGGCACTGTCGCGGTCGGCGCCGCCGGCGAGCTCGTCGCGGTAGCGGCTCAGGATCAACAGCGTGTAGTCGATCGCCAGCGCCAGACCGAGTGCGGTGGCCAGGTTCAGCCCGAAGATCGACACGTCGGTGACGAAGGTGATGAGCCGCAGCACCGACATCGCGCCGAAGATGGCCATCATCCCCACGGCGATCGGCAGGGCCGCGGCCACCAGGCCGCCGAACACCCAGATCAGCACCAGGAAGCTCAGCGGAACCGCGATCGACTCCATCATCAAGAGGTCGCGTTCGGTCTGCTTGGTGATCTGGGAGTAGATCATCGCGGTGCCGCCGGCGCGCACCGTCACCCCGTCCTTACCGTCGCCGATCTGCTTGACCAGGGCGGTGGCGTGCTTCTGGGCGTTGTTCTCCCCGCCGTCCAGGACGGCGACGATCAGCCCGGTTTTACCGTCGCGGCTGATCAGCTCGCCGGCGGCCGCCGGCGGTGAGGTCCATGCCGAGCTGATGCGCAGCACGTAGGGCGAGGCTGAGAGCTGGTTGACGATGCCGGTGGCCACGGCGCGGGCCGACGGGCCGGCGGCGCCGTCGGGGGCGGTGACGGTCAGCAACAACTGCTGCTCGCTCTGGCCGAATTTCTCGCTGAGCAGCCGCGATGCCTGGCTGGACTCCGAGGTGGGGTCCTGAAACCCGCCCGCGGACAGGCTCATGGCGACCGGGACGCCGAATATCGCGGTGGCGACCATGACGGCGGCGGCCACGGCGATGACGCGCCGGGGCGCGCTGAGGGCGAGGTGCGCCAGTTTTTGCAGCACGTTCCCATCTTTACCGCTGGTCACCAGCCGAAATGCCGGTATTCGATGACGCAACGATGACTTATGCCGTCAACCGACCTGACTCCGGAGTAAGAATTGCCACCATTTTCCGAATCGTGACTCAATGATTCCTTAATGGTGACCCATACGCTCAGTGTCATGTGGATCGACGACACCAGTGCAGATGTCATCAAGGTCGACTTCGACGCGCTCTACCACGGTGATGTCCTCGTAGAGGGCGACACCTCCGAGCAGTTCGAGGATCGTCCTCCGCTGGCAACCGCCAGCTGACCTGAAACGCCGAAAGGCGCCAGCACCGCAGGTTCGCGGTGTGGCGCCAGTCGGGGTTTACGACGTTCCCGCGCGACCTGCGCGGCGTGCCCGCCTGATGATCAGGCGGGCACTTTTGCGTCCTGGCCCGAGGTGACCATGCCGGCCAGCCGGCCGGTGATGATGTCCTCGGCCTCAGAAACGATGCGGCTGACGAGCTCACCGACAGTCGGGATGTCATGGATCAGGCCCATCACGGTGCCCACCGTCCAGATCCCGGCATCGACGTCACCCTCGTCGAAGACCCGCCGCCCGCGCACACCGGCCACCAGGTCCTTGACGTCCTCGAACTGACCGCCGTCGGAGAGGATCTGCACCACCTCACGTGAGACCACGTTGGAGGCCACCCGCGCGGTGTTGTGCAGGCTGCGGAAGATCAGCTCGGTGCCACGCTCGTCACCGGCGACGATCGCTTCCTTGACGTTCTGATGGATGCAGGACTCCACCGTGCACATGAACCGGGTGCCCATGTTGATGCCATCGGCCCCCAGCGCCAGCGCCGCCACCAGGCCGCGGGCATCGCCGAAACCACCCGAGGCGATCATCGGGATCTCGATCTCTTTGGCCGCGGCCGGGATCAGCACCAGCCCGGGAACGTCGTCCTCACCCGGGTGGCCGGCGCACTCGAACCCGTCGATGCTGATGCCGTCCACACCCAGGCTCTGGGCCTTGACCGCATGGCGCACCGAGGTGCACTTGTGCAACACCTTGATGCCGTTGTCATGGAACATCGGCAGATGCGGCGCCGGATTGGAGCCCGCCGTCTCGACGATCTTCACACCCTCGGTGACGATCACCTGCCGGTACTCGTCATAGGGCGGCGGGTTGATCGCCGGCAGGATCGTCAGGTTCACCCCGAACGGCTTGTCGGTCAGCTCGCGGGTCTTCTGGATTTCCTTGGCGAGATCCGCCGGAGTCGGCTGAGTCAACGCGGTGATGAACCCGAGCCCACCCGCATTGGCAACGGCCGCAACGAGTTCCGCGCGACCGACCCACTGCATACCGCCCTGGGCAATCGGATGCTCCACACCGAAGACCTCGGTGAACTTCGTCTTGAGCGCCATGTCGATGTCCTCGCTCTACCGCGGAGCCATGCGGATCGCGCCGTCGAGGCGGATCACCTCGCCGTTGAGCATCGGGTTCTCGACGATGTGCACGGCCAGGGCGCCGTACTCGTCGGGATCACCCAGGCGCGCCGGGTGCGGCACCTGCTGACCCAGCGACTTCTGTGCCTCTTCGGGCAGCGAGCCCAGCAGCGGGGTCTTGAACAGGCCGGGGGCGATGGTGACCACCCGGATCAGGCTGCGCGACAGATCGCGCGCGATCGGCAGGGTCATGCCGACGACGCCGCCCTTGGAGGCCGAGTAGGCGGCCTGGCCGATCTGGCCGTCGAATGCGGCAACCGACGCGGTGTTGATGATGACGCCGCGCTCTTCGCCGTTGAGGGGCTCGGTCTTGGCGATCCGCTCAGCGGCCAGGCGCAGCACGTTGAACGTGCCGATCAGGTTGACCTCGACGACCTTGCGGAAACCGTCCAGCGGGAAGGGCCCGTCCTTGCCGAGGGTCTTGATCGCGTTGCCGATGCCGGCACAGTTGACGTTGATCCGCACCGGACCCAGCGACTCAGCGATGTCGAGCGCCTCGGTCACAGCCGCTTCGTCGGTGACGTTGGCCGCGACGAACTTCGCGCGGTCACCGAGTCCGGCGACCACCTCTTCGCCCTTGAGGTCGATCACGACCACCGACGCGCCGGCATCGAGCAGCCGCTTGGTGGTGGCGAGACCGAGCCCGGAGGCACCGCCGGTAACTACCGCTACCGAGTCCTTGATCAGCACAGATGTGTTCCTTTCAGTATGTCGACCTACTGGTTGGTTGGGACTATACCCAGTCGCGAAGAACGGCCTCGGTGTCGGCTCCCGGAATGCCAGGCTCGCGGGGCTTGTCGGGCGACGTCCGTGAGAACCGCGGCGCGGGAGCGGGGAACAGCGAGCCGTTCTCGCTGTAGAACGTGTCGCGCTCGGTGTTATGCGCCTCGGTCTCGACTTCGCCGAACGACAGCACCGGGGTGACGCAGGCGTCGCTGCCGGCGAAAACCTTGGCCCAGTGGTCGCGGTCGTGCTCGGCGAACTTCGCGGTCAGGATGGCGCGCAGCTCGGGCCAGCGCGCGATGTCGTTCTGGTCGGGCAGATCGGCCGATCCCAGCCCGAGCTTGTCGATCAACTCGGCGTAGAACTGCGGCTCGATCGAGCCGACCGCGACGTGGCGGCCGTCGGCGCACTCGTAGGTGTCGTAGTAGGGGGCGCCGGTGTCGAGCATGTTGGTGCCGCGGGTGTCGCCCCACATCCCCATGTGCCGGAAGGCCCACATCATGGTGGCGAGCACGCTCGAGCCGTCGACCATCGCGGCGTCGACCACCTGGCCCTTGCCGGAGCGCTCCCGCTCCCACAGCGCGGCCAGGATTCCGACGAGCAGGAACATCGAACCGCCGCCGAAGTCGCCGACGAGGTTCAGCGGCGGAACCGGGCGCTCGTTGACCCGGCCGACGGCGTGCAGCACACCGTTGAGCGAGATGTAGTTGATGTCGTGGCCGGCCTGCTGGCTGCGCGGGCCGGTCTGGCCCCAGCCGGTCATGCGGGCATAGATCAGGCGCTCGTTGACCTTGGCGCAGTCCTCCGGGCCCAACCCGAGGCGTTCGGTGACGCCTGGCCGGTAGCCCTCGATGAGGACGTCGGCCTTGGCGATCAGCCGCAGGACCAGGTCACGATCTTCGGGATCCTTGAGGTTGGCGGCCACCGATCGGCGGTTGCGCAACAGGTAGTCGTTGCTGGCCTTGGTCGGAATGCCCGGGCCCTTGCCGGGCCGTTCGATGCGGACCACGTCGGCACCAAGGTCGCCGAGGATCATCGCGGCGTGCGGACCCGGACCGATGCCCGCCAACTCGACGACTCGCAAACCCTGAAGTGGTCCCGCCATTGCCCTACCTTCCAGTTGGTTGATCGCCCGGATAGCTTAGGCTGCCGCCATGACCACGCTTGACTCGCCCGACACCTACACCGGCATCGCGGATCTGGCGGTGTCGCTCGACGACGGTGTGTTGTCGGTGACATTCAACCGGCCCGACAGCCTCAACTCGCTCAACGCGGCGATGCTCACGACGGCGGCCGACACGCTGGAGCGTGCGGCATCGGACCCCCGGGTCAAGGTGGTGCGCCTCGGCGGAGCAGGCCGCGGGTTCTGCTCCGGGGCGGGCATCAGCGCCGAAGACCAGTCCAACCGCAGGTTGGATACCCCCGACGAGGTACTACTCGAGGCCAACCGCACGGTGCGCGCCATCACGGCCCTGCCCAAACCGGTGGTGGCGGTGGTGCACGGGGCCGCGGCCGGTGTCGGGGTGTCCTTGGCCCTGGCGTGCGACATCGTATTGGCTTCGGAGAAGGCGTTTTTCCTGCTGGCGTTCACCAAGATCGGGCTGATGCCCGACGGCGGCGCGTCGGCGTTGGTGGCCGCCGCGATCGGCCGGATTCGTGCGATGCGGATGGCACTTCTGGCCGAACGCATCTCGGCTGCCGAGGCTTTCGACTTCGGCCTGGTGAGCGCGGTGCATCCGGCCGATGAACTCGACGCGGCGGTGGCAAAGGTGATCGAGACTCTGGTGTCGCGGCCCGCGGTGGCGCTGCGCAAGACCAAGCAGGCCGTCAACGACGCGACACTGACCGAACTGGAGGCTGCGATCGGACGCGAGGTCGACGGCCAGCGAATCCTGTTGGCGTCCCATGATTTCCGCGAGGGAACCAAGGCGTTCCAGGAAAACCGCACGCCCACCTTCACCGACGAGTAGCGCGGCCGCCCGCCTCCACGCTGAAAATCGGTGGACTCGACCCCGTTCGGTCGTGGACCATCGACTCCATGGGCACGCCGTGTGAGGTAGACCCGCCGGTGCGGACCACCGGCGGCTGGCGTGTGCTCGCCCCCTTCGGGTTCCGCGAGTTCCGCCTGCTGATCGCGGCGATGTCGCTGTTCCTGTTCGCCGAAGGTATGTGGACCGTGGTGATGGCCCTTCAGGTCATCGCGCTGGCCGACGACCCCGCCGCGCTGTCGCTCGTCGCGGCCTGCCTCGCCGGCGGAATGCTGGCCTTCATGCTCGTCGGCGGGATTGTCGCCGACCGTGCGCCACAACGGGCAATCATCATCGCCGTCGAGGCCGCCAATGCCACAGCCACCGGCGCTGTTGCCCTGCTCGGCTTGCTCGGCGAACTGCGACTCTGGCATATGGCCGTTGCCGCAACGGTTCTCGGCGTCGGTGCGGCGTTCTTCTTCCCCGCCTACAACGCTTATCTGCCCAGGATCCTGCCGGCCGAGCACCTGCTGGCCGCCAACGGGGTCGAAGGCGCAGTCCGCCCGACCCTGCAGCAAGCCATCGGCCCCGCGGTGGCCGGTGTCCTGGTCGGGCTCACCTTCCCCGCACTCGGCTCGGTGACGGTGACCGCGCTGATGGTGATCGGTCTGGTCCTTCTGGTGTCGATGCGCCGGGGCGACGGCGAGCACATCGTGCTGACCGTCGACCGCGAAAAGCCGCACGTATTCACCGATCTGCGTGACGGTCTGCGCTTCGTGCTGCACACGCCGTGGCTGCGCTGGACCCTGCTGTTCGCCAGCACCTGGGTATTCCTGGCATTGGGCCCGATCGAGGTGCTGTTGCCGTTCATCGCGCGCGAGCGGTTCGCGCACGGGTCGCAGGTGTACGGGCTGATGCTCGCCGCGTTCGGAGTTGGCAGCGCGATCGGCGCCGTCGTGGTGTCGTCACGACCACTGCCGCGGCGCTACCTCACGGTGATGATGACGATGTGGGGCGTCGGCTCGTTGCCGTTCGTGATCGTCGGCACGACCTCCTCGCTGCCGGTGATGCTGATCGCGCTGTTTCTCATCGGTCTCGCCGAGGGCGCCGGCGTCATCTGGGGCACCCTGCTGCAGCGCCGCGTGCCGCCGGCGATGCTGGGCCGCGTCTCGAGCCTGGACTTCTTCGTCTCGCTGGCCTTCATGCCGGTGTCGATGGCCGTGGCAGGCCCGCTCTCGAAGGTGGTGCCAGTCGAGTACATCTTCGGTGCGGCGGGCGTGCTGCCGGTGCTGCTGGCGGCGATCGCCTTGGTGGCGGCTCGGATGCCGCGCGACGAGATCGCCAACCCGCTGGGTTAGAGGCCGAACAGCGGGGGCAGGGCCAGCACCATGATCAGCCCCCACACCACGTGGGTGAGCACAGGTGCCAGCACTCCCCCGGTGGCCCGTCGCTCCCAGGCGCACACCGTGCCGAGGATGATCGCGGCGAACCCCAGCATGGGGTTGCCGCTCGCCGAGGTCGCCACCGTGTAGAGCAGCGTGGAGATCAGCACCGGGTGGAATGCACCGAGCGCGGTGTACAGCGCACCGCGGAAGAACAGTTCCTCGGCGAAGCCGTTGACCAGCGTGATGACGACGATCAGGGTGAGGTTGCCGTGGTTGGTGTACTCCAGCACGCGGGTCACGCGTTCGGCGATCAGCGGGATCTCGCGTACCACCAGACCACCGGCCAGGAACACCACGCCGAGGCCCAACCCGACGGCGACCCCGGTGATGACGGGTCGCTGGTTGCGCCCCTGCCACCGGATACAGCCCAGGTGAAGCGGCCCGGACAGCATCGCACCCGCCGTCCACACCGCGGCCAGCACCAGTGTCAGCCAGTAGAAGTTCTCGTCACCGGGGCGCCGGCTCAACGAATACCCGAGCAGTACCGCGCCGAGCACCAGCACGACGCACACCAGGATCCGTCGGCGGCGCACCACCGAGGGCCATTCCTGACGCGGCACAGCGATGTTCGCGGCCACGGCGCGGATCTGCGACAGCAGGGTCATCGTGTCGGCACCTTAGCCAATACGAAATCCAGCCCGGTGCGCAGCACCCCGGCCAGCGGGCCGGGCACCGCGGCGAACAATCCGAGCGCCGAGCGCGCTACCGAAGGCGTCACCGTGGCGGCGAGCCGCTGCAGTCGCAGGGTGTCCCCGCCGGCCCAGACCGGGTCGCTGTCGGCGAGGTGGTGCGGGTCGGCGAGTTGGTCCACCGGCCGCGGCGCCGGACTGGATACCGCGGCGGCGATGGCGTCGTCGATCTCGGTGAGACCGCCCGGCGGATCCGGCACGTAGTCACCCAGCACGGTGTCCGAGGCGGTCATCGGATGGTCCAGCGATTCGATGAGATCGGCGGCCAGTCCGCTGGGCACCGGTACCGCGGCACCCGCCACCCGGCCGACGAGTGCGTGTGGGATGACGTCATGAACCGGCAGTCCGGCCCGCACCGCTCCCGTCGCATCGACATAGCTTTCCAGCAGTCCGCGGTATGTGGTGGTCGTCGGCCCGACTATGTCGTAGGCGCCGGCCGGGACGCTGGCCGGGTCGGCCGCCAGCAGCAGGTAGTAGAGGACGTCGCGGATGGAGATCGGGTCGATGTCGTTGTCGGCCCACGGCGGCAGCGGGATCAGCCAGAACCGGTCGCCGACGTAGCGCACCATCTCGAACGACGTCGACCCGGCGCCGAGGATGACCGCCGCACCCAGCCACACCAGTTCCGGGCCGCCGTCGACGGACAATGCCGCGGCGACTTCGGCCCGCCCGGCCAGGTGCTCCGACAGGGCGCCGTCGTCGGGGACGAACCCGCCGAGATAGACGATGCGCCGCACTCCTGCAGCCGTGGCGGCGGCGGCGACGATCGCCGCGCCGGAGTTGTCGCGGTCCCGGTAGCCCTTGATCCCGATGCCGTGCACCAGGTAATAGACGACGTCGATCGGCCCGGCAACAGCAAAGGCCGCCTCGACGGTGTCCGGGTCATCGGCGTCGAATAGCACCCCGTCCACCCGGTCACACCAGCCGAAGCGGCCGAGTTTCTCGGGGTCGCGGGTGGCGGCCACCACCTGGTGGCCGTCCCGCAGGAGTTCGGCCACCAGCCGTGAGCCCACATATCCGGTGGCGCCGGTGACCAGGATGCGCATTGCTTCCACGGTACGAAATATTGGCGCTGCGGACGTGACGCAAACCTGACGTCGGTGTGAGATCGACCTCTACGTCGACGTCGCGCCGCGGTGCAGGGTCATCAGATCCTCGTAGACCGCGGCGTTGACCCGGTTGCCGGCCAGTTCGGCATCGCTGAGTTCGCGGCGGACCTTGCCGGGAACGCCGGCGATCAGCGAACGCGGGGGGACGACCACGCCCTGCGGCACGAGTGCCCCGGCGGCCACGATGGAGCCGGCGCCGATCACCGCGCCGTTGAGCACGATCGCGCCCATTCCGATCAGGCAGCCGTCCTCGACAGTGCAGCCATGGAGCACGGCGTTGTGGCCGACGGTCACGCCGCTGCCCAGGCTGAGCGGGTATTCGGGGTCGACGTGCAGGGTCGCGCCGTCCTGGATGTTGGTTCCGGCGCCGACCTCGATCGGTTCGGCCTCGGCCCGCAGTGTCGCGGAGTACCACACGCTGGACCGCGCGCCCAGCCGGATCCAGCCGATGAGGCTGGCGTTGGGGGCGACCCAGGCTTCCGGGTGTAGTTCGGGGGTGCGTCCGTGCAGCGAGACGATCAGGGGCTCGGCCATGGCCGACATCGTAGGCGGACCATCGCCCGGCACCCTGAACAGGCCCTTTTGGGAGGGCTACCCGGCGGCCAGTACGATGCGTCAGGCGTCGCGGCGACCGGGGAACCCGCGACTCGCCGACTCCGGATGACCAGCTAGGAGCCGTTGTGAGCACTCGTACCAAGACCCTCGGCGTGGCCGCGGCCGTCGCCGCCATCGCCGTCGCGATCCCGACGGCCGTACAGGCCTACGCCGATCCGACCACCCCGACCACCGACACCGCGGCGCCGACCACCTCGGCGATACCGGTGCCGAGCATGACCCAGCTGCCGGATCCGCAGGGCCCGGGCTGCGACGCGTACAAGAACAAGGTGCCCACGGGTGCCGGTTCGATCACCAGCATGGGTAACCAGGTCGCCTCGGTGGCGATCGCCAACAACCCCGATCTGAGCACCTTCAGCGCAGCTATCTCCGGCAAGCTGAACCCGGCGGTCAACGTCACCTCGGTGCTCGACGGCGGCCCCTACGTCGTGTTCGCACCGACCGACGAGGCGTTCGCGAAGCTTGACGAGTCCACCCTGGCGACGCTGAAGAGCAATCCGGCGGTACTGCTGCCGACGGTCTTCTACCACATGGTGCTCGGCTACCTGGGCCCCAACGACGTCGCAGGCAAGATGCCCACGCAGGACGGCCGGCTGATCAGCGTCACCGGCAAGGGTGGCGACATCAAGGTCAACGACACCGCGAAGGTCGTCTGCAGCTACACCGCCAAGGGCGCCTACATCTACATGATCGACACGGTGCTGACCCCGAGTGAGGCGGGCACGACGACGTCGACCACCTCCACGTCGACCACCTCCACGACGGCCACTACGTCGAGCGAGGCGCCGACGACGTCGGCGACGTCGGCGACGTCGGCGACGTCGGCGACGCCGTCGACCACCAAGGCACCGAACGCCTAGTTAGCGCGCCTTCCACACCGGCGGGCGCTTCTCGGCGAAGGCCAGCGGCCCCTCCTTGGCGTCCTCGGACTTCATCAGGGCGCCGATCTCGCGCATGGTGCGCGACCAGCCGACCTCGTCGGCGGTGACAGTCCCGTCATCGACACCGACCGCGATGCGCTTGCTGGCCTGCACGGCCAGCGGCGCGTTAACGGTGATGCGTTGCGCAAGAGCCAACGCCGCCTCGACCACAGTGCCGTCGGGCGCCACCTGGTTGATCAGGCCCCACTGCAGCGCCTGGTCGGCGGTGATGGGTTCGCCGGTGAACAGCAGACCCATGGCCACCTTGCGCGGAAGTTGCTCGACGATGCGGAACACCCCGCCCGCCGCGGCCACCAGTCCGCGCTTGACCTCCGGTAGACCGAACGTGGCGCTCTGCGCGGCGACCACGAGATCACTGGCCAGCGCCAGCTCGGTGCCACCGCCCAGCGCGGTGCCGTTCACCGCGGCGATGGTGGGCTTGTCGATGACGTGCCGGACGTAACCGGCGAAACCCCATTCGGGGTGTTGCGGGTGAAAGATGTTCTCCCGCCGCGAGATTGCCTTGAGGTCGGCGCCGGCGCAGAACGACTTGTCGCCCGCACCGGTGACCACCACCGCCCACACCTCGGCGTCGTCCTGCGCCTGCTGCAGCGCGTCACCGAGGGCCGTGCTGACCGCGGCGTTGACGGCGTTGCGGGCCTCGGGCCGGTTGATGGTGATCAGCGCGACGTTGCCCCGCCGCTCGTAGAGAGCGGCGGGGGCTTGCACGTCTGACACCTCTAGAGCAGCTCGAGGATGGTGGCGTTGGCCTGGCCGCCGCCCTCACACATGGTCTGCAGGCCGTAGCGAATGTTGTTGTCCCGCATGTGATACAGCAGCGTGGTCAGGATGCGTGCACCCGAACCGCCGAGCGGGTGGCCGAGCGCGATGGCACCGCCGTTGGGGTTGAGCTTGGACTCGTCGGCACCGATGTCCTTGAGCCAGGCCATCGGAACCGGCGCGAACGCCTCATTGACCTCGAACACGCCGATGTCGTCGACGCTCAGGCCCGACTTCTTCAACGCCTTCTGGGTGGCCGGGATCGGAGCGGTCAGCATGATCACCGGGTCGGCACCGGCCAGGGTGGCGGTGTGCACCTTCGCCAGCGGCTTGAGGCCCAGGTCCTTGGCCTTCTCAGCCGACATGATCAGCAGCGCGGCCGAACCGTCGGAGATCTGGCTGGAGTTGCCGGCGTGGATCACGCCGTCCTCGGAGAACGCGGGCTTGATCTTGGCCATCGACTCGACGGTGCCGCCACGGCGGATACCGCCGTCCTCGAGCACCACCGTGTCGTTGCCGTCGGCGTCCTGAGTCTTGATGCCGACGATCTGATCCTTGAACGCACCGGAATCCTGTGCCGCAGCGGCCTTTTCATGCGATCGCAGGGAGAACTCGTCGAGCTGGGTGCGGCTGAAGCCCCACTGCTCGGCGATCATCTCGGCGCCGATGCCCTGGTTGGGCGTCTTGGCGTAGCGCGCCTTGAACGACGCCCCGTAGGGGTTGCCGCCGTTGGCCAGCGACGAGCCCATCGGGGTGCGCGACATGGACTCGACACCACCGGCGACGACGACGTCGTAGTGGCCGGCGATCACGCCGGCGACGGCGAAGTTCAGCGACTGCTGGCTGGAGCCGCACTGACGGTCCACCGTGACTCCGGCGACGGACTCCGGCCACCCGGCGCTCAGCGCCGCGGTGCGGGCGATGTCGAGTGCCTGCTCACCGGCCTGCATGACGCAGCCCCAGATCACGTCGTCCACGAGAGCCGGGTCGACACCGGCCCGCTCGACCAGGCCGTTGAGCACCTGGGCCGACAGCTCGGCGGGGTGCACTCCGGACAGTGCGCCGTTGCGCTTACCGACTGGTGAGCGCACAGCCTCGACAATGACCGCTTCAGCCATCGACCTTCTCCTTCTGCTGGGGTAAGACGAATAGTTAGTCCTCGATTAATAACACGCCTCATCAGACCGCCCCCGGGCGGGGCCAACCAACCGTTCGGTTAGGCGCGCACGCAGCGCATCGATTCTGCGGTGAGGGCGCCATTTCCGGCGATTCCCGCGCCCTCACCGCAGAATCGATGTGTCTTACTTGCCGCTGGTCACATGCACCGGCAGGTCGTCGTCCCACGGCTGGCGGGTGGCCATGTCGGCGACGGCCACCCAGCCGCGCTCGAACTCGCCGGTCGCGGCGTCGACGAGGCGGTACTCCTGGCGCTGCTTGTGCAAGGGCTGGGCGTCGAGCAGAACCACCCGCACCTCGCCGGGCTCGAACCCGCAGCGCTGCTGCATCGCGTTGATCAGCTGCTCGTTGTGCATGTGGCCGTCGCCGAAGTTCCAGCCGATGGCCATGCTGCAGATGCGTTCGCCGTCGGTGATCGAGTAGTCGTCCTCGTTCTGCCCGGCCATGGCGCGGTGGGCCAAGGTGAACAACGCCTTGCCGTGAGTGTTGAACGCGCGGAACGCATATCCCATGTAGATCGGGATCTGGGCGGCTTCCTTGCTGCCGTAGAACTTCTCCAGCTGGGCGGCCGGCATGTTGGCGATCGCGACCAGGTTCTTGTCGATCTTGGCCTCGGCTGAGGGCTTGATGCACCACAGCGTGGTGTCCCAGTTGCCGGCGTAGTAGCGCATACCAGGCAGGAAGGAGACCTTGCGCGGGACGGTGTTGCCGAGGAACACGAAGAACGCCAGCACCGCGAACAGCACGACCGGCCACGGACTGGTCAGGTCGGTGATGCCGATCTGGGCGTGCGCGACGAACAGCGACAGCACCGAGAAGATCATGAAGACGTTCCACTCCAGCGGCACGCCCATCGGGATAGCCGAGAGGATGCCGAGGTGAAAGCAGACCATCACGAACGCAGCGATGGCCGTCGGCCAGCCGCCGTGGGAGAAGAACAGCACCAGCGGGATGCCCATCTCGATGGCCGTGCTGACATGGGCCAGCACATGGGACAGCCGCCCGGGCCGCAGGTCCTCGGGAAAGTTCGCGAAGAACATCCGCTTGAGGAAGCGGGGCCGCATCACCGGGCTGTTGGACATCATCGTGGAGATGACGAATGGGAAGTGGCGGGTGAGCTTGGAGGTCGCGGCGCCGATCCAGATCGCCATGCACACCAGCTTGAGGGCGATGATGACGTCGACCCCGGCGAACAGGAAGGCCACCGCGAAGCTGGCATAGACCTCGCCGCGGGCGGCCAGGAAGATCACCTTGTCGCGCAGGCCGGCCAGCGCCAGCAGACCCAGGACGGCCGCGATCTGCCAGGTCGGCAGCAGACCCACCTCGGTGCCCAGTGCGGGGACGGGTCCGGTGCCGTTGGAGAACAGGGCGACCAGCAGCATGACGATCAGCGCCCCGTAGAGCGCGATGTCGACCGGTCCGCGACGATCACCCGTCGTCAGCGGCACCCGGTTCGGCCACGGTGGCAGCCGAATGGTGTTCGGCCGCAACCAGTAGATGATCGATCCCATCGGGGGGAAGAAGCGGTTGTTCAACGGCCCGAAGCCGCAGCCGAGGCCGACGACCTCGAACAGCATCGTGTAGAGCACGGCTTTCTCGAACACGATCGGCTCCGACCACCACTGGCCGATATTGCCCCATCCGTCAATTCCCTTGGTGGCCAACGCGAACAGCGCGCCGACGAAGATATAGAGCAGGATCTTGACGACGTAGAACAGATGCAGGATGACCGGCGTGCCGAACCCGACCTCGGCCCAGTGCCGGGCCATCGGCTTGATCTTCTCGGCCCGCGTGCCCTTGCTCCACGTCTCGAAGTCGATGACGGGTACTTCTTGCTTCAGAAACCCCATGCGGGCAAGACTAGAACGTGTTCTAGTGCCACGGGTGCACTTTCCCGCGCGGCGGGACTCTCGGTCAGGCCTTGGCGGGCGGGCGGTAGAAGATCGCCAGCTGGCCGATGCCGCCGACCAGTCCCAGCCCCACCGCGATGGCCAGCCCCGGCCACCCGTGCAACAGGTCGTACAGGCTGGTCCCCTTGAACAGTGCGTAGTCCAGGCTGAGCTTGCCTGCCCCGGTGGCGGCCAGCGCGACCGCTGCCGCCGCCAGCACCAGGTTGTACTCCCAGCCCTCCTTGACGATGAAGAAGCCGTTGTGCCGGTGCACCGTCCACGCCGCGACGAGCATGAGCGCCACGAAACCGGCGGCGGTGACGGGCGTGAGCAGTCCGACCGCCAGGCCCAGACCGGCCGACACCTCGGTGGTCGCAGCCACCCGGGCATGGAACGTGCCCGGCTTCATGCCGATGCTCTCGAACCAGCCGGCCGTGCCCTTGATGCGGCCGCCGCCGAAGAACTTGTTGTAGCCGTGGGCGGCCATGGTCAGGCCGAGCACCAGCCGCAGGAGGAGCAATCCGACGTCGTAGGCAGTCACGCCGCTAAACCTAGGGCATCGGAGCCTGCGGCGTTACTCCTCAACGGCCAAACGCAATTCTCAATCGGTCAACGTAGTCGTCGACGTCGAGGTTGCCGGAATCGCCGTGCACGCTGATGGTCACGACGTCACCGAGGCCGTGCACACCGTGGGTCAGGCTCATCATCGGCGACAGCGCGGAGAACCCGGCCGCGAACAACACCGGCAATCCACCGAACGACAGGTCCGCCGGTCCGCGGTTCACGCTGGAGACCACCGTGTTCCCGGTGACCGTCGGTGAGCGGGCCGACGGGTCGAATTGCCGCACACCCCAGCGCAACAACGCCGCGGGGGTCGCGGCGAAGGCGGCGGCCGACGCCCGCAGCGCGGGGTGCTCGCCGCGGCGGCGCTGGGCGGCCAGCTCGGCTCCGATCAGCTGCGCCCGCCTGGCGCGGTCGACGTCGGGATGCAACCGGATGCCGACGTTGCGAAAGTTGTTGTGGGCGCCCGAATCCTGCGGTCCGGCCATGGTGACTTCGGCACCCAGCGCAGAGGTGTCCTCGCCCCGCGCGCGAAGATATCCGCCCAGCGCCTCGGACACCGCGACCAGCACGCCGATCGTCACCGTCGGCGTGGCCAGCTCGTCGCGCCGTGCCACCAGCGTGCGCACCACCGATGCCGCGCCCGGCCGCCGGTTGATGCTCAGCGGCGGGCACCCCGGCACGGGCGGCGGCACCAGACCGGCCTCCGTGTCGCGCACCAGCGCGCGGTGGGCCCGCGCGGCGGCGATCCCCCGGGCAGGCAGGAATCCGCGCCGGCGCGCGACGGGCACCGGGACGGGCTGTCGACGGCCCAGCAGCGCGCCGGCGAGCGCGGTCCCCCGGCTGCCGTCGGCGTAGGCATGACCTAACTGCATCACCACCACCGAGCCGATGCCGGAGCAGCCGGGGATGTCGCGCACCGCGGGGTAAATGAAGGCACGCCAGGTCATCTGGTGAAGGTCGAGCTGGTTGCCACGCAGCCGCGCCGCAGCGTCGAGGCAGTCCTGCCAGCCCAGTGCGGGCCCGTCGTGTACCACGAACTGCCCGGCGTCGACCGCACCGTGCTGCCATCTTGGGTACCGCCACGTGCCCGCCTCGACCACCCGCAGCCGCAGCTCGTCACACGCCTGTGCGCGCTGCATCAGCTCTTCGACGGCGGCGCCCGGGTCGGCCGGGGAACCGTCGAAGGCATACAGCACGATCTGGTCGCTGCGGGTGACGGCCGACATCCAGAACATCTGCGCGTCGACCGCGGTCATCGCTCTGGTTGCCGGCCTCACGAACCGAGGAAGTCCAGGATCCGCCGGGCCACCGTGTCGGGCTGTTCGAGTTGCAGGAAATGCCCGGCGTTCTCGACGATCGCAACGTCGCTGCCCGCCGGCAGTACGTCACGCACCCACGGCGTGAATTCCGCTGTCATGCAACCGTCGTCGTTGCCGTGCAGGTACAGCGTGGCCAGCCGGGGCGGTTTGGTCCACCAGCGGTGCAGCTCCGCGTAGCGGGCCGGCGGCTTGGTGTTGCGGATGGTGGCGCGGTACGGGCCGAGGGCGGCACGCCAGTACTGCGGAGCACCGATCGCGGCGTCGACGTGGCGCAGATCCTCGGCGGCGTTGTACCCCGGCGACCAGCGCCGCCACAGCAGCGGCACGATCCACGATCCCGACCGTTCCGGCAGCCCGGGCAGCTGGAAGTAGCTGATGTACCAGCTGCGCACGACCTGGGCCGGCAGCAGCCGCAGCAGCTTGCCCCGGTTGGGCACCTTGCCATCCGGATTGAGTGCGGCCGACGGCGGCACCGACATCACCACGGCCTTCACGAACGGGCTGTCGGGCAGCGCCGCCAGCCCGGTCGCGGTAATGGCGCCCCAGTCGTGGCCGATCACCACGTCGCGGTCGGTCGGGCCGCAGGCTTCGCGCACCTTGAGCGCGTCGTCCATCAGTGCGCCGATGTGGTAGCTGCGGTCCGATGGGATCGACGACGGCACGTAGCCGCGCATGAACGGCGCGACCACCCGGTAGCCCGCCGCGACCAGATGCGGGGCGAGCTTGCGGAATCCGTAGGGGGTGTCGGGAAAACCGTGCAGGCACAACGCAATCGGGCCCTCATCGGGTCCCCACGTCAGCGCCCGCAAATGCACAGCGGGGGCGTCGACATCGATCCAGCGCGGCGTGGGCATGGTCGCTAGATCGGGTCGAAGCCCGAGATCAGCCAGCGGTCACCGACCTTGTCGAGGGTGACCCGGACGCTGGATGAGGTGTTGGTCGGGGCGTCGCTGCCCACCACCACGGTCTGGTCGACGAACAGCAGCACCACCGCATGATTGTCCTTGGCCGTCACCGGCGCGGCGGCGGGCACTGTCGCCAGCGCGGAGATCTTCTTCTCTTTGGCTCCCGGGATCACGACGGTGTTCACCAGTTGGGTGTAGGCGTCCAGGAAGTTGCCGGTGAGCCGGTCGCGGGCGGCGCCCAGATCCTTCTCGACGGTGTCGGGCTTGTAGCTCAGCAGCGCCACGGTGGAGTCCTTGGCCGCCGCGACCGCGGCCTGCGCCGCACTCTTGGCGTCGCGGCGCGAGGAGTCCTCCCACTTCAGGTAGCCGGCGCCAGCGCCGAGCAGCAGGGCCAGCACCGGCAGGATCACGAACGCGACCAGGCGCGCCCAGCTGAAGCCCTTCTCCGGCGCGGGCTCGGCGACCACCTCGGCGTCGTCGATGTCCTCGGCCGCAACGTCTGCTTTGTCGTCGGGCGTCGTCACTGTACGAACTCCACTTTCGAGACCTTCGCTTCGTCGGCGCCAGTCTTCTTCACCGTCAGGCGCATCCGCCAGTTGCGCGGCGGCTGGTTCTGGGCGCCGGCGTTCTGGGTTTTGACGGTCACGGCCACCAGGACTTGACCCTCGGCGCCGTTGACCGACTCAAGGCCCGCCTCGTTGACGGTGCCTTCGGATTTGGACTTGGCCTGCTTGACGACATCGATGAACGGCTGGGACCGCTTGGCGAAGTCGTCGTAGAAGGCGTCGGTGGCGGAGTCGAGGATGCGCTTCACGTCGTCGTCGGCATGCTCGAAGTCGATGGTGGTCAGGTTGATCGCACCCTGGCGGCCGACGCTGACCAGCAGTTCGTCGAGCTGCTGGGCTTGCCGTGCCTGGTAGGCCCGATAGCCGAGCCAGCCGGTGAGACCCCCGAGTGCGACGACGATGCCCAGGCCCACGACCAGCGCGATCTTGACGTGCGACCACGGCGCCCTGGCTGCCTTGACCTCGTCGACGGCTTCGGCTTCCTCGATGGCTTCCTCGGCGGCCTCGTCGGCCGCCTCGGTGGTCACCTCGTCTTCGGGCACGTCTGGCTCGTTGGCCATGCTTGCTCCCTCCGGCACGTCGGAACGATCGTCCCCGCTGCGGCGCAAGGGTACCGGTAGTGCCTGGAGCAGCGGTCAGCGGTTCGTTGTCGCGACCTCCAACTCGCTGATGACGATCTTGCGCATTCCGAGCATGGCGGCGCTCGCCGCGGCCGCGCGGTCGGAATCAGACAGCAGCTCCAGCAAGCGGGTGGGCACCACCTGCCAGCTCACGCCGAACCGATCCTTGAGCCACCCGCACTGGGATTCCTGCCCGCCGTCGAGCAACGCGTACCAGTAGTGGTCGACCTCGTCCTGGTCGGCGCACTCGATGAGGAAGGAGATCGCCTCGGTGAAGGCGAACACCGGACCGCCGTTGATACCGGTGAACCGGGTGCCGTCGAGTACGAAGGCAGCCGATACGACGCGGCCGGGGGTGCCCGGCCCGGCCTCGGTGTAGCGGCTCATGTGTTCCACCGACGAGTTGGGGAAGATCGCGGTGTAGAACTGCACCGCCTCCTCCAGCTCGTCGTCGAACCACAGGCACGGGGTGATGGACGGCATCGGGCTTCTCCTCTGTTGGTCGGCTTCAAAGAGGTAGACCCGCAGGGCTGGCGAAAGTCATCAGCAGGCCCTGGGTAACGTGCTTTCCAGACTCGGCCGAGAGGATGCCTGTGACCAGCACGACCAGTGGTGCGCAGACCGTGGAGTTCCGCGGTGAGGACGAGCTGACCCTGGTGGGTGACGAGTGGAACCGCGACGCGACGGACCGGCCGACGATCCTGATGCTGCACGGCGGGGGCCAGAACCGCTTCTCCTGGAAGAACACCGGGCAGGTGCTGGCCGACCGGGGCCTGCACGTGGTCGCACTGGACGCGCGCGGCCACGGTGACAGCGACCGCGCGCCGAACGGCGTCTACACCGTCGACGCGCTGTGCGGTGACGTCCTGCGCGTCCTGGACCAGATCGGGCGGCCGGTGGTGCTGATCGGGGCCAGTATGGGCGGGTTGACCGGCATCCTGGTGGCCAAGCTGGCCGGCCCGCAGAAGGTCACGAAACTGGTTCTGGTCGACGTGGTTCCGCGGATCGAGGAGAAGGGCACCTCCCGCATCCACGACTTCATGGCCGGCCACGTGCACGGCTTCGACACCCTCGAGCAGGCCGCCGACGCGATCGCCGCCTACCTGCCGCACCGCAAGCGCACGAAGAACCTCGACGGACTCAAGAAGAACTTGCGGCACCGCGACGGGCGCTGGTTCTGGCACTGGGACCCGGCGTTCCTCAAGCCGGTCGAGGCCGAGGAGTTCGTCCGTGTCGAGGAGTTGGAGCAGGCCGCCGCCGAGCTGACCATTCCGATCCTGCTCATCCGCGGCAGGCAGTCCGACGTGGTCAGCACCGAGGGCGTCGAGGACTTCCTGGCCAAGGTGCCCCACGCCGAGTTCGTCGAACTCTCCGAGGCCGGCCACACGGCGGCCGGTGACGACAACGACGCGTTCAGCGACGCCGTCGTCGCCTTCGTCACCCCGTGACCGGCAGGCGTCACCCCGTGACCGGCAGGTGTAGCTCGGCGGCGACGTAGGAGCGGGCGATGTGCTTGAGCTCCGCGGGGGCCACTGCGCGCACCACCATCTGGGCGCCGAGTCCGTCGATCATCGTCAGTAGCCGTCGTGCGGCCACGTCGGCGTCGGCGACGTGGAACTCCCCGCTGTCGTTGCCCGCACCGACCACTTCGGCGATGCACGCCAGCCACTGATCGGTCAGTGCGTCCGCCTCGGCCGCCAGCGCCGGGTTGGTGCGGCCCAGGCTCCACGCCTCCAGCCACAGTGCGCTGGCGTCCATGCTGGACTCGTCGAGGGTGTAGTCCATCAGCGCGTTGATGCCTGCGGTGGCGGTGGGCTCGGCGGCCAGCAGCGTGCGGGCGTTGTCGAGGTCCTCGGTGGCGGCGGCCCGGAACGCGGCGGTGATCAGCTGCTCGGCCGAGGAGAAGTAGTGGCTGACCAGACCCGGCGTGACGCCCAGGTCGGTGGCGACTTTGCGCAGCGTGACCGCGCCGAGGCCGTCGGTGCGGCTGATCAGGACCGCTTGGCCCAGCAGCTCGTCGTGGCGTTCGGCCGGCATCTTGCGTTTGGCGTCTCGCATCGCCTTCGCGACCACTGTCGTCCTTCCCCTTGACGGATCACCGTTCTTATTGAACACTACCTCAATACTATTGATGTACCCATCAACAAGGAGTGTCCGATGGCCGCTACCACCAC
The DNA here is from genome assembly GCF_011694515.1 of Mycobacterium sp. DL592. Taxonomy (NCBI): domain Bacteria; kingdom Bacillati; phylum Actinomycetota; class Actinomycetes; order Mycobacteriales; family Mycobacteriaceae; genus Mycobacterium; species Mycobacterium sp. DL592. Next base: position 1,081,942 of record NZ_CP050192.1, on the reverse strand, counting down.
CGATCGTCTCGGCGCCATCGAGGCCGCCGGCGTCGAGTACCTGCCGGAGGAGGAGCGAGACTCCAGCCCGCGCAACCTGTCGGCGGTGTTCCTCGGCGCCAACCTGACGTGGACCAACGTCGTCTTCGGGGCGTTCGCGATCTTGTTCGGCCTGAGCTTCTGGCAGACGCTGGCCTCGATGGCGCTGGGTACCGCGGTCGGCACCCTCGCCGTGCTGCCGACCGCCGTCATCGGCCCGCGCACCGGCACCAACATGACGGTCTCCAGCGGCGCGTTCTTCGGCATCCGGGGCCGGTTCATCGGATCCGGACTGGCCCTGGCGATCGCGCTGGCGTTCGCGGCGGTGACGGTGTGGACCAGTGGTGACGCCCTCGTGGCGGCGGCTCACCGGATCTTCGGCCTACCCGAGACCGACGTGGTGCGCGGGATCGGGTACGCGATCGTCGCCGCCCTGATGGTCACCGTCGCGCTCTACGGTCACGCCACCATCGTGGCGATGCAGAAGATCGTGGTGCCGGTCGTGGGTGCGCTGTTGATCGCCGGCGTGTTCGCCTTCGCCGACGGGTTCACCCCCACCGCGACCGCGGGCGAATACGCACTGGGCAGCTTCTGGCCGACGTGGACGCTGTGCGCGGTGCTGTTCGCCGCGGCGCCGATCTCGTACGGCCCCACCATCGGCGACTACACCCGACGCATCTCGGCGGTGCGGTTCAGCGACCGGCAGATCTGCCTGGCACTGGGCGCAGGCATGTTCATCGGGGTGCTGCTGCCGAGCATGTTCGGCGCCTACACAGCGATGAGCTTCGCCAACCCCACCAACTCCTACCTCGACGACCTGGTGACCGCGGCCCCGGCCTGGTACGTGCTGCCCATCGTGGTGATCTCACTGCTGGGTGGGCTGAGCCAGGGTGTGCTGTGCATCTACGCCAGCGGGCTGGACCTGGAAGGCATTGCGCCGCAACTGAAGCGCACCCAGACCACGATCATCACCGCCGCGATCGCGATCGTCCTGCTCTACGTCGGGGTGTTTGTGTTCGACGCGGTCGGCTCGGTCACCGCCATGACGGTCGTGCTCAACGCGGTGATCACGCCGTGGGTGGCGGTGCTGGCCGTCGGCGCGCTGCGGATGCGCGGCATCGGCTACGACCCGGTGGATCTGCAGGCCTTCGCCCACGGTCGCCGCGGCGGCCGGTACTGGTTCACCGGCGGCTGGAACATCCCGGCGGTGGCGGCATGGGCGGCCGGCTCGCTGTTCGGCTTCCTGGCGGTCAACACCACGCTGTACGTCGGCCCGCTGGCCGACATCGCCGGCGGCGTGGACCTGAGCACCGTCGGGTCCGCGGTGCTGGCGGTGGTGGTCTACGTGGCGGCCGGCTGGGCCCTAGGTGACCGGCGTGAGCAGTCGCCGGTGGACCAGCCACTCGTCGAGGTTGCGTAACGCCAAGCGCGCCATCGCGGTTCGGGCCCGGGCGGTGTTGCTGCCGACGTGCGGCAGCAGCACCACGTTGTCCAACTCGAACAGTGCCGCGGGAACCTGCGGCTCGTGGGCGAAGACGTCCAGCCCGGCACCGGCCAGTCCCCCGTTGGCCAGCAGCTGCACGAGAGCGTCCTCGTCGACGACGCTGCCGCGGGCGATGTTGATCAGAAAGCCCTGCGGCCCAAGCGCTTCCAGAACAGCGCGGTCAACGAGGCGGGTGGTGTCCGGGCCGCCCGCGGTGGCCACCACGAGCACGTCGACGGAACCAGCCAGCTCGACCGCCGAGGCCGCGTAGCGGAACGGACTGCCGGGTACCTCGCGCCTATTGTGATAGGCGATGGCACAGTCGAATCCGGCCAGCCGGGTGGCGATCGCCGAGCCGATGCGGCCCAGCCCGAGGATTCCGACCCGGCTGCCGCTGAGGTCGCGGGTGTAGCGGTACGGACCGCGGGCCGGCCAGTTTCCGGCGCGCACGTAGCGGTCGGCGGCCGACAGTCCGCGCATCGTGTCGAGCATCAGGCCGACCGCGACGTCGGCGACAGTGTCGGTCAGGACGTCGGGGGTGTTGCTCACCGCGATCCCGCGGGCGCCGGCGGCCTCGAGATCGATGGCGTCGACACCGGCGCCGAAGTTCACGATCGCCTGCAGGTTCGGCAGCGACGCGATGAGGTCGGCGTCGACCCCGGGGCGCCCGCAGGACAGGATCACGGTGACGGCCTGCGGGTCGTGTGCAGGCGGCTGCGCCAGCGGGTCCCGCTGCGACAGTTCGGCGGCCAGCGACGGTTCGGGCTTACCCACCAGAAGAACGGTCATGCCCCCAGTCTGCTACGGGCGACGGTCAGTCGCTGCCGCGGACCAGCGCCGCCAGCTCCTCGCGGTCGGTGACGTTGAGCTTGCTGAACATTCGGTAGACATGGCCCTCGACGGTCCGGGTGGACACCACCAGCCGCTGGGCGATATCGCGGTTGGTCAGCCCGCGCGCGACCAGGCTGGCGATCTCCCTTTCGCGCGCACTAAGCGGAAGCGGCTGAGCGGTGACGCGCAGGGCAGGCGTCTTGAGACCGCCGCCGACTTTGGCCAGCCGGTCCGCGGTGGCGGCGGCCTCCAGGGATTGCCGCCGCTTGCCCGCTGCGTCGAACATTCGCGAGGCCTGCGCGGCGGCATCGGCGGCCGACAGCAGCGCGCCGTTGCGCTCGAAGTCGTGTGCGGCCGAATACACCTGTGCGGCATCGTTGTTCAGCAGTCCGGCGGCGTGTGCGGCGTCCGCGGCGGCCAGCGGGCCGCCGATGAGCTCGGCGACGTCGATCAGCCGCCGCAGACAGGCGCGGTCGCCGAACCGGGCCGCGGCATGCAGCGCCAGCAACTCGACGGTCCGCTGGCCGGTCTTCGCGGCGACGTCGGCAGCCCGCACCGCCTTCTCGACCGCGCCGGTGAGATGACCCTCGGCGGCCGACAGCCACGCTTCGACGATGAGAACCGTCGGGTCGAACATCGTTCCGCCGCTGCGGACGTGTGCGCGAAGCTCGGCGACCAACGGCACCGCGTCGGCGTCTCTACCCAGCCCGCAATAGCACTGGGCCAGCAGCAGCCGGGCGGGAATGTTCCACGACGCCGCCGTCTCGTCGCTGAGCGCGGCCAGCGTCTCCTCCAGCCGCGACGCCGCCACACCCAGCTCGCCGCGGCCAAACTCGACGGTGGCGGCCAGCACGTTGGCCATCGCCCGGCCCCGGAACTGACCCGATGAGGTGATCCGCACGATGTCGCCGGAGCGGTCCTGCGCGGCCGCGAAGCTGCCACCAAGCGTCAGCGCCCGCACCTCGGCGAGCGCGAGCAGGAAACGCAGCAGCCCGTCGATCTTGTCGGCGATCTGATGTCCGCGCGCGGCCAGCCGCTCGGCGTCGCCGCGACGGCCGGCCAGCCCCGCGGCCATGGTGCCGCCGAACACCGCCCAGCCGATCGCGATCGGCGGTGCGGCCGGGTCGGCGAGCACCCGCTCGGCCCGCTCGGCGGCCTCGTCGAGCCGGCTGTCGAGTACCGCCAGCGCCGCGGCCAGGCCGTCGACCACCAGCCGTGCCGCAGGGTGGGTGACCCGCTGCTGCAACATGGCCAGGATCTCACCGGCGGCCGCGGCGTCACCGATCGACCACTGCAGGGTGGCGACGCGGGCGATGCCCCAGCGGGTCAACTCGAACTCGGTCAAGGTGTCCGGGTCGAACGATCCCAGAATGGCCTCGGACTCGTTCGCTTTCCCTTGCCACAGCAGCGATCTGGCGAGCAGCTCACTGGCCAGCAGACCGCCGCCGCGGCTCACCGCGGCACGGGCCAGACGCTCGGCGACCGTCACGTTGGTCAGCGCGATGGCATCCTCGGCGGCGCGCATCAGCGCGGTGAGATCGATGGGCGCATCGGCATCTAGTGCCAGCTCGGCACGCCGGATGCGTTCGGCAGGGGTGCGCGGCGGGTGGTTCTGCATCGCCGCCAGCAACTCCGACTGCAGGCGCCGGCTCGCCACCCGCCCCAGTCCGGTGCGGATGACCTCGCCGATCAGGGCGTGGGTGAAGAACACCTCGACGGGGCCGGTGCTGTCGTCGATGCGGATCAGTCCGCGGCGCTCGACGCGTTCCAGAGTGTCGCTGTCGGCGAGCTCCGAGAGCACCTCCAGCGGCAGCGGTTCGGCGAACGCCAACAGGTGCAGGGCGCGCTTCTCGTCGGGCGGCAGCCGGTCGAGCCGGCTGCTCAGCAGCGGGCCCAGCGTGGAACCGACCGCGGCCTGCCCGCGTAACTGCCAGACACCGTTGACCGATCGCAGGGTGTCGGCCTCCAGGGCGCCCTCCACGAAATGGCGCACGAACAAGGCGTTGCCGCCGGAGGCCTGCCAGATCAGGTCGGCGGAAAGGCGTTCCAGGCGGCCGCCGAGCGCGGCCTCGATGAGGGCCACCGCCTGGGCCCGGGTGAACGGGGTGACGTCGAGGCGGCTGAGGTAGCCGTCCTTCCACAGCGCCGTGATGGTCTCCGGGACGGGCTCACCGACGCGCGCGGTGGCCAGGATCCGCACCGCCCCCTCCACCGCCAGCTGGTGCAGCAGGGTCGCCGACAGGTGGTCGACGAGGTGGACGTCGTCCACTCCGATCACGGCGATCTTGCGACGCCGGACCGCTTCGAAAGCGTTGGCCAGCAAGGCAACCGGGTCTTTCGGCATCGGTGGTGTCAGCAAGTGGGCGAACGCCCCCAACGGGACCTCGCGGGCCGACTCGGCGCCTGCCACCCAATGGGTTTCGGCGCGCAGGGTCTGGGTTACGCCACGGGCCAGGGTGGTCTTGCCCACCCCGGCGTCGCCGAGCAACAGGACACCACAGCCCTGCCCCCGTCCGGCCAATGCGGTCTGGATCTGGGCGACTTCGCTCTCTCGTCCGAGAAACGGCCAGTTCAGCACACCCACAACGGAAGTCTATGCAGCCGACCGCTTCACCGTCTGTCGAATCACGCTACCGCGAGGCGACGCGGGCCAGCACCGGAGCGGCGGCGACGGCGGTGAACGGAACCGTCACCGGGAAGTCGTCGGTGAGCGAGACGATTTCGCAGCGACTGATGATCGTCGCCAGTGCCAGAGTCGCCTCCAGCTTGGCGAAGTGGTCGCCGATGCACGAGCGTGGTCCGGCGCCGAACGGCAAGTACTGCCAGCGGTCGAGCTGCTTCATCCGTTCGGGCGTGAACCGGTCGGGGTCGAACACCAACGGGTCGGGCCACAGCGCAGGGTCACGGTGCACGGCCCAGACGCCGAAGCCGAGCATCGTGCCCGCCGTGACGCGGTAGCCGTCGACCTCGATGTCGCGCATGGCAGTCCGCCCCAGCGCCGCGCCGGGCGGGCACAGCCGCAACGCCTCGTGGAGCACCTGCACCGTGTAGGTGAGGTGCCCGGCGTCCTCCGGTGCCGGACGGTCGTGGCCCAGCGCGTCGACTTCGGCGCGCACCCGGTCCTGAAGGTCACGGTGCCGGCCCAGCTGCCACAACGAGTAGGTCAGTGCGGTCGAGGTGGTGTCGTGTCCGGCGAGCATGAACAGGATCAGCTCCTGGCAGATCGCGTCGTCGGACAGCGGCAGGCCGGTCTGGCGGTCGACCGTGTCCATCAGCGCCCTGATCAGCGGGGCATCGCGGCCTGGGTCGCGCCGGCAGGCGGTGAGAATCTCCATCGCGAGGTCGTGCAGGGTCCTGGCCGCCTTGCGGGCCCGGCGGCGGGCGGGGGTCGGCAGCCACGCCGGTGCGCTGACCGGGCGCATGCCGCGGTCGGTGATGTAGGTGGTGGCCGTGCCCAACGAGTCCGCGATCACCTGGCTGCGCTGGTCGAGGTCGATACCGAGCACCGAGCGGCCCAGTGCACGCAGCGTCAGCAGTCGGCATTGGCGGTCGAGGTCGATGATGTCGCTGCCGACCCACGAATCGCAGATCGCCTGTGCCGCCTGCGCCATGTGGCCGCCGAAGACGCGGACGTGCTGTTTGGTGAAGATGTGCTGCAGGCTGCGTCTGCGCGGCAGCCAATCGTCGTGCATGAAGCTGAACAGGTTACCGCCCAACAGGTTACGGAACTCCTCGTGAACCCTGTTCTTGTCCACGAAGTCGTCGGTGCGGCCCAGCACGTCGCGTCCGCCCTGCGGTGAGGTCACCACGACCATGGGCGGAATCAACCACGCGGGCCCCAGTGTCAGCCGCGTCACCGGGCCGCCCGCGTCGCGCAGTTTCTCGAACCCGGTGTGGAACGTGCGCAGGGCACGCAGCTTCTCCGGCCATGGCAACGGGTTCGCCGGCGCCAACGGCAGACTCTGCACATCCACGACGTCTCGGGTGGCGACCATCAGCGACTCCCTCCGCTTGCCGGTGCCGACCCCTCTCGGCACCGTGCTTCAAGGGTCGGTTCGTCGGGCGGATCGCTCTAGAGTGGTCCACTACTTCATTTCGCTCAGGCCAGCATCGGCACCGCGGTGTGGCGGTCATCGGTGAGGATCTCGAACATCGCCCGCCGCGACGCCGTCAGCTCGGTGTCCACGCCGCTGCCGGACAATGTGATCCGGCAGTCCGCCAGCGCCGAGTTGTAGCAGTACTTGCCGGTGTTGTCGGTGTCGGTGTAGCGCAGCCCGATCACGTCGGTGCCTCTCGCGGTGATCTCGCCGCGCATCTCGATGCCGTCGGCGCGACCCCCGAACGTCCAACGGAACGGCCCGTAGCTGCCGTGGGTGTGGCGGGCATCCAGCACGGAGCGCACCGCGATCTCCCGTCCCTCATGCCGCAGCACGAACAGGGTGGCCGCGGGCAGCCGCAACGGCCCGAGCGCAGCGTGCGCGGTGACGATCTCCAGGCTCGAGGCCGGGTGCCCGTCGAACCCGCACACCTGGCCGAAGGCGTAGGCCGGGGTGTGCTTGCGGCCCCAGTTGTGGTTGACGCTGCCGGTCCAGTTCGTCAGCGCCACCGGCTCGCCAAGGGTGACTGTGCCGTCGAAGTGCGCCAGCGGGTGGCGCACCTGGGTCTTGGCGGTCGGGAACTTCGCCCGATAGGACCGGTCGGATAGCAGCTTGACCGCCGGCTCCTCCCCCGGCGTGATCGCCAGGTCCCACTGCGCGCCGTCGAGCGTCCCGACGGCCCGCCGGTCGTCGATCGCGGTGTCGGCGATGTGCGCCGACCACGGCTCGCTGCGGTAGTCGGCGGCGGTGATCGGGTGCGGCTGCTTGAGCGCGCGGTTACCGGCGCCGTCGGGGTCGAAGACCATCACCCACACGTCGGCCACCGGCTCGCCCGGCCGCGGATAGAGCAGCGTCCAGCGCAGCCACACCGCCTGCGCCCGCTCGGGATGGTTGGCGCGGATGAACCTGCTCTCGTAGTACGGGGGCATCATGTGTTCAGGATTGCCGACGGGAGGGCTACGCAGAGGTGGGTTGGACGATCGCGGTGTCGGTTCTGGCCGTGCTGGCACTCGCCGAGGCGGTGGCGCTGGCCGTGCTGTGGTCGCGTCTGCAGCGCAGCAGGCAGGAGACCGAGGAGCTGCGTTCGCGGTTGGACACCCGCAACCTGCTGTGGACGGGCGGGCGCGAGGCGGTCAAGACGGTATGGCAGACCGCCAATCTGGTGCGCACCCAGGGTTTCGGCGGCGCGGTGCGCAGCTCGATCGAGGACCTCGCCGACTGGGCCGATGTGGAGCGTCCCGACCTGGCCCGGCTGGCGCCGGACGGCAATGTCGTCATCATGTTCTCCGACATCGAGGAGTCCACCGCGCTCAACGAACGCATCGGGGACCGGTCGTTCGTCAAGGTCATCGAGGCCCACGACCGGCAGGTTCGGCGGCTGGTCAAGACCAACGACGGACATGTGGTCAAGAGCCAGGGCGACGGATTCATGGTGGCCTTCGCCGACCCGGCGGCCGCCGTGCGCTGTGGCGTGGCGATGCAGCAGGCCCTGGCGCGCGATGCCAAGAAGCTGCGGCACAACAGTATTCGCGTGCGCATCGGCATCCACATGGGCAAGTCGGTGCGCCGCGGCGACGACCTGTTCGGCCGCAACGTGGCGATGGCTGCGCGGGTGGCGAGCCAGGCCGACGGCGGTGAAGTTCTGGTCAGCGAGCCGGTACGGCAGGCGGTGGCCGACCGGGACTTCGACGGGGGCCGCGACGCCGAGCTGAAGGGATTCGCCGGTACCCACCGGCTCTACGCGGTGCTGAACTAGTCGCGCTGGTCGGCCTGCTGGGCGGCTTCGGCGTCGGCCAGACGCTGGTGCAGGCGGCTGCGGATCTGGTCGGGTGTGTAGGCCTTGCGGCGGCGTTGATCCCGCGCGACCAGAACACCGCCGGCCACCACGCCGGCCGCACCGGCCAGCCCGATCCACTTCCAGATGCTGCGCATGCCGACCACACTAAGCTGCGCTGGTGACCGTGCACACCGTGTCGCTGACACAGGCGCTCAACGAGACCCGTACCGGGGATGTCTGGCTGTTTCGCGGCGGGTCCGGCCCGGACCGGGCGATCCAGACGCTGACCAACGCCCCGATCAACCATGTCGGCATGACGGTGGCGATCGACGACCTGCCGCCGCTGATGTGGCATGCCGAACTCGGCCAGAAGCTGACCGACATGTGGACCGGGACCAACCATCGCGGCGTGCAGCTCAACGACGCCCGGGAAGCCGTCGAGCAGTGGCTGTTCCATTACGGCCAGCGCTGCTGGCTGCGCCAGCTGCACCCGCACGCCAGCCCCGAACAGGAAGACCGGCTGCTCAAGGTGATCGCCAGGATGGACGGCACGCCGTTCCCGTCGACCGCCCGGCTGACCGGCCGCTGGATTCGCGGCCAGCTCCCCACGGTCAGCGACTGGACGCGGGGTATCCCGTTCCTGCACAAGAAGGTTCGCGAATCCGCCGAGCGGCGCAAGACCGCCAAGCGTGAGAGCGGCCTGGAAACCGCCTACTGCGCGGAGACCGTCGCCATCACCTACGAGGAGATGGGGCTGATCCGCACCGAGAAGAACGAGAACTGGTTCGACCCCGGCCGGTTCTGGAGCGGTGACACGCTGCCGCTGATCGAGGGCTCCCGCCTGGGCGACGAGATCGAGGTCATGCCCGGCTGACTACTGGGCCCACACGGCGAGCAGCTTGCCGTGCGGGTCGCGCAGCAGGATCGCGGTGATGGTCTTGCCGCCGGGGACGTCATAGGCGACGTGGCCGTCGGTCTTCTGGCCCGCGGGCAGCTGCCCATCGGTGATGCCCGGCCGGACCGCGCCTACGGCGGGGGCGATCGTCGACCCGTCGGCGGCCTTGGCGACGAAGTAGAACCCGTTGTAGGTGGTCGTGCTGGTCTGCGCGGCGATGGTGACGTCGACGGCGTACATCGTGCCCTTGGCCGGGATGATCTGCGCGTCGGGCGGAACCTGGCGAAGGTTGGCGACGGTGTACTGCGCGGTGGCGCCTTCGGAGCTGACGGTCTGGGTGGTGCCGAAGGGCACCGCCTGCTGCACGGGCGTGGCGCTCGGGGTGTCGACGACAGTGGCTGCCGGACTCTCGCTGGTGGTCTTCGGTTGGGCGCATCCGGCGCTGAGGACAACTACTGCCATGACCGCGATCGCACCCCGCATGCACGGATCGTAGCCACACAACACACCCCTGCGGGAGGGAGAGCCCGCAGGGGCGTGTGTTTCTTTCATGGGAGAGGCAGGAATCGTCTAGGCATTCACGAGCTCGCCCGCCGGCCGGTACACGGTGATGAGCTGCTCGATCGGGGCGATCCAGGTGCTGGAGATGTCCGGGCCGCGGTAGGTGTCCAGGGCGGCCTGCTGAGTGATGATCGTGTTCGGCTTCATGTGATTCAGATTCGCCGATGCCGGGCGGTTGCGGTGTCCACCGGGTGGCCGGGATGGCGGTTGAATCCGTTGTCCCCCGATCGGTGGACGCGACGTGCGGGGCGGCTACGCTGGTCGTCCGCGACCATCGGCAAATGGGATTGGGGGCAGCATGACCGACGCCGAGTTTCCGACTCCAGCCAACGAGCAGCAACGCCTGAGCGTCCTGAAGGAATACGAGATCCTCGACACTCTTCCCGAGCAGGCGTACAACGATTTCGCCACGCTGGCATCGCTGATCTGCGGCACGCCCATCGCAATGATCTCGCTGATCGATGAAGACCGGCAGTGGTTCAAGGCCAATGTCGGACTCGACAAGGAAGAGACACCACGCTCCCTGGCTTTCTGCAGCCACGCGATCATGACCCCTGACCAGACGATGGTCGTCGAAGACGCGACTCAAGACGAGCGGTTCGCTGCCAACCCGCTAGTTACCGGGGATCCACACATCCGGTTCTATGCCGGCGCACCTCTGCAGACCCCGACTGGTGAAGCACTCGGCACCTTGTGCGTAATCGACCGCGAGCCGCGACAACTCACCGACACACAACAGCAGGCGCTGGAAATCCTCTCCCGCGAAGTCATGGTTCAACTCGAACTGCGCCGCAGCATCGCGACCCTGGAGGAGACCATCCTGAACCAGGAGACCTATGTGGAGTTGATGCACGAGTATCAGCGGGACATGGAGAAGGTCAGGGTCAACCTCGAAACGCAGTCGGTGACCGACGTGCTCACCGGGATCAAGAACCGTCGTTGCTTCGACCTCAAGCTGGAAGAGGAATGCCAACGGGCGCTATCTCGCCGGACCTCGCTGGCTTTGCTCATGATCGACATCGACCGCTTCAAGGATCTCAACGACCAGTTCGGCCACCCGGCCGGAGACGAGACCCTACGCGCCGTCGCACAGCTGCTGCAAGCTGAACTGCGCAGCAATGACCAACTGTTCCGCTACGGCGGGGAGGAGTTCGCCGTCATCCTTCCGGAGACCACGATGAGAGGCGCTTTCGTTCTGGGGGAACGCTTTCGGAGGATCGTGCAGCGCGCCCCGTGGAAGAACCGCGCGGTCACAATCAGCATCGGCGCTGCCACGCTGGGAGAAGGCATCGCCACCCCGACAGAACTCATCAGGGCCGGCGACCGTGCGCTCTACCACGCCAAACAGAACGGGCGAAATCGAGTCAGCACCCTCACGGACGCCGACGGCTAGGGACCGCTCAGCGACAGCCCGGCGTAGATCTCGTTGAGCGCAGTGGGCAGCAGCGCGTTGGCTGTCGTCCTGCCGTCAAGGGACAACGTCAGGTTCGTCCAGATCACGAGTGTCACATCGCGGTCCGGGTCGTAGCCCATGAACGAATTGAAGCCCGGCATCTCACCGCCGTGGTAGTACATGGCGGCATTCGGGCCGAACCGCTGATAGGAGATCCCGTAGCCGTACTTCTGCCCGTCGGGGGCGTTGGGGTCCTCCGGCTGCAGACTGTCCAGCCACTGCCGGTGGTGGTCGGCATCGAAAACCTGGCCTGCGACAATGGCTTTGATCCAGGTGGCCAGATCCTCGGCGGTGGAGATCGCCCCGCCCGCCGCGGCGGCATACGACGAGTTCTGGTGGGTGTAGTCGACAGGTTGCAGCGCCCCTGCCCTCGCGGCGGCCTGCATCTGCGGCGGGTAGGGCACGTCGGCGAGGGCATACATGCTGCCGCCGTACATGTAGCCGTGGGAGTAGGGCGTGGGCAGCGCGGTGTTGTCCCTGGCGGGAAGCGACGTGTGGGCAAGGCCGAAGGGCGTGAACAGCCGCGACTGCAGCTGCTCGGCGAGCGGTGCCGCGCCGACCTTTTCGGCGATCAGACCCAGCAGTGCGTAGTTGGTGTTGCTGTAGTCGTAGGCGGTGCCCGGGGCGAACTTCGGCGGGTGCCGGAATGCGATGGCGAGCGCGTCCTGCGGGTTCCACGCCTTGGCCGGCTCGGCGTCCATCACATCGGCTAATGCGGGGTCTTCGGTGTAGCCGTAGAGTCCGCTGCGCATGGTGAGCAGCTGCGCGATGGTGATGTCTTGTCCGCCAGGCACGTTCGGCACATACGCCGATACCGGGTCGGTGAGATTGAGCTTGCCGTCTTGGGCCAGCAGGATGATCAGCGCGGCGGTCATGGTCTTGGTGTTGGAGGCGATGCGGAAGTGGGTGGCCGCCGTCGGAGGTGTCTGGGCGCCGAGTTCGGTGGTGCCGGTTGCGGCGGCGACGGTGCCCTGCGGGGTGCGCAGCAGCACCATCGCGCCGGGCACCAGGAGTTTCTTTGCCGCCGACTCGATGGCGGCTTGAAATGCCTGTGCGTTCAACGGTTTCAGCACGGCGGGCGGTGCCGGCGTGGGCGAGCAGCCGGCGATGAACGCGACGGCGAGCAGCGCGACCCACGCCCGTCCTCTGCGCGGCTCCTGACTCGATCGCATGGTGACAGCGTCGCACGACGAGCACCCGGATGGGGCCCTAAGGCCCTCCGTCGCTGCAGCTCTTTCCCGGGGCAACTATGCTGCCTCCGTTCACCCCTATGAGAGGAACCCGCCATGCCACGACTGCTCACGACCACGCTTATCGCACCCATTGCCGTGGCCGCGCTGAGCCTGTCCCTATCCGGCTGTGGCGGTTCGCAGTCCTCGTCGACCTCGTCGGCGTCGTCGGCGTCGTCCACGACATCTGTCAGTGCAACGACGTCCGCGAGTGCGGCGGCCACTGCCCAGGCCGGCACGCTCGCGGCGGCCTGTTCCCAGATCGACGCCGTGATGGGTAACAACCCGGACGCCGATCCGGCCGGCACCGCCAAGAAGCTCGAAGACATCAAGGCCGAGGTGACCACACCCGACGCCGACATCATCGAGGCGCTGGTGGTCGCCTACACGGCGATCGCCCAGAACCCGGCCGGTTCCGCCGATGACGTGTACAACTCCTCGAAGGCGCTTGGTGCCGCGTGCGAGAGCGCAACGACCGCGCCGAAACCCAACTGACGTCTCTACCTGAGCAGGTCGACGAGGGTGCCGAACTTTGGCGTCCACGCCATCACGGTGTTGCGCCGCCAGCCCATGGTGTGGAACGGCTCGTTGTGGGCAATCGCTTCGGCTTCCTCGCGTGATGCGACCCGCAGGACGCCGATGCCGGGCGGTACCGGCGCCTGGCCGTTGATGGTCGGCTCGCCCAGGCACGGGCCGATGAGCAAGACCTTCCCCTGCTCGACCAGTTGGTGCACATACGCGTAGTGGATTTCCAATGGTGTCGGTTCGCCGGGCGGTGTCTCGGCGGCGGCATTCGATGCCAGCGGAAGCGGGGTCATGATGAGCACGTACAGCTCGGTGATACCCGATTGGTTGCCTGAGTCATTCATGGCGCGACACTCCTTCGTTCCATCCTCGGAATCCCCTCGGCGGGGTCGTTGATGCCCCAGCTCCAGATCACCTCGGGCGTGATGCGAAATCTCTGTCCGGCGGTGTCTTCTTCGATGCGGGCCTTACCGCGAATCTTGATGCCTCGGGGAGTCCAGGGCTCCGTGGCGGCGAGGTCGTCGATCACCACCGCAGCATGGGGATTGACCTTGATGTTGTGGTAGCGAACGGTTTTGGTGATATCGAAGCCGGCCGTGACGATCTCGTCGCCGTCCACCGAAAATGCCACTGCGACCACATCAGGCATGGCCGACGCGGAGGCTGATGCAAACCGCATCAAAGGCTGGCCCCTGAGATAGGCCAATTCCTGTTCGGTGAATGTCGCCACGAAACCTCCATTGCTCGGAGTACAAAGGAACAGGTACGCACTTCAAGTAACCGCTGCTGATGCTTCCCTGGACGCATGTCCACCGCAAGAACGCACTTCAAAGTGCGTGATCGACTCGGAGGTAACCCATGACGACGCGCACCGTGACGGTCATCGACAACTGCGCCACCACCTACACCCCCGATGGCCTCCGGGTGGCCGCAGGCGAAGGTTCTGATTGCCGCATCGTGCGAGACATACTCAGCCAGCTCGGCGACAAGTGGACCCTCATGGTCATCCTGTGCCTCAGTTCGGGGTCGCTACGCTTCAACGCCGTCCAACGCGCCGTCGTCGGCATCTCGCATCGGATGCTCACCGTCACCCTGCGCAAACTCGAACGGGACGGACTGGTCCGCCGTACGGTGCACCCGGAAGCCGCACCCCACACAGAGTACGAATTGACCCCGCTGGGAGTCAGCTTCACCGAACCCGTTATGGCAGTGGCGAACTGGGCGGTCGCCGCGCAACCCCACATCGAACAGAACAGGCAACGGTTCCACCGCACGTGATTGCCGACCCCGCCCTCTTCAGACTATGGCAGACCCCGGGGCTTGCGGCAAGGCCCGGGGTCTGTCGCAGACTCGTCGTGTCAGAACATCCGACAGGACGGAGAATGCCGTGTCCACGGGACCGAAACCCTTTGTGCCACATGAGTCCGGCGCATACCTGCACGGAACCAAAGCCGACCTCGCGGTGGGCGATCTGCTCATTGCGGGGCGACGGATGAACCACGACCAGGGGCGCCTGGCCAACCACGTGTACGTCACGCAGACGTTGGATGCCGCCACCTGGGGTGCGGAGCTGGCCGTGGGCGAAGGGCGCGGGCGGATCTACATCGTGGAGCCGACCGGTGCCCTCGAGGACGACCCGAACGTCACCGACAAGCGGTTCCCGGGCAATCCCACGCGTTCCTACCGCACCCGGGAGCCGGTACGGGTCGTCGGTGAGATCACCGACTGGATCGGCCATCCCCCGGAAGAGCTGGCGCGCAGGCGCGCGGCGCTGGCCGACCTCGCGCGGCGCGGATTGGATGTCGTCTACGACTGAGCGCGAGTGTGGGCCTGATATCCCGCACAGTCGTCACTGCACTCAGACGACCTTCTTCACCACGCTCGACTTCAACTGTATGCGCCCGAAGCCCGGCACATTTGCGTCGATGTCGTGATCGCCGACGCCATCGGAGATGAGCCGGATTCCACGGACCTTCGTGCCGGCTTTGATGACCCCACCACCGCCGCCCTTGACCTTCACGGTCGTCGCGACGATCACAGTGTCTCCGTCAGCGAGGACGTTGCCCACCGAGTCCTTGATCGCGGCACCGGCGTGCGCCGAATCGACATCGGACACCTCATCAGCCGACCACTCGTGCGCACACATCGGGCACACCAGGAGTGCCCCCTGCTCGTAGGTGAACTCACTGGCACACGCCGGACACGGCGGCAGAACGTCAGACATTGAACCGGAACTCGACCACGTCGCCGTCGGCCATGACGTAGTCCTTGCCTTCCATCCGCACCTTGCCCGCAGCCTTGGCCGCGGCCATCGAGCCGGCGTCGACGAGATCGGTGAACGACACGATCTCGGCCTTGATGAAGCCCTTCTCGAAGTCGGTGTGGATCACCCCGGCCGCCTTCGGTGCGGTGTCACCACGGTGAATCGTCCACGCGCGCGCCTCTTTGGGCCCGGCCGTCAGATAGGTCTGCAGGTTCAGGGTGTGAAAACCGGCCCGCGCCAACGCATCGAGGCCGCGCTCGGTCTGCCCGATCGACTCCAGCAGCTCGGCCGCGGACTCGTCGTCGAGCTCCTGGAGCTCGGCCTCGATCTTGGCATCCAGGAACACCGCGTCGGCCGGAGCCACCAGCGCGCGCAGCTCGGCGATCCGGGCCTCGTCGGTGAGCACCGCCTCGTCGGCGTTGAACACATACAGGAACGGCTTGATCGTCATCAGGTTCAGCTCGCGCAGCAGCGACCAGTCCTTGCCGCTGGCGAACAACGTCGTCCCGCCGTTGAGCAGCTCCTGGGCTGCCACCGCCGCCTCGTGCACCGCCTTGCGGTCCTTGTTGTTGCGGGCTTCCTTCTCCAGCCGCGGCACCGCCTTCTCCAGCGTCTGCAGGTCGGCCAGGATCAGCTCGGTCTCGATGACCTCGATATCGGACTTCGGGTCCACCTTGCCGTCGACGTGCACCACGTCGTCGTCTGCGAACACCCGCACCACCTGACAGATGGCGTCGCACTCACGGATGTTGGCCAGGAACTTGTTCCCCAGCCCCGCACCTTCGGAGGCCCCCTTCACGATTCCGGCGATGTCGACGAACGTCACCGGCGCCGGCAGGATCCGCTCGGAGCCGAAGATCTCGGCGAGCTTGTCCAGCCTCGGGTCCGGCAGCGGGACGACGCCCTCGTTCGGCTCGATCGTGGCAAACGGGTAGTTCGCCGCCAGCACGTTGTTGCGGGTCAACGCATTGAAGAGGGTCGATTTACCGACGTTGGGCAGACCGACGATTCCCAGGCTGAGGCTCACAGAGAGCACAGTCTACGAGAGGTACGACGCAACCCGGCGCCGCCGACGGCCCACATTCACCTCAAACCGGTACGGTCTACGTGTGTCAGCACAGCGGACCCGGTCGTCAGTGGCGGCCGAAAATCGCTCCGCCCACCCGAATCTGCCCGGTGTGCCGTGGTGGGCAGCTGTTCTTATTGCTGTGACCGCCACCACAATTGGGTTCGCGATCGACGCCGGTTCCGGCAACAAGGAACTCAGCGGCATGTTCGCGGCCCTGTACGCGCTGGGCTGTGTGGCCGCGGTGCTCGCGGTGCGGCAGTCCGGCATCTTCACCGCCGTCATCCAGCCGCCGCTGCTGCTGTTCGTCGCGGTGCCCGGCGCCTACTTCCTGTTCCACGGCGCCTCCTTCACCAGCCTGAAGGACACCCTGATCAACTGCGGCTATCCGCTGATCGAACGGTTCCCGCTGATGCTGTTCACCTCGGCCGGTGTGCTGCTGATCGGGATGGCCCGCTGGTACTTCGGGATGGCAGGCAAATCGGCCGTTGCCGCCGCCCCCGCCGGCGACGTCGCCGCGACGCCCAGCAGGTTCGCGGGCCTGGCGACCAAGGTCAGCTCCTTGTTCGGGGCCTCGGCGCCGGAGGCCACCGAGGACAAGCCCGCGCGCAAGCACAGCATCGACCGGCCGGCAGCCGCCGAGCGGCGGCCTCGATCGGGCCGGACCACCCAACGGCCCGCCCCGACCCGCTCACGACATGCCCGTCCCCCGCTGGAGGACATCACCGAGGTGCCGCAGGAGCGGCCTCGCCGCCAGAGCACCCGGCGGCGTCCCGCCGACCTCGACCCCGCGGCCGAGGCGCCACGGCGCCGGCCCCGTCCGCCGCGCGACGTCGACCCGCACATGCCGCCGCCGCGCCGCAGGGAACCCCGTGAACCCCGTGAGCCCCGGGAACCTCGTGAGCGCCGCGACCCGTACAGCGCCCCGCCGCGCCGCGAGGGCCGCCATGAGCCCTACCCGCCGTATGAGCCGTACCGCCCCTACGAGCCGTACCCGCCGTATGAGCCGCCGCGGCGGCGTCCGGCACCGGGGGTTCCCACCGGGGACAGCTCGCACCATCCGGTCTCTCGGGTGCGCTACCGGGATACCGGCGACGACCGCTAGCCGGTCAGGACCGGGCCGGGCGGATCTCCCGCGGCAGCGCGAACACCAGCGTCTCGTTGGCGGTCGTCACTGATTGCACTGTGCCGTAACCGAATTCGGCCAGCCGCTCCAGCACGCCGCGCACCAGCACCTCGGGTACCGACGCACCGGACGTGACGCCCACGGTGGTGACGCCCTCGAGCCAGGCCGGGTCGATGTCCTCGGCGTAGTCCACCAGATATGACGCCGAGGCCCCGGCGCCCAGGGCGACCTCGACCAGCCGCACCGAGTTCGACGAGTTCCGCGAGCCGACAACGATCACCAGATCACACTCGGGGGCCATCGCCTTGACCGCACCCTGGCGGTTCTGGGTGGCGTAGCAGATGTCGTCGCTGGGCGGGTCCTGCAGCGTGGGGAACTTCTCCCGCAGCCGAGACACCGTCTCCATCGTCTCGTCGACGCTCAGCGTGGTCTGGGACAGCCAGATCACCTTGTTCGGGTCGCGCACAGTGACGTTGTCGACCGCGTCCGGGTTGTCGACGACCTGCACGTGGTCGGGCGCCTCCCCGGCGGTGCCGACGACCTCTTCGTGGCCTTCGTGGCCGATGAGCAGGATGTCGTAGTCGTCACGGGCGAAGCGTTTGGCCTCGTTGTGCACCTTGGTGACCAGCGGGCAGGTGGCATCGATGACCTGCAGATTGCGAGCGGCGGCGGTTTCGTGGACTGTCGGGGCGACGCCGTGGGCGGAGAACACCACGATCGACCCCTCGGGCACCTCGTCGTTGTCGTCGACGAAGATGGCGCCGGCCTTGGCCAGCGTCTCCACCACGTGCTTGTTGTGGACGATCTCGTGGCGCACGTAGACCGGTGCGCCGTGCTTCTCCAGGGCCCGCTCCACGGTTTCCACCGCGCGGTCCACGCCGGCGCAGTAACCGCGCGGCTCGGCCAGCAGCACCCGCTTAGCTCCGCCGTTTCCCGAGTCGCTTCGCTCCTGCCCTCCGAACGCGCGGCCTCCAGCCGTGCTCGAAGCACCAGGAATCCCCATGTTGACTGTTGGCGGCATGGTTTCAGGGTACGTTCCCGCGCGCCGCACGGGCCAGCCGTAGGCTGTCGCACATGGCAACAGCACCGTACGGGGTCCGTCTGCTGGTAGGGGCGGCCGTGACCGCCATCGAGGAGACCCGCAAGCTGCCCCAGACCATCCTGATGTACCCGATGACGATGGTGAGCACCGTCGCGCAGCTGGTGATGAAGGTGCAGCAAGACGTGGCTGACCTGGTAATCAAGGGTGACTCTGCACTCGAGAGCATCTTCCCGCCCAAGGATGAGCAGCCCGAGTGGGCGACGTTCGACGAGGATCTCCCGGCCGACGACGACGGGGCGCCGGTGGACGGCGAACGCCTCACCGAGGGCCGATTCGCGCTGTACTCGGTGGCCGACGGGGTCGAGGCCAAGAGTCAGGAATCGGTCACCAAAACCACCGCCAAGAAGAAAGCCGCCGAGGCCCCGGCGATCGCCACGGAGCTCGACTACGAATCGCTGACGCTGGCCCAGCTGCGCGCGCGGCTGCAGTCGCTGTCGGTGGCCGACCTCGAGGCGCTGCTGGCCTACGAGGAAGCCTCCAAGTCCCGTGCGCCGTTCCAGACGCTGCTGGCCAACAGGATCACCCGCGCGACAGCCAAGTGACCAGCGATCAGGGCAGCTCAGCGGAGAACCCGTTTCCGGTTCGCGCTGTCGCCACCCGGGTCGCGGCCTGGATCGACAAGCTCGGCACCGTGTGGGTCGAGGGCCAACTGACCCAGATCAACGTGCGCAGCTCGACGGCCTACATGGTGCTGCGCGATCCGGCGGCCAACATGTCGCTCGATGTCACCTGCCCGCGCGATCTGGTGGCCAGTGCGCCGGTGAAGCTCACCGAAGGCACCCAGGTCGTCGTGCTCGGCAGACCCAGCTTCTACACCGTTCGCGGCTCGTTCTCATTGCGGGTCAGCGCAATTCGCGCGGTCGGCGTCGGCGAGCTGCTGGCGCGGATCGAGCGGCTGCGGCGCCTGCTGGAGGCCGAGGGGTTGTTCGACCCGCGGCTCAAGCGCCCGCTGCCGTTCCTGCCGTCGACCATCGGGCTGATCACCGGGCGCGCCAGCGCCGCCGAACACGACGTCACCACCGTGGCCGCCGCGCGCTGGCCGGCGGTGCGCTTCGAGATCCGCAACACCGCGGTGCAGGGCACCAATGCGGTGGCCCAGATCGTGGAAGCGCTGCGGGAACTCGATGCGCACCCCGACGTCGACGTCATCGTGATCGCCCGCGGTGGCGGCGGCGTCGAAGAGCTGCTGCCGTTCTCCGACGAAACCCTGTGCCGGGCCATCGCCGCCTGCACCACCCCGGTGGTCAGCGCGATCGGCCACGAGCCAGACAACCCACTGTGCGACCTGGTCGCCGACCTGCGCGCGGCCACCCCGACCGATGCCGCCAAGCGGGTGGTGCCCGACGCGGTGGCGGAATCTGCCCTGGTCCGCGAGCTGCGGCAGCGCAGCGCACAGGCGCTGCGCAGCTGGGTGGGCCGCGAACAGCGCACGGTGGCGCAGCTGCGCAGCCGGCCGGTGCTGGCCGACCCGCTGCGCGGGCTGACCCAGCGTGGCGAGGAGATCGACCGGGCCCGCGCGGCGGTGCGCCGTGACATCAACCGCCTGGTGGCCGCCGAGTCCGACCGGGTCGGCCACCTGAGCGCGCGGCTGGCGACGCTGGGGCCGGCGGCGACGCTGGCGCGTGGCTACGCCCTCGTGCAGGACGCATCGGGTGCCATCCTGCGCACGACGGCCGACGCGCCGGCCGGAACACGGCTGCGTATCCGGGTTTCCGACGGCGCGGTGGGCGCCACCAGTACCGGCCCGACGGATGGAGCCGCATGAGTTCTGAAACGAAGCCCATTAGTGCGCTCGGCTACGAGGAGTGCCGCGATGAGCTCATCGAGGTGGTCAGGACGCTCGAGCAGGGCGGGCTGGATCTCGATGCGTCGCTGAAGCTGTGGGAACGCGGTGAACAGCTGGCACGACGCTGTGAAGAGCACTTAGCCGGGGCACGTCAGCGCATCGAGGATGCGCTGGGGTCAAAAGAGGTCACCGACGGCTGATCGCGGGCTGCCCTGACCTGGGGCGCTGGCTAACTAGAACGTGTTTCAGTTATGCTCCCCGGCATGGGTGATGCCACGCTGACAACCGAGCTGGGCCGCGTTCTGGTGACCGGCGGTGCCGGATTCGTCGGAGCCAACCTGGTCCGCGAGCTACTTGACCGGGGCCATCACGTCCGGGCATTCGACCGGGCGCCGTCCGCGCTGGAGCCGCACGAGCGGCTCGAGATTCTCCAAGGCGACATCTGCGACACCGAGACCGTCGCGGCGGCGGTTGCCGGAGTGGACACGATCTTTCACACCGCGGCGATCATCGACCTGATGGGCGGCGGCTCGGTCACCGAGGAGTACCGCAAGCGCAGTTTCGACGTCAACGTGGGCGGCACCAAGAACCTCGTGCACGCCGCGCAGGCCGCGGGCGTCCAGCGCTTCGTCTACACCGCCTCCAACAGTGTGGTGATGGGCGGCCAGCGCATCGCCAACGGTGACGAAAACCTGCCCTACACAACGCGGTTCAACGACCTCTACACCGAGACCAAGGTGACGGCAGAGAAGTTCGTGCTCGGCGCCAACGGGGTCGACGGGCTACTGACCTGTTCGATCCGGCCCAGCGGCATCTGGGGCCGCGGTGATCAGACCATGTTCCGGATGCTGTTCCAGCGGGTGCTGGCCGGCCACGTCAAGGTGCTGGTCGGCGGCAAGGACGTCAAGCTCGACAACTCCTACATCCACAACCTGGTGCACGGCTTCATCCTGGCCGCAGAGCATTTGGTGCCCGGCGGCAGCGCGCCCGGGCAGGCGTACTTCGTCAATGACGGCGAGCCGATCAACATGTTCGAGTTCTCCCGCCCGGTCGTGGAAGCCTGCGGCGAGCGCTACCCGACCTTCCGGATCTCCGGACGTTTCGTGCACGCGGTCATGACCGGATGGCAGTGGCTGCACTTCAAGTTCGGCCTGCCCCAGCCTCCGCTGGAACCCCTTGCGGTGGAACGGATTTACCTCGACAATTACTTCAGCATCGAGAAGGCCCGCCGCGATCTGGGCTACCGACCGCTGTACACCACCGAGCAGGCGCTGCAGCATTGCCTGCCGTACTACACCGAGCTGTTCGACCAGATGAAGAACGCCGGCAAGCTGCCCGTCAACGCCTAGTCTTCAGCCCACGGCAGCAGAACGGCTTTGCCGGTGCTCTGCCGTGTCTCGATGAGGCGATGATGTGATCTGGTGCACCTACTGACCAAACGACCAAAATGGTCAGTACAGTCAATGTAGGCGGCGGCTATCAGGCCGCAACGAACCAGAGAGGTGGTCGCGGTGTCGCGCGGGGACGAATTGCAGAGAGCAGCGTGGCGACTCGTGCTGAAAACCGGCGCCGACAACGCACAGCCACTGGTGGACCTGTACCGACCGTACGTCGAGGGCCTGGACACCCTGCCGGCCGACGGTCGTGTCCTGCTGGTCGGCAACCACACCGCGATGTCCGCCTTCGAGATCGTGTTCATCCCCTACTTCGTGCGCAAGGCAGTCGGCACGCGGGTTCGCCCGCTCGCCGACCGCCAGTTCGGCAAGATCGGCGGCCCTCAGCGGCACATGATGGACGCCTTCGGCGGCGTCGTCGGCTCACCCGAGACGGCCTCGGCGCTGATGGAAGCCAACGAACCGATCCTGGTCTTCCCCGGCGGCGGCCGGGAGATCTCCAAGTTCAAGGGCGAGGAATACAAGCTGCGGTGGGAGAACCGGGCCGGGTTCGCCCGCGTCGCGATCAAACACGGGTACCCGATCGTGACCACCGCCCTCGTCGGCGGCGACGACGTCTACACCGCCCTCATCGAACGAGACAGCTTGTGGGGCAAGGCCAGTGGCTGGCTCGGCAAAAGACTCAGCGGCCGCGACGACATGGCGATGCCCCTCGTCCGCGGCATCGGGCCGACGCTGGTCCCCCGCCCGCAGCGGCTGTACCTGCGATTCAGTGCCCCGATCGACACCGTCGCGCCGGCCGGTGTCAGCGCCGACGACTGGACCCAGCAGGTCAAAGAGCGCGTCCAGTCGCAGCTGGAAGCCGATCTGCGCGACCTGCAGGACATTCGCCGCCGCGACCCCTACCGCAACCTCAACCCGGCAGCCTGGCGCTCAGCGGTCATGCCCGAGATCGCCGCGAGGGCGTGACCATGACCGCGAACAGGACGCTGGCGTCTGACGACGAGGTGCTCGCGCTCACCGAACCCGGCCGGTTCTTCGGTGAGATGCTCGATGTCGGGCGCCCCGAGGCCACCGTCCTGGTCGTCCGGGTCGCCGACGACTGCGCCATCATCGCACTCGAAATATCCCCGGCGGCAGTGGAATTCGCCTGCCGCCGAGCCCGCCGCGGGGCCACCCACTCCGTCACTCTCGCGATCGCCGAGATCAGCCAGTTCCTCGGATACGGCAGCCAGTGGGCCGCGACCCTGGGCACCCAGTTGCCGGCCTCCAGCCAGGGCATCGCCCGGTTCGCCGTCGAGTTCGAACCGGAACCGGTACGCACCGACGCGCTCTCCCCCGCACCCGGCGCACTGCCGGACCTGATCGGCCGGCGCTGGCAGATCGACGACGTCCGGCCCGCCCGCATCCGCAGGCAGCTGTGGTCCGGGGACGTCGAATTCGAGGCGCCAATCCTGGCCTGGTTGCTCAGCGTGCACCTGCGCTCCACTCCGTAGGAGCCGTGCGGGTACGGTCCACTAGAACACGTTCCAGGTGAGGGGAGTTCGATGTCCGACGCTGTGCTGGTCACCGGTGCTTTCGGGCTGGTCGGAAGCGCCACGGTCAAGCACCTGGCCGCCGCCGCCCGCCACGTGGTAGCCACCGACCTCGACACCCCGGCCAACCGCAAGGCGGCCGCGGCCCTGCCCACCGGCGTCACCGTGCGCTGGGCCGACCTGACCGACCCGAAAGCGGTCGGCACGCTGATGAGCAGTGTGGCACCGGCGTCGGTGATCCACCTCGCCGCGGTGATCCCGCCGGTCTGCTACAGCAACCCCGCGCTGGCCCGCAGGGTCAACGTCGAGGCGACCGGCACTCTGGTCAACGCCGCTGCCGCCGAGCCCAAACCGCCGCGATTCGTGCAGGCGTCGTCAATCGCCGTCTACGGCCCGCGCAACCCGCACCACATCAGCGAAGTGCTTACCGCCGACACCCCGGTCCGGCCGTTCGACATCTACGGCGGCCACAAGGTGGAGGCCGAGCAACTGGTGCGCGGCTCGGCGCTGGACTGGGTGATCCTGCGTCTGGGTGGCGTCATGACCACCGAGTTCGACCTCGGGATGAGCCCGGACATGTTGTATTTCGAAGGGCTGCTGCCCATCGACGGACGGCTGCAGACCGTCGACGTCCGCGACGTCGCGCACGCCTTCGCCGCAGCCACCACCGCCGACGCCACCGGGCAGACCCTGCTCATCGGTGGTGACGACACCCACCGCCTGGTTCAAGGCGAGGTGTCGGCGGCCATCACCGCGGCGATGGGCCTGGTGGGGGCAACCGCCAAGGGCCGCAAGGGAAATCCGGACGACGACGACGGCTGGTTCGCCACCGACTGGATGGACTCCAGCAGATCCCAGGAGCTGCTCGGCTTCCAGCACCACTCGTGGCCGGACATCCTCAAGGAGACCGCCGACAAGACCGGCTGGAAGCGGCCGCTGTTCCGGCTGGCCGCGCCACTGGCCCACGAGTACCTCAAACGCCAGTCGCCGTATCACCGAAAGCCCGGCGTCTACGCCGATCCGTGGGGGACCGTGAAAAACAAGTGGGGTCGATTCGAGGCGGACAAAGCATGAGTGCACAACGGGTAGCGGTCATCATCGGCGGAGCGTCCGGGATCGGCTGGGCGACGGCCAACAAGCTCGCCGGCGAGGGCGCCCACGTGACGATCGCCGACCGCAACACCGAGCTGGCGGCGCAGCGGGCCGCCGAACTCGGCGAGCCGCACACCTGGGCGGCGGTGGAGGTCACCGACGAGGCCTCGGTGGCGACCCTGTTCGACGACGTGGTGGCACGTGAAGGCGGACTGCACGTGGTGGTCAACTGCGCCGGGTTCAGCGGATTCGGAGTCATCACCGAACTGGACGCCGCCGACTTCCGGTCGGTCATCGACGTCTGTCTCAACGGCGCCTTCCTGGTAATCAAGCACGCCGGCAAACACCTCGGCGACGGCGGCACACTGGTGTCGCTGACCTCGCTGAACGCCCGCCAGCCGGCGATCGGGATGAGCGCCTACTGCTCGGCGAAGGCCGGGTTGTCCATGCTCACCCAGGTGGCCGCGCTCGAACTCGGGCCGCGCGGTATCCGGGTCAACGCCGTCGCCCCCGGTTTCGTGCACACCCCGCTTACCGAGGGTGCCGCCGCGGTCCCCGGCGTGGTCGAGGAGTACGTCGAGAACACCGCACTGGGGCGGCCCGGCACACCAGAGGACATCGCCGAGGCAGTGGCGTTCCTGTGCTCGCCGCAGTCGGCGTGGATGACCGGTGAGATCCTCGACCTCAACGGC
This sequence comes from Mycobacterium sp. DL592, assembly GCF_011694515.1. Taxonomy (NCBI): domain Bacteria; kingdom Bacillati; phylum Actinomycetota; class Actinomycetes; order Mycobacteriales; family Mycobacteriaceae; genus Mycobacterium; species Mycobacterium sp. DL592. The sequence continues at coordinate 1,057,017 of NZ_CP050192.1, read as the reverse complement.
GGGGCGCACCTGAAGCGGTACCCGGACATCAACGCGCACTTGCAGCGCCTGATGAACTCCTAGCCCGTCGGCGGCTAGTGTTCACTTCGGTGAACACAGAATTCACGCTCACGCAGAAGCGCGCGCTGGCGGTCGTCACCGTGGTGGCGCTGCTCTTCGGCGCCTACTTTCTGCGGCACTACTTCATCCTTATGGTGATCGCGGCGATCGTCGCCTACCTGTTCACCCCGCTGTACAACCGCTGCCGGCAACGCTTCAGCACCGGACTGTCGGCCACGATGACGGTGCTGGCGGCCCTGGCCACTGTCATCGTTCCGGTCGGTGCGCTGATAACGCTTGCGGTGCTGCAGGTTTCGCACATGGTGGTGCACGTCGCCGAATGGGTCGAGACGGCCGACCTGTCCACCCTGGGCGCCCGAGCACTCGACGCCGTCAACAACCTGCTGGGCAAGCTGCCGTTCGGCCACTTCACCGTCAGCGCAGAGTCGCTCCGCGACACCATGATCAAGGTCTCGCAGAACCTCGGGCAGTGGCTGCTGCATTCCCTCAGCGGTGCAGCCGGTGGGGTGATCGGCGTGATCACCTCGGCGATCATCTTTCTGTACGTGCTGATCTCGCTGCTGACCAACCAACGTGAGCTCATCACCCTGATCCGCAGGCTCAACCCGCTCGGCGAAGAAGCCACCGACCTGTACCTGGCCAAGATGGGCGCGATGGTCAAGGGAACGGTCAAGGGACAGTTCATCATCGCCTCGGTTCAGGGTGTGCTCGGTGCGGCCTCGATCTACATCGCCGGCTTCCACAACGGGTTCTTCATCTTCGCGATCTTCCTGACCGCGTTGTCGGTCATCCCACTGGGCAGCGGCATCGTCACCATCCCGTTCGGCATCGGAATGATGTTGTTCGGCAATATCGTCGGCGGCCTGTTCGTGGTGTTGTTCCACATCCTGGCCATCACCAACATCGACAACTTCCTGCGCCCGATCCTGGTACCGCGGGAGGCCCGCCTGGACCCGGCATTGATGCTGCTGGCGGTGTTCTCCGGTATAGCGATGTTCGGGTTCTGGGGCATCGTGCTCGGCCCGGTACTGATGATCATCATCGTCACGACGATCTCGGTGTATCTGGCGGTCTTCAAGGGCGTGGAGATGACGACGAACGAGCCGCCGGAGAAGCGCCGCAAGCTGTTTCGGCGGGCGAAAAACCGACCGATTTCCGGGACTTAGGTCCTTGACTTTCTTTCCTGTTTTCTGGACAGACAGCCCCGACGGGAGGATCGTACGAATCGTCATGAGTTCAGGCGCGGGGGCGTCTGACACGGAGATCGGGGGGATCCATGACGACTCATTCGCGACCATTCGCGTTGTCAGCGGCCTGTCTGGCCACCGCGGTCACCCTGACGATGGCTACACCCACGGTCGCCGATACTCACCACAGCATCGCACTCGCGACACCGACGGTGACGAGTAGCTATGAGCTGCTTGCCGATTCGCAGGCGTCCCGCGAAGTCGGCTACGGCGACTGGGCCGGACTGTTCGCCGGGTTCGGCGAAATCCTGGGCGGGCTGGGACAAATGGGGAACAACTATCTGGACGCCAATCAGGCGAGCGTACTGGCCTTCACCGCCAAGCTTCCGACGCTCATGCTCGGGCCGGTGGCGATCGGCGGCGGCCGGCTCGCCAACGCCTACTACTTCGGCTACAACGGGTCACCTACCGGCAATGCCGGTGTCGGGGCCTACATCATCAGCCAGCTGACGACCAATCTGTCCCTGACAAACTTGGTCAAGAACTTCGTGCTGGGCCTGACGGGCATCATCCCGAAGTTCTACCTCGGACCGGTGCAGGTGGGCGGGGGCCTCCTGGCGGATGCCTGGTTCAACGGCTACGGCGGTGCCACCGGGCCCGGCGGTGTTTTCAACTACATCACCAGCGCGTTCAACCCGGCGGCGTCCGCGGTGAAGCCGGCGGCCGCTGCCGAGGCGTCGCTCGCGGTGGCCGCGCCGGAGGCGGCCAAACCGACCGGCCATTCGGCACGCGAAGCCCTCACCATCCCGGTGCCGCACGCAGCCCGTGCAGCGGCAGCCGCCGCGCCCTCAGCGCACAAGGCCGCAGCCGCGGCGACGGCGCACGCCGCCATCACGCACGGCGGTTCCAAGCGGCCCGCCGCCTAGAGCGGCAAAAGGATGCCCTTGACGCTCGGGTCGGTGGCCAGGAACTGCTGAACCGCCGGGTCCTTGAACGTCTCGACCAGCTTCTTGATGTTGTCGGTGTCGGCCCACTTGCTGCCGATGGTGAGCTGCCCGGCGAACTCGTCGGGCGCGGGCGGGGCGAAGATCTGCTTGTCGAGCGGGATCTTGGCCGCCAGGTAGTACTCGGTGTAGCCGACGGCGGCGTCCAGATCGGGCAGCGAGCGGGACTGCGCCGCGAAGTCGAGCAGCGTGAACTTCAGGTTCTTCGGGTTGCCGACGATGTCCTTGCGGGTGGCGGTCCACTTGTCGACCGTGGGGTTCAGCGTGATCAGGCCCGCGCGTTCCAGCAGCCACAGCCCCTGGGCCTCGTTGGCGGGATCGGAGTACAGCGACACGTTGGCGCCGTCAGGCAGCTGCGAGACGTCGGTGTACTTGTCCGACCAGATTCCGAAGCCCCACCGGAACACCGGGGTGGCGGCCTCTTCCCGGAAGTCCGGGTTGGCCTCGAGCACCTGGCCGAGCCACAGCTTGTGCTGATAGATGGTGCCGGCGACTTCGCCGTCACTGACCGCACGGTTGATGGTGTTGCTGTCGGACAGGCCGCGGAAGGCCACCTTGATGCCGTGCTTCGGGGCGACCTCACGGCTGATGTACTCGATGAGCGCCTGCTCGGCGGCGTTGCCCTCATTGGTTGCCACCACCAGGGTGGCACCGGGAATCTCGTTGGCGGACTTTGTGTCTCCGAAGAAGAGCAACCTGCCCGCGACGACGGCGACGACGACAACGACCAGTCCGGCGGCGATCCACACCCATTGGCGTCGCTTCTTGATCTCGAACCCGTGGCTGTCGGGAGTTTCGACGTCGACTCCGGTGGCGGTCATGCGGTGACTGTTCCTTTCGAGCGGATACGCGCGTGTGGGGTGGTGAAGCGGACGAGGACGTCACCGATGAACTGAACGGCTGCGACTGTGGCGACGAGAATGATGATGGTGGCGAGCATGACACCCTGGTCGAAGCGCTGATAGCCGTACGTCACTGCGACGTAACCGATTCCACCCGCGCCGATGGTTCCCGCGATCGCGGAGTATTCGATCATCGCGATGATGTTGATCGTGAGGCCACCGAGGATGGCGGGGATCGCCTCGTTGAGCTGGGCGGTGCGGATGATCTGCAGGCGCGAGGCTCCCGATGCCCGGGCGACCTTCACCACCGACGGCGGAACTGACCGCAGCGCGTTCTCGACGATGCGGGTGAAGAACGCGATGCCGGCCAGCGACATCGGGACCACCGCGGCCGCGATGCCGATGTTGGTTCCGGTGATGAAGCGGGTGAACGGCATAATCGCGGCCATCAGGATCAGGAAGGGCAGTGACCGGCCGATGCTGATGATCCAGCTCAAAATCGTATGCAGCAACGGATTTTCGAAGAGTCCGCCGGGAGCCAGGTTGTGGATCAGCGCCCCAAGAGGTACCCCGACGGCAACCACGATGGTCATGACGATGCCGACCATGATCAGGGTGTCGAGCAGAGCGGGGATCAGCAGGCCGGGCAGTTCGTTGACGGGGACTTTGGCGTTGGCGAGCAGGGTGTCGGTCACGCCGCGCCCCGAAGCGACTGCTCACCGGTGGCAAGGCCGTAGCGGGCCAGCACGTCAGCGGCGCGGCCGGACAGGTCGGCCGGAATGCCGAGGGTGGCTGATCCGACGGTGACGCCGTGTACCTGTTGCACGAAGGCGCCGAGTACCGAGATCGGCGCGCCGAGTTCTGCGGAGGCACGCGCGATCCAGTCGGCAGGTACGTCGAATGCGTAGACGACTCGCCAAACCTCTTGGCCGGCATCGGCGTTGCGGGCCTGACCCTGTGGCCGCAGCGCGGCGCCGAGTTCTGATTGCGGATCGGTGAGAAGGTCCACCAGGCGCCCGGATTCGACGATGGTGCCGTGATCGAGGCGGGCGACGGAGTCGGCGATCTCGACGACCGTGTCCATTTCGTGGGTGATGAACACGATGGACAGGTCGAGGTCGTCGCGCAGTTCACGCAGCAGTTGGACCACCGAGGCGGTGGTGATGGGGTCCAGGCCCGCGGTGGCCTCGTCGGACAGCAGCACCGAGGGGCGCAGCGCCAGTGCCCGGGCGATGCCCACACGCTGTTTCTGGCCGCCGGACAGTTGGAAGGGGTAGTGGTTGGCGCGCGACGACAATCCCACCCGGTCGAGCAGTTCGGCGACCCGCTTACGTGACTCTTCTGCCGTGACACCGAGGTATTCCAATGGGAGCGCGACGTTTTCGGCCGCGGTGCGCCGTTCCAACAGGCCGGCCGACTGGAAGATGGTGCCGATGCGGCGGCGCGCGACGCGCAGCTTGCTCGCCGACAGCGTGGTCAGGTCCTCACCGTTGACGACCACCGAACCCGAGGTCGGTGCGGTGAGCAGGTTGATACATTCAGCCAGCGTGCTTTTGCCCGCCCCACTGGGCCCGACGATGGCGAGGATCTCCCCAGCTGCCACGCGAAAACTGATGCGGTCCAATACGACGGCGCGCTGGCTGCCATGACCGTAGACCTTGGTCAGCTCGGTAAGTTCGATCATAGGGTGGCAACAGTGCCGTATAGCAGCTACTACCCGTCACCCTTAGGCTCAGTATGAGTCGATTGTGCGACAAAGACTTTCGCCGGCGTCATTAAAAGGGCGGTGGATCACCGTCATGAGCCGACGTTTGTGAGTCGTAGATCACAGCGTTGCGATTGCGCTCGGTGGCGATGACGTGTGCCCGGTTCTGGAGGCGGGTGCGGCTGCGGCGGGGCATCATCACGGTACGTTCGCCGCCGGGTTCGCGCGGGGTTGGGTGGCCCCGATGGTGCCGCGGCGGGGTCGGCGCGCACAGGGTCGGAAACAACAGGGCGCTGCCGGGTGTGGTGATGTAGGTGGCGCCGCCGGCCAGCCGCCAGATCACCGTGCCGTCCGGGAGCTGTTCATCGCGCCAGCCCCAGAACGTTTTGAGCAGATGGTGCACTCGGCACAGACATTTCAGATTGCCAGCGTGCGTCGGGCCTAACGGATATGGGATCGTATGGTCCAGATCGCAATCGATCGCGGGGCGATCACAGCCCGGTGCCCGACACGTCAGATCGCGGGCCCGCACAAAATCAGCCAGCCCCTGCGAGGGCCGGTACCCGGCTTCGGCGGCGCTGGCGGTGAAGTCGGCCAGCGGCCGCTGCCGCGCCTGGGCCGCCAACTCGGCCACCAACTCCGCCGAGATCACCGCGTTGGTGCCCATCAGATACCCCGGTACCTCTGACTGGCCCGCCACCGTCGCCTCCTGCGCGACGACATGGATGACGACACCGTGGTTGGCCGGCCGCTCCCCGGCCGGGCAGTCGGCACTGCCGCACCGGCAGGCCAGCCGATCCATGCCCACCGCCAGCGCCCCCAACGCATCGGCGCGACGTTGCTCGACGGTGCGCGGATCGTTCTCGCACACCGTGCCCGCCAATGCCGCCAGTCGCTTGTCCAACGCGGCGGCATCGGTGGCGACCAGCAACCCGTCCACCTCCGCGGTGCCATTGCCCTTGTCCCACACCGACACATGGCGTTCCTCGGCGCGCTCGCGCCCCCGGCGCAGCGCATCACGGTCATGGCGTGCCACCACCCGGTCGATCTCCGCGTTCATCCGGCCCCGCGTCATCGACGGCCAGCGCCCCACCCGGGCCGCCAGCGCCGCATCTACCGCCGCCATGGCCGCCTCATCGGTGATCAATTCGGTGCGGAACACGATCGCCGCGAACACGCCCCAATCGATATCGCCGGCCTCGAAGACCGCCGCCACCGCCGGCAACCGCAGCATCGCCAGCCCGTAATTCATCAGACTGCCCGCCTTGGCAAGGCTCACCCGCAGCGCTGCCGCGATCTCCGCCCCTACCGCCGCCCAGGTGTCCACGGCCCAGTCCGCACGCTCACCCCGCTGATCGCGGCGCATCTCGAAGAGCTCACAGACCGCCCGCAGCCGCGCCGCCGCGGCCCTGTTCTCCGCCCGCGACGCCCCCAACACCCGCGCAATCAACCCCTCAGAAGCCGCCGACACCGGCGGCTTCCAGTACTCGTGATACGCACTATCGAACATACGTTCGACTATACCCGCGGCCACGACAAGTTTCGGTCGCGAGACCCCGGGCGCGATAACGCGCACCAACGCACCAGACGTTGCTAGGTTCGCACTGCCGGTGACGCGCCAGTTCGAGGGAGTAGCCGATGGACAGGGCCGTTCGAACGGCAGAGGACCGGCTGAACCGGTGGGCGCGCGTCGCTGCTGCCGCCGTTCTGGTGGCCGCACTGCTCGACCTGTCGGGCTGGGTCAGCCACATCGACGAACTCAAGTCCTTCACCCCGGCGTGGCTGGCCGGGCTGGCGGCGGCGGTACTCCTGCAGACCGGGCGGCCCTCGCGACAACGGGTGTGGTTCGGCAGGGCACTGGCCGTGGCGATCGGTGCCAGCGCCGCCGTCGTGCTGGTCGAGCACCTGGCCGGTCACCCCTTCGGCCCGACCCCGCGAACCGCGGCGTCAATGCTGTACCTGTCGGTTGCCGTCGTCGTCATGCGCCTGGACCGCCGCCGGACCGGATTGCCCTGGGGGACATTCCTTCTGGCCGCGATGGCCGCACCGGTCGCCACCGTGATGGGCCATCTGTTCCGGCTGATCTCGGCGGTCCGCATGACGGAGTCCACCGGCCAGGGCATCACGACGGCAATCGGCGTGCTGCTGCTCGTTGCCGCCACCGTGCTGGCCCGCCCGGACCGCAACCCGAGCGCCTGGCTGCTGGCCCGGCGCGACCGGTGGGCGCTGCTGCGGCTGATCGGCGTGCTGGCCGGGCTTCCCCTGGTGGTGAGCCTGGCCCGGCTGCCCTTCCTGGAGCTGGGGTTGGGCTCCGAAGCGGCGTGGATCCTGGCGACGACGATCTCCACCACCATCGTGGGTGTGGTCGCGTTCTACTTCAGCCAGCGCGAGCAGCACCTTCTGATCGAGCGCGCCAACGCCGAACGGCGCTACCACATCCTGGCCGACAACGCCGTCGACGTCGTCTTCCACCTGCACGGCGGACAGGTCACCTGGGTGTCACCGTCGGTACAAGCCGCCTTCGGCGACCCGCCCGCGCAGTGGACCGGCTCGGACCTGACCGACCGCATCGATCCGGAGGACCTGCCCGCCGTGACCACGGCTGTCGGTGAAATGCGCACGGACGCAATCGGTTCGGCACGGTTCCGGGTCCGCACCGCCGGCGGCGGCTACCACTGGGTCGACGGCAACGCCAAACCCTATCTCGACGAAGACGGCAACACCGACGGTATGATCGCGGCGTTGCGGATCGTCGACGATAAGGTCGAGGCCGAACGGCGACTCGACCGGCTGGCCCGATTCGACATCCTGACCGGGTTGCCCAACCGGGCCGAGGTGATCGGCCGACTGGAGTCCACACTCGACCAACCCCGTTCCCCCGGTTCGCAATTGGGGATCCTGTTCTGCGACGTCGACCACTTCAAGACCATCAACGACACCCTGGGCCATGCCGCAGGCGATGTGGTGCTGTCCACCCTCGCGGCGCGGATCAGTGAGAGCGTCCGCATCGGGGACACTGTGGGCCGGATGGGCGGCGACGAGATAGTGGTCCTGCTACCCGGGGTGCACAGCCTCGACGAGACCGCCCAGATCGCCGAGAACATCCGTTGCCGCGCAGCAGAACCCATCGAGATCAACGGTGAGACCGTCAGTGCGACGCTCAGCATCGGGGCGACGGTGTCGGCCCCCGGCGAGTCGGCCAGCGCGGTGACGGCCCGCGCCGACGCCGCGATGTATCAGGCCAAACAAGCCCGCCGCAACAGCGTGGTCCGGATCTGACGACCAGGCCGCCCGGGCCCAGGCATGCTTGATTCATGACGACCTGGCTCGATGTCCACACGGCAGTGCCCGAGTTCGCCCGCCGCGTGCAGGCCCTGTTCGACGCTCACACCCACAAGACGATCGCCACCCTGCGGGCGGACGGATCGCCGCGAATCTCCGGCATCGAAGCGACCTTCACCGATGGCGTGCTGACCTTCGGGTCGATGCCGAAGGCCCGCAAGGGCGCTGATCTGCGTCGCGATCCACGGTTCGCCCTGCACAGTGCCACGGTCGACCCGGTACCCGGCGCCGAGGCCGACTGGCCGGGCGAGGCCAAGATATCCGGGCTGGCCGTTCTCACCGAAGGACCCGATGGCGACCTCTTCCACACCGAGATCAACGAGGTCGTGCTGACTCACCTGAACGCGGCCGCGACGCTGCTGGTCGTCGAATGGTGGACTCCGGCGACGGGACTCACAGTGATCGAGCGCGAGTAAGCGCTGCGAATCAGGTCAGGCGTTCCTTGAGGAACTCGACAACCCGCTTGCGGGCCTCGTAGGCCTGCTGGCCCTCCTCCTCGCGGACCTCCAGTGTCAGCACCGAGTGCGCCATCCGCCCGAAGCCGCCGGCATTACCCGGCGACGAGTCGATCTCGATGACCTCGAACGCGTCGCCGAGGCGGGCTTTGAGCGTCTGGAACCGTTCCGCGGGCGCCATCGGATCACCGCTGAACCGCAAGCCCAGCGCGCACAGGCCGTCCTCGGCCGCGCGCTTCTCGATGACCTTGAGCTCGGCCTCGGACAGTCCGGGGTCGCGCTTCTGCTTGGCGGTCAACGGGATCGGCACCGACGGCTGGCTGAGCACCGGTGCCAGCACGCTGTCGTCGACGGCTGCGGCCAGGGCGAAACCACCCGAGAAGCACTGCCCGATGACGCCGACGCCCTTGCTGCCGGTCTTCTCCTTGAGGTCGCGCGCCAGCGCCCGCAGGTAATGCGAGACCGGGCGGTCCTTGTTCGTCGCGAACGCCGCGAATTCCTTAGTCACGCACCCGCGCACAAGCACCGGCACCATCCCCGGACGGATCCCCGGCGCACCCGGGGTCCCGTACAGGGACGGGATGGCCACCGTGAAACCGTTGTCCACCAGATAATTTCCGAGCGCGAGCACACCCGGGTGCGCGCCCGGCATCTCCGGGATGAGCACCACACCGGGCCCCTCGCCCTTGCGGTACACATCGTGGGTGAAACCGGCGGCACTGAACGGCTCGCAGGCCCATCCGGTCAGATCTGCTTCGGGTCCGGGCATTGCTGTCTCCCTTTATCGGCCGGGAACGATCGGCTGCTGCGACTGCGTCGCGAGGGCAAGCGTACGGAAGTCGTCGCTGCTTCCGGCGCCGGTTATCGCAAGCTGTGCCGGGCCCCGGGTGCTGTCCAGCCGCGCCGTCCACACCGGCTCGGTGCCTTCCCCGCCTTCGTAGACCACCCACTTCACCCCGTCGACGTCCTGGGCGCCGGTCGGCACCATCGACCGGTGGATCGACGAGACCAGAGCGACCTCGTCGGCATTGCTCTGGGTCAGGCTGACGAACATCTTCGACGGGGCGATATAGCCGACCTTCGAGGTGACCGCGCGCTGGCGCTGGCCGGTCTTGGGATCGGTGCGACCCGCGTCGATACCGGCGCGGGCGCCGGAGTTGGCCCGCCAGCCCTGCGGCAGGACAGGCAGCCGGATCGGAATGCCCAGCGTGTCGGCGTCGGCCTTCAGCGCGGCGGCGGCGTCATAAGGCGGTGCCATGCCGTCCTCGGGCCCGTTGGGACGAAACGAACACATGCCGACCAGGCCCGCCAGCACGATGCACGCCACCACGAGCGGGGCCAGCGACCAGAACATGTCGCGGCCGTCCTGCAGCAGGCGCGGCTTGGCCTCCTTCGGCGCCGGGGCGGCGACATGTGGGTCGGTCACGCCTGCCAGTATCCCAGGTCTGGACGGCTCGCCCGCTTCTGGGACAATCTCAGCCATGCCTGAAGCCCGCCGCCGCGAAGCACCCGATCGAAACCTCGCCATGGAGTTGGTGAGAGTCACCGAGGCGGGCGCCATGGCCGCCGGCCGGTGGGTCGGCCGCGGCGACAAGGAGGGCGGCGACGGCGCAGCGGTCGACGCCATGCGCGAACTCGTCAACTCGGTCTCCATGCGCGGCGTGGTGGTGATCGGCGAGGGCGAGAAGGACAACGCCCCGATGCTCTATAACGGCGAAGAGGTCGGCAACGGCGACGGGCCGGATTGCGACTTCGCCGTCGACCCGGTTGACGGCACCACCCTGATGAGCAAGGGCATGCCCAACGCCATCTCGGTGCTGGCAGTGGCCGAGCGCGGTGCGATGTTCGACCCGTCAGCGGTGTTCTACATGAACAAGATCGCCGCCGGGCCCGACGTCGCCGACTTCATCGACATCACCTCTCCGATCGCGGCCAACATTCAGCGCCTGGCCAAGGTCCGCAAGGCCTCGGTCTCCGACATCACCGTCTGCATCCTGGACCGGCCCCGGCACACCAAGCTGATGGCCGAGGTGCGTGAGGCCGGCGCCCGCATCCGGCTGATCTCCGACGGTGACGTCGCAGGCGCGATCTCGGCCTGCCGGCCCGAGTCCGGCACCGACATGCTCGCCGGCATCGGCGGCACCCCCGAAGGCATCATCACCGCCGCCGCGATCCGCTGCATGGGCGGCGAGATCCAGGCCATGCTGGCCCCCAAGGACGACGAGGAACGCCAGAAGGCGATCGACCGGGGCCACGACCTGGACCGGGTGCTGACCACCAGGGATCTGGTCGCCGGAGAGAACGTCTTCTTCTGCGCCACCGGCGTCACCGACGGTGACCTGCTCAAGGGTGTCCGCTACTTCGGTGGCGGCTGTACGACCCAGTCGATCGTGATGCGCTCCAAGTCCGGCACCGTCCGGATGATCGACGCCTACCACCGGCTTTCCAAGCTCAACGAATACTCCGCGGTGGACTTCACCGGGGACACGTCCGCGGCCCACCCGCTCCCCTAAGAAAGGCATTACATGACCGACTCTGTCGTTGGCAGCGCAGCCGGCGAGGGCGAATACCGCATCGAGCACGACACCATGGGCGAGGTCCGGGTTCCGGCCAAGGCCCTGTGGCGGGCCCAGACCCAGCGGGCCGTCGAGAACTTCCCGATCTCCTTCCGCGGGCTGGACCGCAACCAGATCCGTGCGATGGCCCTGCTGAAGGGCGCCTGCGCACAGGTCAACAAGGACCTCGGCCTGCTGTCGGCGGAAAAGGCCGACGCCATCATCTCCGCCGCCGGCGAGATCGCCGACGGTCTGCACGACGACCAGTTCCCCATCGACGTCTTCCAGACCGGCTCGGGCACCAGCTCCAACATGAACGCCAACGAGGTGATCGCCTCGATCGCCGCCCGCAACGGCGTGACGGTGCACCCCAACGACGACGTCAACATGTCGCAGAGCTCCAACGACACCTTCCCCACCTCCACCCACATCGCGGCTACCGAAGCTGCTGTGCGCCAGCTGATTCCGGCCCTCGAGGTGCTGCACGAGTCGCTGGCCAACAAAGCCCGCCAGTGGCGCACTGTCGTGAAGAGCGGACGCACCCACCTGATGGACGCCGTCCCGGTCACCCTCGGTCAGGAGTTCGGCGGCTACGCCCGCCAGGTCGAGGCCGGCATAGAACGCGTCAAGGCGACCCTGCCCCGGCTGGGTGAGCTGGCCATCGGCGGCACCGCCGTCGGCACCGGCCTCAACGCCCCCGACGGCTTCGGCGCCAAGGTCGTCGCCGTGCTGGTCGAACAGACCGGGCTGCCCGAATTGCGCACGGCGAAAGACTCTTTCGAGGCTCAGGCCGCCCGCGACGGTCTGGTCGAGGCATCCGGAGCGCTGAAGACCATCGCCGCCTCGCTGACCAAGATCGCCAACGACATCCGGTGGATGGGCTCGGGCCCGCTGACCGGGCTGGGCGAGCTGGCGCTGCCCGACCTGCAGCCGGGCAGCTCGATCATGCCGGGCAAGGTCAACCCCGTCATCCCCGAGGCCGTCACCCAGGTGGCCGCCCAGGTCATCGGCAACGACGCCGCAATCACCGTCGGCGGTCTGTCCGGCGCGTTCGAACTGAACGTCTACATCCCGATGATGGCGCGCAACCTGCTCGAGTCGTTCACGCTGCTGGCCAACGTGTCGAAGTTGTTCGCCGCCAAGTGTATTGACGGCCTGATCGCCCACGAGGCGCACCTGCGCGAGCTGGCCGAGTCGTCCCCGTCGATCGTCACGCCACTGAACTCGGCGATCGGCTACGAGGAGGCCGCCAAGGTGGCCAAGCAGGCACTCAAGGAGAAGAAGACCATCCGGCAGACGGTCATCGACCGCGGCCTGATCGGCGACAAGCTCTCCGAGGCCGAACTCGACAAGCGCCTCGACGTGCTGGCGATGGCCAAGGTCAAGGACGGCGACTAGCCGCAAACCGTCGGATGCCGAGCGGGGCGGTCAGGCTGTGCACCAGCAGGCTGATCGTCACCGCCACAACGACGACCTGAACGATCACGGCGGACTCCTCGATCTGGCCGCGCTCCAGCACGATCAGACCGAGGACCACCGTGCCGATACCGCGTGGGCCGAACCAGCCGATGAACACCCGGCTGTAGGCCGGTAGGTCGCTGCCGATCAGCGCGAGCAACACCGCGACCAGGCGCACCGCGAACACGGCGAGCACCGCGAACAGCACCACCCGCCAGCTCGCGTACTGCCAGCCCTCGCGGACCGCGAACGCGCCGAACATGGCGAACACCAGCAGCTCCAACAGCTGACCGGCCGCGTCGGACACCTGCGTGGGCACCTGCTCGTCGTAGCGCCGCGCCACCATCGCCGACACCAGGCCGCCGGCGAACGCCGCGACGAACCCGCTGCCGTGCAGGCCCTCCCCCGCCTCGAAGCACAGCAGCGCCACCGCCACCGTGGCCAGCTGAGCCCAGGTGTCGCTCATCCAGCCGCGCTTCCACGACGTCGCGATCGCCCAGCCGCCAGCGAGCCCGATGGCCGCGCCGGCCACCAGCGACACCACTTCGGTGCGGAACGCGAACCACGCCCAGCGGCCCGGGTGGGCGTCGTTGGTCGCCGAGGCCAGCGCCACGGCGGCCAGCAGCGCGGCCAGCGCGAACCCGTCGTAGAACCCGCTCTCCACCGACAGCGCGTGACGGACCCGCTCGGGAATCCGTTCGTCGTCGAGCAATGCGTCGATCAGGGCCACCTCGGTGGGTGCCACGATCGCGGCCAGGCACACCGCCTCCCACCACGGCAGCACCGGCAGCAACAACACCGCCGTGAGCGCCCCGAGGCCCAGCGTCAGCGGGATCCCGATGACCAGCAGCCGGAAGGTGACGTGGCCGCGCCGAACGACGCTGAGCAGATCGAGGCGGGCGGCCTGGTTGAACAGGATCACCGTCAGCGCCAACTGGGCCAGCACGGTGAAACTGCCCGTCTCCGGGTCGGCGTCGATGAGGTGCAGCCCCGACGGGCCGAGCAGCATGCCCAGGGCGACGAAGATCAGCGCCGGCGCGACATACCAGCGGCTGACCAGGGCCGACACCACCGCATAGCCGAGGACAAGCAGAGTCAGGACGAGCGCGGTGTGGGTGTGCACGGTCGGCTAGGCGCCGTTGTTCGCCCCGCCGGAGTTGGCCCCGGGGATGTCGGTGATCGGGATGTTCGGCATCGGCTTGGGTGACGGCGTCGCCGGCAGCGTCGGGATGTCGGCGGGCGGGATGTCCTGCAGGACGTTGGCCGGCGGGCCGTTGTCGCGGGATCCGTAGACGCTGCCCGGGGCGCGCGGGCCCAGCAGCTGGCTGACCGTCACCAGGTGGTAGCCGTTGGCCTTGAGCACCGGGATGAACTGGTACACCAGGTCGACGGTCGAGGAGTACGTGTCGTGGAACAACACCACCGAACCCGGCTTGATCTGGGTCATCAGCATGTAGCGGGTGGCCGCGGTGTTGGAGTCGTTCATCCAGTCGAACGGGATGACGTCCCACAGGATCGCGGCCAGCCCGTACTGGGCGGCGATCTTGTTGACGGCGTCGTCGGTCAGCCCGCCGGCCGGGCGCCACAGCGTCGGGGTCTGCCCGGTGGCCGCCTTGATGGCGTCGTTGGCCTTGCTGAACTGGGCGGGCACGTCCTCGATCGGGATGGTCGTCATGTTCGGGTGCTCCCAGGTGTGCGAGCCGATCTCCATCCCCGCGTCGGCCACCCGCTTGGCCCCGGCCGGGTTGGCAGCCACCTTGTTGCCGATCATGAAGAACGTCGCCTTGGCGCCGGCGTCGCCCAGGATGCCCAGCAGCCGGTCGGTGTAGGGCGTCGGCCCGTCGTCGAAGGTCAGCGCCACGCACTTGACCACCGCGCAGTCCACCGCGTCGGCCTTGGCGACCTTGACGTGCCCGGTGAAGCCGCCGATGACGACGACGGCCACACCGGCGCACACGCCGATCACGGTCCGCAGATACGACCAGGATGGGCTGTCAGGACGGCGTCGCACCCGGAAAGTTTACCGGGCAGGGCTGGACGATCCCTGTCACGCGCTCAGGGCAGGGCGCCGGGGGTGATCTCCTCGAGCATCTCGGTGACAAGTGCGGCGATCGGCGAGCGTTCGCTGCGCATCAGCGTGATGTGGGCGAACAGCGGATGCCCCTTGAGCTTTTCGATCACCGCGGCCACCCCGTCGTGGCGGCCGACGCGCAGGTTGTCGCGCTGGGCCACGTCGTGGGTGAGCACCACCCGCGAGCCTGCCCCCAGCCGCGACAGCACGGTCAGCAGCACGTTGCGTTCCAGCGACTGTGCCTCGTCGACGATGACGAACGAGTCGTGCAGCGAGCGGCCGCGGATGTGGGTCAGCGGCAGCACCTCGAGCATGCCGCGGGAGAGCACCTCTTCGAGGACCGCCGGGCTGGCCAGACCCTCCAGGGTGTCGAACACGGCCTGGGCCCACGGACCCATCTTGTCGCTCTCGCTGCCCGGCAGATAGCCGAGCTCCTGTCCGCCAACGGCGTACAGCGGGCGGAACACCACGACCTTGCGCTGGGTGCGCCGTTCGAGCACCGCTTCCAACCCTGCGCACAGCGCCAAGGCCGACTTACCAGTGCCCGCTTTACCGCCGAGGGAGACGATGCCCACCGACTCGTCGAGCAGCAGATCGAGGGCGACGCGTTGTTCGGCTGACCTTCCCCGGAGGCCGAACACTTCGCGATCGCCGCGGACCAACTGGACCTTCTTGTCGGCGTTGACCCGGCCCAGTGCGTGCGAGCTGCCACCAAGCAGCCGAACACCGGTGTGGCAGGGCAGGTTCCGCGCATCGACGAGGTCGATCTCGCCCTCGGCGAAGAGCGAGTCGATATCCTCGGGCGCGACGTCGAGTTCGCTCATCCCGGTCCAGCCGGAGGTGATGACATCCTGCGCGTGGTACTCGTCGGCAGGCAGGCCGACGGCGCCGGCCTTCACCCGAAGCGGAATGTCCTTGGACACCAAGGTGACTCGCTTGCCCTCGGCGGCGAGGTTGGCCGCGCAGGTGAGGATCCGGGCGTCGTTGGTGTCGGTGCGGAAGCCCAGCGGCAGCACCGTCGGGTCGCTGTGGTTGAGCTCGACCTGCAGCGTACCGCCCTGTGTCCCAACGGGAATCGGCTGATCGAGTCGACCGTGCTCGAGCCGGAGGTCGTCGAACAATCGAAGCGCCTGTCGGGCGAACCAGCCCAACTCGTGGTGATGACGCTTGGCTTCCAATTCACTGATGACCACGAGAGGTACCACCACCTCGTGTTCGGCGAACCGGTTGCACGCCCACGGATCGGACAGCAAGACGGAGGTGTCGAGCACATATGTCCGACGTTCAGGCGACGGCGATTGGGTCACTGGGCGCTCCTTTGAGCAAACAGCCGTTTCGCGCGGCTCCACACGAAACTTCCGGTGGACGCTGCGGCACCAGGACCGGAGCCGGTCCCTTCATCGTCGAAACGATAGGTACCGCCCGGACAGCAGAGCATGTCGCTAGCCATCACCAGCGACGCTACTCCGGTGTGAGCCGACGCGCCGATCAGACGCGCCGCGTCATATGGCTGTTACGCCAGGACGAATTTGCGCACTACCGGCTCGTCGCTCAGACCCCAGTGCTTGATGGTGTCGGAGACGACGGTGCGCGCCGCATCAAGGTCGAAAATGCCGGCCTTGGCGACATTGGCGACCTTGTCCTGATACTCGATGATGTCGCCGCCGACAACGCCGAAGGCGCCGGCGCGACGGGCGATCGAGCTGAGGGTCGAGTCGCGGCTGACCTCTTCGAGGCAGTAGTTCACCAGGTTGCGGAAGAACTCGGCGTGGCGTTCCTCGTCGGTGGCGATCCGGCCGATCAGGCTCTGCAGCACCGGCTCGGTGATCTTGGCTTCCAGGTTGCGCAGGTACACCGCGTAAGCGCCCTCGAGGAAGGCCATGAACACCAGTGTCTCGATCTGGGTCAGCTTGTCGCCGCGGTAGCCGCGCATGACGTGGGCGACGCGGACCTGCTCGTCGGCGGCCGGGTCGAAGTTACGGGTGACCACCAGGTACTCGCGCAGCGCGATGGCGTGCAGGTTCTCCTCGGCGGTCCACCGGCCCAGCCAGCGGCCCCACTTGTCCTCGAGGATGAAGTGTTCGACCAGCTCGCGGTGGTATCCGGCGAGGTTGTCCTTGGTGATCAGCATGATCTCGCAGGCGTCGACGATGTCCTTGGGCAAGGTGGCCTGGGACGGATCCCAGTCCTTTCCGCCCAGGAAGGCGAAGTTCTCGCCCTGGTCGAACGGGACGTAGTCGTGGGCGTACCACTCCTCTGCCGTCTCCAGGAAGCGGGCCAGATTGTCGGCGACAACCGGCTCAAGTTCGAGGGTCAACGAGTTCGCGACAGGTTTCTGTGCCATGCGGTTACTGTAACTCACCGACACGGCTGTTAAAAATTCGCGCCGCCCGCGTTTCGCGGGTTTTTACAGGGTCAGGCCGGGATACAGCGGGTTGGCGTCCAGGAGCTCCGCGGACGCGGCGTGCACCCGGTCGGCCGTGCCGTCGGCCAGCACATACTTCGCCTTCGACGGTCCGGCGCTGGCCGGGGCCGGCTGCGTGTTGGACAGCACCTCGACCACCAGCTCGGCCACCCGGTCGAACTCGGCCGGGCCGAAGCCGCGCGTCGTCAGCGCCGGAGTACCGAACCGGATCCCGGAGGTGTACCAGGCCCCGTTGGGGTCGGCCGGGATGGAGTTGCGGTTGGTGACGATGCCGGAGTCGAGCAGCGCCGACTCGGCCTGCCGGCCGGTGAGCCCGAAGCTCTGCACGTCGAGCAGCACGATGTGGTTGTCGGTGCCGCCGGTGACCAGCCGGGCGCCGCGCTTGAGCAACCCGTCGGCGAACGCCTGGGCGTTGTCGGCGACACGCTGGGCGTAGGCCTGGAACGACGGCTGGCGCGCCTCGGCGAACGCGACGGCCTTGGCCGCCATCACATGCGACAGCGGGCCGCCGAGGACCATCGGGCAGCCCTTGTCGACGGCGTCGGAGTACTCGGCGGTGGCCAGCACCATGCCGCCGCGCGGGCCGCGCAGCGACTTGTGCGTGGTGGTGGTGACGACGTGGGCGTGCGGCACCGGGTCCTCGTCGCCGGTGAACACCTTGCCCGCCACCAGACCGGCGAAGTGCGCCATGTCGACCATCAAGGTGGCGCCGACCTCGTCGGCGATCTCGCGCATCTTGGCGAAGTTGACCCGCCGCGGGTAGGCCGAGTAGCCGGCGACCAGGATCAGCGGCTTGAACTCGCGGGCGGTGGCGGCGACGGCGTCATAGTCGATCAGCCCGGTCTCCGCGTTGGTGCCGTAGCTGCGCTGGTGGAACATCTTGCCGGAGATGTTCGGCCGGAAGCCGTGGGTGAGGTGCCCACCGGCGTCGAGCGACATGCCCAACAGGCGCTGGCTGCCGAGCTTGGCACGCAGCCGCTCCCACTCCGCCTCGGACAGGTCGTTGACGTTCTTGACGCCGAGATCGGCGAGCGCGGGCGCTTCGATCCGGGTGGCCAGAATGGCCCAGAACGCCACCAGGTTGGCGTCGATCCCGGAGTGCGGCTGGACGTAGGCGTACGGGGCGCCGAACAGTTCGCGGGCATGCTCGGCGGCGATGGCCTCGATCTCGTCGACGTTCTGGCAGCCGGCGTAGAACCGGTGCCCGATCGTGCCCTCGGCGTACTTGTCGGACAGCCAGGTGCTCATGGTCAGCAGCACCGCCGGGGATGCGTAGTTCTCGCTGGCGATCAGCTTGAGGGACGCGCGCTGGTCGGCGAGTTCCTTACGGGTGGCCGCAGCGATCCGCGGTTCGACGGACTCGATGACCTCAAGTGCGCTGCGGTAGGCCTCGCTGGCGGTGGCGGCGTAGTCGGTGGCGCCGGACAGAATCGCGTCGGTGGACATGCCACGAGCGTAGTCGGCGCGTCGGTGACCGGAGTGGCCTACCCGATCACCACCGGAGCCGAGAACTGCGAGGTGTTGTGGGGTGCGACGGTGGGCGTGGCCAGGACGGTGATCAAGTCACCGGCCGACAGTGCCGCGGCATCGACGTCGACGCTGAAATCCGACGGGCTCGACGGCACCGTCGTGAGCAGCCGCCTGCCCTGGACATTGCCTGCATCCCCCGCCGGACTGCTGTACACCTGCAGCTGGAACGGCCCGGTGCCGGCGACCGATCCGGTCACCCGCACCGTCGAAACACCCTGCAGTGTCGCCGATTGCACCACCGGTGCCGCCTGCCCGCCGTTGCCGCCGTTGGTCAGCGCGATACCGAGACCGGCATTGGCGTAGATCAGGTTTCTCGTGATCGCGTTTCCGGTCGAGGTCTGGCCGTTCACCGCGACCCCGTTACCGGCATTCGCGGTGATGGTGTTGTCCTCGATGGTCAGGTTCGTGACACCGCCGGGAATCTTGAAGTTCGGGTAGTAGCCCGCCTCGAAGGTGCCGTCGGCACTGGTGAACGCGTCCGACTGGTCCGGGTTCACCGCCCGGTCAGAGACTGTGTACAGCCCCTCGTAACCGCCTGCGGCGTCGTACAGGTAGTTCATCCCGGCCACCACCCGGCGACCGGTGTTCAGGAACTGCTGGCTCACCGGCGGCATGTTCTGCGAGTAAACCCCGGCCAGCGGGCTGAAGAACGACACCGAGGTCGCCGTCATCTGATTAGCGGTGTTGCTGGGATCGACCGTGTAGCCGACCTTTCCGCCGGAGTTGAGCAGATCAACCGTCAGCGCACCGGTGAACACCGACGACGCGGTGTACCCGGGCAGGGTGAGGATGCCGCTGGGGATGCCGAGGTCGATCACGATCGGCCCCAGATCGGAGCCCTGCGACTGCGACGGATAGGTCACGCGGCCGGTGGCCGGCTGCCAGTCCGGCGCGGTCTGGCTGCCCTGGGCGAGCCCGGACGGCGCGAGGTCGGTGTAGGCGTACGGGGTGCCGGTGGTGACCGTGCTGTCCAGGCCGAGCGTGACGCCGGTGGCGGTGATGACGTAGCCGGGGCGCATCGTGCCCTGGCTCATCTCGGTCAGGTTCAGGAACGCGTTGTAGGCCTGATTGCGCACATTGGTGGTGGGTCCGGTGCCCAGTCCGGTGCGGTCGAACCCGACACCGAAGTTCGACACCGAGGCCAACACTCCCGGGTTGTCGTCGTAGGTGGCCCACCACCCGCCGGGGATCGTCACGGTGCCGGTGCCACCCGTCGCGGCGGTGATCGCCACCTGCTGAGTACTGATGCCGTTGGTGATCGTGACGGTGCCCGCATCGGTCTTGGTGCCGAAGGTGGTGCTGGGGCTGGTGCTGCCCGGTGCGGGCGTCATCGAGGCGCCCACCGCGGTGACGACGAGGACCGGAACGTCGGCCTTGGCGACCTTCGGGACGGCCGTCGGCTCCGACCAGGTGGCGTCCGGGAACGTGACGTCGGTGTCGACCCAGGTGCCGAAGAACAACCGGTTGGAGCTGTTGAGGTAGATGTAACCCGGTGTGCCACCGGAGGTATCGAGGTGCGAAACCTGGCCCTGGTCGAAGTACAGGCCGCGTGAACCGGTATCCAGGTTGACGGCGAGCGAGGGGCCGCCGTGGACCGACACCGTCACCTGCGGATCAGCGGTCCCCGACTGGCCGTAGAAGCCGGGGTCATTCGCGTACGGCAGGACGTAGTGACCGAGGGCGTAGGGGTTCTGGTCGGCCGGGTCGGCGATGTTGCTGTCGACGTAGCCGTTGAGGGGATTGCCGAAATCGTTGAGCGCCTGGCCGATTCCGGCGCCGAGGACAATCCCGTCGCCGCCGTTGCCGGTGATGACGTTGCCCTTGACGGTCGTCCCGGAGAAGTCCCCGCCGGTGAACTCGATGCCGTTGCCCTGGTTGTAGCGCAGCGTGTTACCGCGGATCGTCACGCCCTCGACGCTGCCGGGTGCGGCGATCGCGTCACGGCGGTTGTACTGAATCGTGTTGTCCTGGATGAAAGTTCCGGTGTAGACACCGGAGGCCAGCACGATGCCCTGGGCGTTCGGGCCACCGGAGGTGTAGCCCCACGGGTTGGTCTGACCATTAGCGCCGATGGTGTTGTTGCGGATCATCAGGTCGTTCGTGGCCTGCATGGTTTCGATGCCGAAGCCCGAGTTCCCGATGATCGTGTTGCCGCTGATCGTGGTGTCCGAGTAGTTCTGGCCGACGAACTGAATGCCGTCATAGACGTTTCCGGAGATGGTGAAGCCCGTGAGCACCGAGTTCGGCGAGTCGCCGTCGAAGACCACACCGGAGTTGGTGAAGCCGCTGATGGATCCGCCGCGTGCGAAAGTGGCGCTCACGCCGCCGCCGATGAACAGCCCGACCCCCTGGGAGTTGGGCAGGCTGCCGTTGAGGACCACCGGGCCGTTGGCGGTGGCGGTTGCGGAGTTCTTGACCACCAAGCCGCCCAACGGGTTACGCGCCCCGATGCGTCCGTTGAACGTGACGGCGCTCCCGGTCGCCGAGACCGACAGCACGTGACCTGCGCCGGCCGCCGAATCCACGTCGCCGCCGAAGGTGATCGCGGCGTTGGTGGTCTGCACCGAGGTGGGGCCGGCGACCGTCGTCGCCCCGCCCACGGTGAAGGCCCCGCTGCCGGCGACGTAGGCGCCGTTAAGGGTGACGTCGTCGCCGTAGGACTGTGCGCCCGTCGTCGCGACGGCCGCGGTGACCGTCGATCCGCCGCGGTCGGTGCTCAGTGCCGCCGGCGCCCCGACACTGCCGACGGCCCGCACGAAGGTGGTGGTGCCGTGTGAATTGACCACCAGCGACTGGCCACCCGCGGTCGCGGCGTCCACCGTGCCGGAGAACGTCACATCACCGCGCGCCGTGACAGTCGTGTCGCCGGTCAACTGCGTCACACCGGCCACCGAGAACGCGCCGCCCGCGGTGTAGGTGCCGTCGAGTTGGGCGTTCTGGCCGTAGGTCTGGGCACCCCTGGTGGTCACCGAGTGCAGGCTGACGGTCGACTGACCGCCGTTGGGCCGCAACCAGATCACCTGGTCGGCGACGTCGTACATCACGTCGAAGTCGTTGAACATGTTCAGGCCGGTGTTGACGTTGGGAACGTCGATGGCCGCGCCGGTCTCGTTGACGTAGCCGACGAGATTCACCGAGGGGATGGTGCCCGCGGTGGTCGACCACACCAGCGGGGCCCGCCCCTTGGTGGTGGGGAATAGGGCGACGAGGGTGGCACCGGTGGTGAGGTTGCCGTTGCCGTCCTCCCCCGGCTTGGGCAGGTTCGGTAGCCGCAGCCCGGTCGAGCCGGCGCCGCTGTCGATCAGGGTGGGCAGCGGCCCCGGCCCCACCGGGACCGGGAGCGGGTTGTCCACGAGGTACTGGGGGCTGAAGCCGAACTGCTGGAGCAGCGGATAGTTGGAGATCGGGTACTTACCGGCCGACACCGGGTAAGCCGGGTCGGGGTTGAGGACTTCGGAAATCGGCACGGCATAGGTGAATTGAGCCCGTAACGCATCGGTGATCCCGACGGTCAACGACGGTGTGGTCCCGATCGGGCCCAGCTGCGCCAGGTAGCCGCTGGAGAGGTTGCCGGGCAGCTGGAACAGCGGGCTGGTGATGAACGACCCTGGCGCATAGAGCACTTGGCCGTTGATCTGCTGTACACCGAACGCCGCACCGAAGTCACCGGCGAACGGGCCGCCGAAGGGCGCGCTCACCGGAATCGGGGCGCCGCTGCCGTTCGTCGCGCTCACGACGGCCGAGATGTCCACCGGCACAACCGTCGACACGGTGTGCGCCCCCGAGCCGATGGTGATCTTCGCCGGGGTGACCAGACCGTTGAGGGTCTGGCCGCTGGTGTAGGTGATGTCGGCCTGCTCGGAGCCGGGTTGGACGCCGTTGAAGTAGGCCGGGTCGAACCCGGCGAAGAACCCGTTGCCGCCGGTGTCGAACAAATACTGGCGCGACGGGTTGTCGCCGATCGCGACGTCGATGCCGTACTTCACCGTGACACCGCCCGCACCCTCGACGGGCACGAAGCTCAGCGGGATGGTTTTCGAGTCGGCCGACTGTTCGATCTGCAGGGGTGCGATCCCCCGCGTGGTGAGGGTGCCCAGTGGTGTGTTGGCGCCGACGGCACCGACGAATCTCGTTGTCCCCAAAGCTGTTACGGTCAGCGACTGGCCACCGAACCAGCCCCCACCGTCGACCGTCGAGGCGAACTGCGCGTTGGCGGTTCCGGCGTCGATCTCGGTGTCGCGGGCCAGGATCACCGGTGCGTTCACCGACACACCGAGCAGTCCGCGCAGCCCGTCGGCCAGCCTCACCGAGCCGGGCACCGACGTGACGTCGACCGCACCGGTGAACGCCGACGACGACTCGAATCGCAGCGAGTCGATGCCGGTGGTGGTGAAGTCGGCGGCCGCGGTTCCCCCGGTGAACACGAATCCGGCGCAGCCGGCGTTGCCCGCGCCGGTGGCGCTCACGTGACTGACCGTGGACGCGCTGAACTGCGCGGCGCTACCGAAGCCCGGATCGCCGGACACCTCGATGGTGTCGCCGGTGGTGCGGAAGTAGGCGACGCTTCCGGTGTTCACGTCGACGGTCAGCGAGTTGCCGGTCTGGGTGGCGCTCACCCCGGTGGGCACGAAGCCGAACATGTTGCGCCGGACCAGCAGCAGCCCGCCTTCGATCAGGTCGGTGATCGGGTTGGCAGGCAACGACGACATCCCGTCGAAGGCGTCGTTGAACGCGTGGTTGACCGCAGTGACGACACCCTGCTGGATCGTCGGTGCGGTGAAACCCCAGCAGGCCGCGCAGGACGCGCCCCCCGACGGGCGGCGGGTGACGGTCTTCGCCGCGCCGGTCGGGGCCGTCGGGCGCCGGGACGTACCGGTCGCCGAGGAATGGGTGGCGTTCGGCGTCTGCCCGGTCACCCGCTTGGGGTGGTCGCGGGCACCGCCGGCATGCGACGGGGAACCGGTGCTACCGCTGTCGGCGACAGCGACGCCGGCCGGCGGGCCGAGCAGGGACAGGCCGAGCACGAACGCCGCTGCACCGATATGAGTCGCCCCCCGCGAAACCGACATGTCGGAAAGATATAACCGCGAGGCGCTCTAACAGGGTATTTACGTCAACGAAGACGGGATCAGCGGCTCGTCGAGCAGGCGGCCGAAACGCTCGGTGAGTCCCACCCCGGCGGGGCGGCCGTCGAGCCAGGACCGCAGCAACCGGTAGCCCTCCACGTAGGTGCTCGTGTACGCCCGCCACAGCGGCGAGGACAGGAACCGCAGCGACTGCCGCGCCCGGGTGTCGTCGATCAGCAGCCAGCGCTGCAGGAAGGCGGCGACGTCGTCGGCGTCGCGGTGTTCGTCGTGCAGCATCAGCGCCGCGTCCTGGCGCACGTCGGCCAGGGCGGCCGAGGCTTCCGAAAGCGCCTCGGCGCGTTCGCCGTCGAAGCGCAGACCCAGATCGGCGTAGATGTCGGCGGCCCAACTCCCCCACCCCGGGCCGACCGCCGCATACAGCGCCAGGTCGGCAAGACCTTCGGCCATCAAGCACTGCGGGGTGTTGACCAGGAAGATCGTCTGCTCCTGCTGATCGTGGCCGGCCACCAACCCGGCTTCCTTGCGGCAGTGCTCGGTGTGATGGCCGGGGTAGGACTCGTGGGCGACCAGCCGCGGCAGGTTGGCCATCTGCTGCTTGAGGTCGGCGTTGACCGCCACTGTCGAGCGGTAGTCGCCCTCGTAGTAGTTGAACCCCGACCACGGCTTGTCGGTGACGACTTCGTAGACGATGGTCTCGGCGTCGGGCAGCGGGTAGGTGGCCCGCACCATGTCGCGCAGCGCGCTGGAGAAGGCGTGGATGCACTCCTCGAGCCGGTGCGGCGGGATCTCCTCAGAGCTGCGGTGGGCGGCCATCCGCTCGACGAGCGGTCCGGTGCCGCCGAGCACCTCGTCGATGCGAGCGTGGGCGGCGCGGTAGCGGTCTTCGTCGCCGCGGCTGATCCGCACGTCGAAGTAGGCCTGCACCTCGTCGACGAACCCGACGGGTTCACCGGCGAACTTGCGCGCCGAGAATGCCAGGGCACGCAGGTGGGCGCCGATGAAGTCGGCGCGCTGATCGGTGAAGCTGTCGGTGCGCGCAACCTGCGGCAGCGCAGCCAGCAGGCGCTGCGCCTCGCGGGCCAGCTCGGCGGGCTGCGGGGCGGGCTCGTCGGCCACCGCGCGGCGCAGGGCCGGGTCGCCGGTGAACGAGTCGACGTAGCCTTCCTCGATGCGGTCGAAACGCAAACCGAGCATGAGGTAGTCGCGGATGAGGGTGCCGGGCTCCATGCCGTCCACGCTAACTGCAAGACTGTGCCCATGGCGCGGCTGAGCGAACCCAGCCCCTACGTGGAGTTCAACCGGAGCGAGTGGCGCGGACTGCGCATGTCGACTCCGTTGAAGCTCACCGAGGATGAGCTGACCGGGCTGCGCGGTATGGGCGAGCAGATCGACCTTCTCGAGGTCGAAGAGGTCTACCTGCCCCTGGCCCGATTGATCCACCTGCAGGTGGCCGCGCGGCAACGGTTGTTCGCCGCGACCGCGGAATTCCTCGGCGAGCCGCAGCAGAATCCCGACCGCCCGGTGCCGTTCGTGATCGGCGTGGCAGGCAGCGTGGCCGTCGGCAAGTCGACGACCGCGCGTGTGCTGCAGGCGCTGCTGGCCCGCTGGGAGGACCACTCCCGCGTCGACCTCGTCACCACCGACGGGTTCCTCTACCCCAACGCCGAACTCAGCCGCCGAAACCTGATGCACCGCAAGGGTTTTCCGGAGAGCTACAACCGGCGCTCACTGATGCGCTTCGTGACGTCGGTGAAATCCGGCGCCGACCAGGTGTGCGCGCCGGTGTACTCGCACCTCATCTACGACATCGTGCCGGGCGAGAAGCACGTCGTCACCCACCCGGACATCCTCATCCTGGAGGGGCTCAACGTCCTGCAGACCGGTCCGACGCTGATGGTCTCGGACCTGTTCGACTTCTCGGTCTACGTCGACGCCCGCATCGAGGACATCGAGCAGTGGTACATCGAGCGGTTCCTGGCCCTGCGCAGCGGCGCATTCGCCGACCCGGCCTCGCACTTCCACCACTACGCCGGGCTGTCCGACAGCCAGGCCGTCGCCGCCGCCCGCGACATCTGGAGTTCGATCAACCGGCCGAACCTGATCGAGAACATCCTGCCGACCCGGCCGCGTGCCACGCTGGTGTTGCGCAAGGACGCCGATCACTCGATCAACCGGCTGCGGCTGCGCAAGCTTTAGTTGGCGGTTCCGGTCAGCGGGTTGAGCCGCAGAATGGGCAGCGGAAATTCCACTTCCGGCTCGTCTTCGGGGTCCTCGTACAAGCCGACCGTATAGACACCCGCGAAGTACACCGAGATCGACAGGTAGTGCGCGAACACTCGGAACTTGACCGGCGTGCCCGGGTTATCAGGCCACTGCCAGGCGAAGTCGAGCAGCCCCATCCGCTCGCCCTCAGGGGATTTGGCGATGATGAACCGCCGCATCTCGTAGTCGGTGCCACCGGTGGTGTGCACACCCAACACGAGCGGGATGGTGATCTGGGTGGGGAAGCTCTCCACCAGGCAGCTGGTCATCGGGAAACCTTCGGCGGTCACACCGCCGGCTTCTTCGAGAACTGCCCGCCGCGATGCCGCAAATACGTCGACCTGCATCGGGCAAACCCTAGTCGGGGTTCGCCCCCGGCGGGGCAAGCCGGTGGATATGCCAGGGTGAACACTTGGGACCTTTCTGATCGCAAATGCCTGCTACACAGCTCACGCACAGATAGAGTTCGACATCTGCGCTGAGGTCGGGTTGCGCATGAAAGCCCTTTCTCCGTGCGCCCACCCGTCAGGCAGCACGACTCACGAGGACCTTGCGATGACTTCAGCCCATTCCGTGTCGACCCGTTCTGCCGCCTGCTGGGTGGGCCGTGTCGGAGGCCTTGCAGTGGCATTGGGGGTCGGCGTCGGAATCGCGTGGGCGGCCGGCAGCGCGCAGGCCGACACCGGGTCCTCCTCAACCGGATCGTCGGCGCGGCAGCAGTCTTCACACTCGGCGTCGTCATCGAAAGCCGGCACGCGGACGACCGCCGCGCGTCCCTCGGCGGCGGTGACCGGCCCGGTCGCCACTGTCACTCACACCCCTACCGTCACCTCCCGGGCAGCAGCGTCGACCGCCAGGACCGCCGTCACCACGGCGAGCGTGCCCGTCGCCTCGGTCACCGCGTCGGCCACCGGAAATCCGATCGTGGACTTCGTGGCGATCTTCGTCAGCGACGGCACCGCCGACCATCCCGACGCCGGCATCCTGTTCGGCAACGGGTACAGCTACACCACCGCGACCTGCGCCAGCCTGTCGTGCGCGGGCGGGCGCGGCGGCCTGCTGTACGGCAACGGCGGCAACGGCGCCAACGGAGGCCCCGGCGGGGTCGCCGTCTTGTTCGGCAACGGCGGAAACGGCGGCGACGGCATCGCCGGTGTCAACGACGGCCGCGGCGGCGACGGCGCTTCGGGCGGACTGTTCTCCGGTAACGGCGGCGCAGGCGGTGCCGGCATCGACGGTGTGGCCGGGTTCAACAACGGTGCCGGCGCAGCCGGTGGAAATGGCGGCAACACAGGACTTTTCGCGATCGGCGGCACGGCGGGCAGCGGCGGAGCCGGTGGCAACGGCTTCGAGGGTAACGATGGGTCGTCCAGCAGCGACTACGGTGCCAACGGCGGCAATGGCGGCACCGGCGGAGCGGGCGGTGCGGGCGGAAACGGCGGTAACGCCGGCTTGCTCTCCCTCTTCAGCCGCGGCGGATCCGGCGCAGCAGGCGGCACAGGCGGTCACGGAGGCGACGGCTCCTACGGCAACAACGGAAGTGCAGGCCTCAATGGCGACGAGGGCGCCCCCGGCCAAGCCGGCCAGGCCGGAGGTAACGGCGGCAACGGCGGATCGGGTGGCGCAGGCGGTGCGGGCGGTGACGCCGGCCGGGGCTCGATCCTGTTCGGTACCGCCGGAGGCAACGGCATCGGAGGCGCAGGCGGTAAAGGAGGCGACGCCGCCCCGGGCGGCGACGGCGGCAACGGCGGTTATGCGACGAACGGCAGCCCCGGCCAAGCCGGCGGCAACGGTGGCAAGGGAGGCGACGCGGGCCTGGCCGGAGCCGGCGGCGTCGGCGGAGCCAGTGGCACTGGCGGCAGCGGCGGAGGCCCCGGGGACGACGGCCTGGCAGGCGCAGCGGTGACCAGCGGCGGCAACGGCGGCAATGGCGGAAACGGCAGCAGCGCAACCACTTCCGGCGCCGACGGCGGGTCAGGTGGCGCCGGCGGCGACGGCGGGTCGGTAGGCAACGGCGGGGCCGGCGGCAACGGCGGCAACGGCGCCGCCGGCACGGGCGGATCCCAGGGTTTCCAGCCGGGCTCCAACGGCGGCAACGGCACCAAGGGTGGCGCCGGCGGCGCCGGCGGAAACGGTGGCGCGGGCGGATCGACCTCGGGCAACGGCGGCGCGGGCGGGCACGGCGGAAACGGCGCCGACGGCGGCGTCGGCGGGCTTGGGGCCGTGGGTCTGTCCCAGATCCAACCGGGACAGGCGGGCCAAAACGGTGGCAATGGCGGAAACGCCGGCGCCGGCGGAAACGGGGGTAACGGCGGCAACGGCGGCACATCGGTATCGGGCGTTAAGGGCACCAACGGCAACGGCGGCAACGGGGGCAACGGCGGCGCCGCCGGCAATCCCGGCGACGGCGGCCAAGGAGCAAGCGGCTTCGAGGGAACTCCCAACGGCGCCAAGGGCGGCAATGGCGGCAACATCGGCAACGTGGGCGCCGCCGGTACCGGGGGCTCAGCAGGTGTCGGCGGTACCGGTGGCAGCGCCGGTCAAAACGGTGCCACCGGCGCGCTTCCCACCACCGCGGTCGGCAACGGCGGCTATGGCGGCGACGGCTGGGAACCCACCGACGGAACTAACGGCGGCGACGGCGGCGACGGCGGCAACGGCGGCAACTACGGCAACGGCGGACAGGGCGGCAATGGCGGCGACGCGTTCGCCGGCATCGGCGGCAACGGCGGAAACGGCGGCTGGGGGTTCAACGGTGGTTCGGTTGAGGCCATCGGCGGCTCCGGCGGTTCAGCTGGCAGCGGAAGCTACAACGGCGGCAACGGCGGCAGCGGCGGTCTGGCGTTCGCCAACGGAACCGGGGGTGCGACCGGCGGCACAGGCGGCACCGGGGGTGCGGGCTTCAACGGCAGCCAGGGCGGCAAGGGCGGCGACGGCGGTGCCGCGTTCGTCCAGAACGCCGCGTCGGGAGGTACCGCGACCGGCGGTGCCGGCGGAACGGGCGGTGCCGGCGCGACTGCAGGCGGCCAGGGCGGCAGCGGCGGGACGGCCTATAACAACGGGTTGGGCGCTGCGACCGGTGGCGACGCCGGCGACGGCGGTGACGGCAGTGACGGCGGACCCACCAGCACGCCGACCGGACCCGGTGGCAAAGCGGGGTCCGGCGGCGGCGCGGTCATCTCGACTTCGACGTCAACTGCTACCGCGACCGGCGGTAAGGGCGGCAAGGGCGGCACCGGCACGGTCGGTGGCAATGGCGGATTCGGTGGATCGGCCACCACGACCGGAACCGGTGCCGTCCACGCAGGCGCCGGCGGTGCCGGCGGTGAGGGTGTCACCAACAACGGTGGCAGTGGCGGCACCGGCGGCAGCGTGACGATCGACAACACCGGGTCGAGCGAGAATGCCGTCGGTGGCGCAGGCGGTAAGGGCGGTAGCGGCGCGGCTGTCGGTGGCGCCGGCGGCAACGGCGGCACCGCGCAAACCAACGGCAGCGGCGATGCCACCGGCGGCGCGGGCGGCGATGCCGGGGACGGTGACAGTGGCGGCGGTAACGCAGGTGCGGGCGGCAATGCCTTTGCTCTCGGTTCCGGAGAGGCCACCGGTGGAGAGGGCGGCGAAGGCGGCCGGGCGGGCACGGCCCCACGGCCGGCGGAACCGGCGGAACCGGCGGAACCAGCGGCACGTCGTCGACTACGACCGCAGTCGGTGGCGCGGGCGGAGCTGGCGGAACAGGCCAAGAATCGGGCGGACAAGGCGGCGCGGGCGGGGAAGCGTCCAACTCCGGCAACGGCTCGGCTCACGGCGGCGCGGGCCACGATGGCGGTGCGGGCACCGGACCCGGTAGCACGGGCGGCCAGGGCGGTAACGGCGGAGGTGCGACGACCTTCGGTAAAGGCTCGGCCGTCGGCGGCAACGGCGGCAACGGCGGCAACGGCGCAGCAGGCGATTCCACCGGCACCGGCGGAACGGGAGGCAACGGCGGCCTTGCATACGTCTTGACCCCGAATGCTACGGGGACCGCGGACGGCGGCCGCGGCGGCGACGGCGGCGACGGCGGCGCTGGCGGTGCCGGTGGCGATGGCGGGGGCGTCTACACGACGGGAACCGGAGCGATGACAGCGGGAGCCGGTGGAACCGGCGGTGACGGCACAGCGGGCAATGGCGGCAACGGCGGAAAAGGCGGACAGGCCAACATCGACAATGTGGCGTCCGCCGCCAACGCCAACGGCGGCAACGGCGGCAACGGCGGGACGCCCGGCGGCGTGGGTGGCAGCGGCGGCAGTGCGTCCACCACTGGCACCGGTACCGCGACCAACGGCCAGCCGGGCAGCCCCTAGAACTACTGCCCGAAGCGGCGGTGACGTCGGCTGTAGTCGCGTAGCGCGCGCAGGAAGTCGACCCGGCGGAACGCCGGCCAGTGTGCCTCGGTGAACCACATCTCCGAATAGGCGCTCTGCCACAGCAGGAAACCGGAGAGCCGCTGCTCGCCCGATGTCCTGATCACCAGATCGGGATCGGGCTGGCCGGAGGTGTACAGGTTCTCCGAGATGCCGTCGATGGTGACGGCCTCGATGAGCTGTTCGGCGGTGGCGCCGTTGGCCAGCTCCTTGCTCAACAGCGCGCGGACGGCGTCGACGATCTCCTGGCGCCCGCCGTAACCAACGGCGACGTTGACGTGAAACGACGCCGGCGGCAACCCGGCGGTGCTCTCGACGGCCTCGCGCACGCGGCGGGCCGGCTCCTCCCCGAGCAGCTCCAGATCGCCGACCGTGCGTGCGCTCCACCGATTGGCGGGCGCGCAGATCTCCTCGACGACGTCGGTGATGATCTCGATGAGCGCGGCGAGTTCGTCAGGGTCGCGCTGCAGGTTCTCGGTGGACAGCAGGTACACCGTGGCCATCTCGATGCCGGCGTCGGCGCACCAGCGCAGCATCTCGGCAATCTTCTTGGCGCCCATCCGATAGCCGTAGCTGACGTCGTCGTGACCAGCGTCACGAGCCCAGCGCCTGTTGCCGTCGCACAGCACGGCGATGTGCCGCGGTAGCTCGGACTTCGAGCGCGCGAGCTCCTGGCGCAGCCGCATCTCGTAGAGCCGGTAAGCCGGTTCTTTGAGGCGAGGCGGAATGATCTCCACGACGAACCAGACTACTGTGAGCATGACGTGCCCCCGCGCGCTATGGAGGTGACATGACCGCAGGAGTCGACACCACCGATCCCCGCCGTTCCCAGTCGTCAGACGCCGAGGACTTCCCCGAAGCCGTCGTCGACGCCGCGGTCGAATTCCTCGGAAAACCACGGCTGCGGGGCTGGATTCACGTCTACGCCGCGGTGATCGCGGCGATCGCCGGGGCAGCCCTGGTCTCGGTCTCGTGGTCGCTGGGGTCCACCCGCGCGGGCATCGCCACCCTGATCTACACGCTGACGATCGTGGCGATGTTCACCGTCAGCGGCACCTATCACCGGGTCAACTGGACCTCACCGTCCGCGCGCAAGTGGATGAAGCGCCTCGACCATTCGATGATCTTCATCTTCATCGCCGGCAGCTACACCCCGTTCGCCATGCTGGCGTTGCCGGAACGCAGCGGCGCCATTCTGCTCACGATCGTGTGGAGCGGGGCCGCGGCCGGGGTCTTGTTGAAGTGCTTCTGGCCGTCGGCGCCGCGGTGGGTCGGCGTCCCGCTCTACCTGCTGCTGGGTTGGGTGGCGGTGTGGTTCATCGTGCCGATCATGAACGGCGCCGGCGTCGCGGCGATGGTGCTGCTGATCGTCGGCGGCGCGCTCTACAGCGTCGGCGGCGTGCTGTACGGGCTGAAGTGGCCCAACCCGTGGCCGACGACGTTCGGCCACCACGAGTTCTTCCACGCCTGCACCGCGGTGGCGGCGATCTGCCACTACATCGCGATGTGGTTCGCGGTCTTCTAGGCCTTAGCCCGTAGTGATGTTCTCCGGGCCCCAGTAGGCCTTCATCGAGGCGATCTTGGCCTCGGCGTCGAACGTCATCACGCTGATGATGCTGATCTTCATGCCGTGGATGGCCAGCGTCCAGTAGAACGCCGCCTCGTGGCCGAGCACCCGCAGCGTCTCGATATCGGCTTGGCTGCTGGCGTTTTCGACCGCGGTGTAGAAGGCGCGGATGGCCTGGCGGCCGATGTGAACCTCACCGCCGACCGGGTCCTCGACGGTGGCGTCGGCGGCGTACAGCGTCGCGATGGTGTCGGCGTCGCCCTTGGCGACGGCATCGAGGTACTGATGGACGGTCTGGGTGATCTGCTCGGCACTCGGCATGGCCGGAACGCTACACGGGCACGCCCAGCGCCTCGGACAGATCCTGGGCAGTTGTCACCGGCAAGTCACACGTGCGGCCGCGGCACACATAGGCCGCGTCGGCACCGCGCACCCGGCCGCGCCCGGCCAGCAGCGGCGACGAGTCCACCGCACCGCCGACGACGATCGTCCCGCCGGGTGCGAACTGCCGGGCGGCCGCCAGCAGCACCGAATCCGGCGACGCACACGAGACGGCCACCTGCAGTGGGCCGCGCACGGCCGCTTCGGCCACGGCCAGCCAGTGCCCGGCCGAGCGGGGCGCCTTGGCCAGCAGCGGCGAGTGCGCCAGCAGCGTGCCCGCGGCGGCGTCGCCGTAGCGGGCCACCCAGTCACCGTCGACCATGTGCGCGATGGTCAGCAGCGCCTCGGCGATCAACGACGCCCCCGCGGGTGTCGCACCGTCGAGCGGGTCGGCGGGACGCACCATCAGCGCCTCGGCGTCGTCGGCGCTGTCGAACCAGCGGCCCGGCCGGTCGGGGTCGGCGAAGTGCCGCAGCGCCAGGCTGATCAGCTCGGCGGCGGTCGTCAGCCAGGACTGGTCGGCGGTCAGTTGGTAGAGGCTCAGCAGCCCGGTCGCGAGCGCGGCATGGTCTTCGAGGATGGCCGCGCTGTCACCGACCACGCCGCCGAGGCTGGCCCGCCGCAGCCGCCCGTCGACGATGTGCAGGCTCACAATCGCCTCAGCACACCGCAGTGCGGCGTCCAGCAGACTCGGATCATCAAGGGCCACACTGGCTTCGGCCAACGCCGTGATCGCCAGCCCGTTCCACGCGGTCACGATCTTGTCGTCGCGCGGCGGCTGCACCCGGCTCGCCCGCGCGGCCAGCAGCGCGGCACGCACCCGCTCGAAGCGATCGACGTCGTCGGGATCCGACAGCAGCTGCAGCACCGACGCGCCGTGCTCGAACGTCCCCTGCTCGGTGACGGTGAAAACCGTTGCAGCCCAAGCCCCGTCGTCCGCACCGAGCACCTCGGCAAGCTGTGCGGGCGTCCACACATAGGTGGAGCCTTCCGATCCCGCGGCGTCGGCGTCCAGCGACGAGGTGAACATGTCACCCTCGGCCAGGTCGTTGATCAGGAACGCCGCCGTCTGCGCGGTGACCCGGCGGGCCAACTGGTCGCCGGTACGTCGCGCCCAATGCGCGTAGGCACGCAGCAGCAGCGCGTTGTCGTAGAGCATCTTCTCGAAGTGCGGGACCACCCAGTCGGGATCCACGCTGTAGCGGGCGAAGCCGCCGGCCAGCTGGTCGTAGATCCCGCCGCGCGCCATCGCCGTCGCGGTGCGGGCCACCGCGGCCAGCGGCAACGGCGAACCGGTGCGCTCGTGGTTGCGCAGCAGCGCCTCGAGCAGCGCCGACGGCGGAAATTTCGGCGCCTGCCCGAACCCGCCGCGGTCGACGTCCTCGTCGCGCAGGATCACCTCGACGGCGTGGTCGCACAGCGGCGGCGAGACATCCGGGCCGCCGCCGGGCAGGCCGGAGGCCATCCGCCGCAGCTCACCGGCGACCTGTTCGGAGGCCTGCTCGACGTCGCCGCGCTGGGTGCGCCAGGTGTCGGCGACCGCGGCGAGCAACTGCAGGAACTGCGCCTTGGGGTAGTAAGTGCCGCAGAAGAACGGCCTGCCGTCCGGGGTGAGGAAACACGTCATCGGCCAGCCGCCCTGACCGGTCATGGCCACGGTGGCGTTCATGTACACCGCGTCGAGGTCGGGACGTTCCTCGCGGTCGACCTTGATACAGACGAAGTCGGCGTTGGCCGCCGCGGCCACCTCATGGTCCTCGAAGGACTCATGGGCCATCACGTGGCACCAGTGGCAGGCGGCGTAGCCGATGGATAGCAGGATCGGAACGTCGCGGCGGGCGGCTTCCTCGAGGGCCTCGGGGCCCCACTGCTGCCAGTACACCGGATTGTCGGCGTGCTGACGCAGGTAGGGGCTGGTGGCCCCGCCCAGGGTGTTACCCGCTGGACTCACTGGCGGTCTTCCCGGGTTCAGCTTCAGCCTCGGGTTCGGCGTCCTCGGAGGCCGTCTCGGCGGGCTCGTCGTCGAAACTCTTCGGCAGCTTCTTGAGGTGCCGGTTCATCGACCACACAAGGATGAAGACGCCGATCAGCAGCAGCACCACGACCAGCAGACCCAGCGGGCTGGCCTTGCCGAAGTCCGGCCCGGAGTTCTTCGGCGGATCGGCGAGCACCGACACCGCCGTGGTCAACAGGTCAATCACTCGAATATCTCGATTCCGGCGAACAGGTCTTCCTCGGGCAACGTCGCGGGTACCCGTGAGCGAGCCAGTTCGAACTCCTCGGTGGGCCACAACCGCTGCTGCCACTCTATGGGTGTCGCGAAGAAGAACCCGGAGGGGTCGATCTGGGTGGCGTGCGCCTTGAGCGCCTCGTCGCGGACGTGGAAGTAGTCCGAGCACGGAACCCGGGTGGTCACCCGGCCGGCGTGCACGTCGATCTCCGGGTCCCAGTTCTCCAGCCACTTGGCGAACGGGCCCTCCTGGCCGTTCTTGGCGAACTCGTCCTGCAACAGTTGCAGGCGCGCCCGCAGGAAGCCGTGGTTGTAGTACAGCTTGCTGACGCTCCAGGGCTCCCCGGCGTCGGGATGCAGCCGGTGATCGGCTGCCTCTTCGTAGGCGGCCACCGAAACCTGGTGGCAGCGAATGTGATCCGGGTGCGGGTAGCCGCCGTTCTCGTCGTAGGTGGTCATGACGTGGGGGCGGAACTCCCGAATCAGCTTGACCAGTTCGGCCACGGGTTCTGCCAGCGGCACCTCGGCGAAGCAGCCTTCGGGCAGCGGCGGCAACGGGTCGCCCTCGGGCAGCCCGGAGTCGACGAACCCCAGCCACCGGTGTTCGACACCCAGGATCTCGGCGGCTCTGGCCATCTCGTCGCGGCGCACGTCGGCGATACGGCCACGAACGTCCGCCAGGTCCATCGCCGGGTTGAGGATGTCGCCGCGCTCACCGCCGGTCAGCGTCACGACCAGCACCCGGTGGCCTTCGTTCGCGTAGCGCGCCAAGGTCGCCGCACCCTTGCTGGACTCGTCGTCCGGGTGGGCGTGAACGGCCATCAACCGCAGTTCGGTCACGTCTCCCTCGATTTGCTCTCGCGTACTGCTGCACCCTGCGTACTGCTGCAACGTCGACAGCACGCCCTATAGTCCAATAGTTCCATCCGGGGCATGCATACCCGTAATCAAGCCCGCTGACGAGAGTTGCACTCCACACCATGACCGAAGGCCGCACCAAGCTGGAGTCGAGGTACGGCCGGCAGCGGATGTCGGCCACCACCCGGCGGTGGCTGGCGATTGCGCTGGGTGTGGTGGCCCTGGCCCTGGGAGTCGTCGTCGCGGTCGTCGGCTATCAGCGCTTCGAGGGCAACGACGTCGAGGGAACCATGGCCGCATATGAGGTGGTGGAC
The DNA here is from genome assembly GCF_011694515.1 of Mycobacterium sp. DL592. Taxonomy (NCBI): domain Bacteria; kingdom Bacillati; phylum Actinomycetota; class Actinomycetes; order Mycobacteriales; family Mycobacteriaceae; genus Mycobacterium; species Mycobacterium sp. DL592. The sequence goes on along the minus strand of NZ_CP050192.1, from coordinate 1,021,284 downwards.
AGCCAAACGGTGTCGGTCACGATCAGCGTGACTCGAAAGGACCCGTCGCGGCCCGCGCATTGCATTGTTCGGGTGCGGTCGCGCGACGGCGCCGAAACGGGCCGTCGCGAAATTCTGGTGGCGCCGTCGGAGCAGAAGACCGTGCAGGTGACGGCCACCGTGAAGTCCTCTAAGCCGCCATTCGTCGGCGATATCTACGGGTGCGGTATGGACGTCCCGTCTTACCTGGTCACACCCTAGGTTCGCCTGGTCGCGGCGGCGCGCTGGTGGCCCGCGTACGAACGGCGAACTGCGAATTTCTGAAAGCTGTGAGTCGCCTCGGTGGTAGACTTGTCCGATACACGGTTCCTGCTGGGAGCCGTGTATTGCTTCATTAGCGCGTTTATACGCAGCTCTTCGATGGCAATACACGCGGCACCGCCCGCATGGTTCCCGGCAGCGACACACAGACTGCACCGCTTGCCGCGGAAATAACGAATGAGGAGCACGACGATGACCGATACCCAGGTGACCTGGCTGACCCAGGAGTCATACGACCGCCTCAAGGGCGAGCTCGATCAGCTGATCGCCAATCGTCCGGTCATCGCCGCCGAGATCAATGACCGGCGCGAGGAGGGCGACCTGCGCGAGAACGGTGGCTACCACGCCGCCCGCGAGCAGCAGGGGCAGGAAGAGGCGCGTATCCGCCAGCTACAGGAGCTGCTGACGACGGCCAAGGTGGGCGAGGCCCCCAAGGTGTCCGGTGTGGCCCTGCCCGGCTCGGTCGTCACGGTCTACTACAACGGCGACGAGTCCGACACCGAGACCTTCCTGATCGCCACCCGCCAGGATGGCATCGACCACGACAAGCTCGAGGTCTACTCCCCCAACTCTCCGCTGGGCGCTTCGCTGCTCAACGCCAAGGTCGGCGAGACGCGGTCCTACACCGTGCCCAACGGCAACATCGTCAAGGTGTCGCTGGTCAGCGCGGAGCCCTACCAGGGCTAGCTCGCCGCCGCGTGGCACGCATCGCCGAAGACCTGCTGCTGCTCCTGCTCGACAACGCCGCAGCGCAGCCTGCAATCGAACGCGGCACTCTGCAGCGGCTGATGGCCGCCGCGGTGCTGCTGGATCTGGCCTACGAGTGCCGGATCCGGCCCGCCTTGCCGCACGAGCCGGTGGACTCCGATCGGCTGGTCGCGCTGGCCGGCCCTCCCCCGGCCGATCCGGTGCTGCGCCCGGCCCTGTCGTTGCTGCTGCAGGCGCCGATGACGCCTGCCGCGGCGATCGCCAAACTCCGCAAACGCGCCGAGGACGATGTGCTCGACCAACTGTTGCGAACCGGGCAATTGCATCAGGTGCAGTTGTCCTCACATCGCTTGCGCCGCAACGACTATGCCTGGCCGATGGCCAACCGCACCCGGGTGGACCGGGCCCGCTCAGCGCTGCTCGCGGCCCTGTTCGACGGGCAGCGGCCCGATCCGCAGACCGCGAGCATCGTGTCGCTGTTGCATGCGGTGAACGCCCTCGGCGTGCTGCTGTCGCTCAACGAGCGCGGGTGGCAGTGGGTTGCCGGCCGGGCAAGTGAAATCGCCAGCGGCACATGGGTTGACGACGCCCAGATGGCCGACATCAATCTTGCGGTGACGACGGCCGCAGTCCGGGCAGCGTTAGCTTAGGGCCTGTTCGAGGTCGCCGAGCAGATCGGCCGGGTCTTCGATGCCGACCGACAGCCGGACGAGGTCGTCGGGAACCTCCAGCTGTGAGCCCGCCGTCGACGCGTGGGTCATCGCCCCCGGATGCTCGATCAGCGACTCGACCCCGCCAAGGGACTCCGCGAGAATGAAAATCTCTGTGCGAGAGCACAATCGGCGTGCCGCATCGGCACCGCCACGCATCCGGATCGAGACCATGCCACCGAAACCGCGCATCTGGCGGGCGGCCACATCATGGCCCGGATGACTCGGCAGACCCGGGTAGAGCACCTGGGTCACCGCGGCATGCCCGTCGAGGAACTCGGCGACCTGCGCGGCGTTCGCGCTGTGCCGCTGCATCCGCAGTTCCAGTGTCTTGAGTCCACGCATGGTCAGGTAGGCGTCGAACGGGCCAGGCACGCCGCCGGCGCCGTTCTGCAGGAACGCAAACTTGGTGTCGAGTTCCTCGTCATTGGTCACCAAAGCGCCGCCGACGACGTCGGAGTGCCCGCCGATGTACTTCGTCGTCGAGTGCAGCACGATGTCGGCGCCCAGGCTCAACGGCTGCTGCAGCGCAGGGGACGCAAAGGTGTTGTCCACCAACACCTTCACCCCGGCAGCACTGGCGATCTGGACGATCCCGGCGATGTCGGCGATCGACAGCAGCGGGTTGGTGGGCGTCTCCACCCAGATCAGGCGGGTGCGGCTGGTGATGGCCGCGCGCACCGCGTCGAGATCCGACAGCGGCACCGGCGTGTGCTCGACGCCCCACTGGCTGAACACCTTGTCGATGAGCCGGAAGGTGCCGCCGTAGGCGTCGTCGGGGATCACCAGGTGGTCGCCGGGGCGCAGTACCGCGCGCAGGGCGCAGTCGGTGGCGGCCATGCCGGAGCTGAACGCGCGCCCGAAGGTGCCGTCCTCGACCGCGGCCAGCACCGCCTCCAGCGCCGCGCGGGTCGGGTTGCCGGTGCGGGCGTACTCGAAGCCGCCGCGCAGGCCGCCGACGCCGTCCTGGGCGAAGGTGCTGCTGGCGTAGATCGGCGCGTTGACCGCACCTGTCGCGGGGTCCGGCCGGTAGCCGGCGTGGATGGCTTTGGTCGCGAAACCCTGTGCCCGGTGCCGGTCGGCGGCGCTGCGTTGCTCACTCATCGCCATCGAGCCTATCGGCATGAGAAAAGGCGCTCACCTCCGGCGGTGAGCGCCTTTTCCCGTCAGAACTCGGGTGGTTACGCGGGGACCGGTGCGACCTCGCCGCCGGTGAGCCGCCGGTAGACGAAGATCTCGAAGAGATACGCCACCGGAACTGCGACGATCAGACCGATACCGCAGAGCAGCGCCCCGACCAGGGTGATCGCGATGGCGACCAGCCAGGCCAGGATCGCCGGTCCGAAGTTGGACTTGACGATGTCGAAGCTGGTTTTGATCCCGTTGATTGCAGAGAGGTTGCGGTCGACGACCGCCACGATCGCGAACATCGTGAAGATCGACACGAGCAGGCCGGGAATGACGCACAGGAAGTTGCCGATCGCCGACAGGATTCCCACGATCACGGTGGTCAGGACCACGTTGGCGACGTTGCGCGGCTTGAAGAACGAGCCGACGCTGACCTTCTGACCGTTGGCGATGTCGAGCAGGCCACCGACGTAGGCCGAGGCGATTGCGCCGGCCACCACCAGCAGCGCGATGCCGCCGATGATGAGCACAACGGTTCCACCCGCGCCCAGCTGGATGCCGGACGAGTAGCTGAAGCTCGAACCGTCGGACTCGTAGACCGTGGCGGTATCGGGCGACATGGCACCCAGGACAGCCGACAGGATGCCGCTCAGACCGCCGACGATGACACCGAGCACCAGCGTGGCGACGAGCAACGGGACGGCGTTCTTGGAGAACTGGCCCCAGGCCCAGGAGAAGGCCTCACCGATGCTGACCTGCGGTCCGCTGGGCGGCCCGTATCCGGGCGGC